>NZ_JBIYCZ010000020.1:0-95187 GCF_044908245.1 Bacillus sp. RC242
CCAGGATCAAACTCTCCAATAAAGTTAGTTTGTCTAGCATCTAAAAATAAAAATTGACGTTCACGTTGTTTGTTTCGTTCAGTTTTCAAAGAACTAAAAGCGGGTGAAGAGAATCGAACTCTCGACCAGAGCTTGGAAGGCTCTTGTTTTACCACTAAACTACACCCGCGTGGTCGGGAAGACAGGATTTGAACCTGCGACCCCCTGGTCCCAAACCAGGTGCTCTACCAAGCTGAGCCACTTCCCGTTATGGCGCGCCCGAGAGGAGTCGAACCCCTAACCTCTTGATCCGTAGTCAAACGCTCTATCCAATTGAGCTACGGGCGCTTATTCATGATGTTTTTTCGTCGTTGTATTTTGGCGACTCAATTATCTTACCATACTACATTTTCAAATGCAAGTACTTTTTAAAAGATTTTTTGATGCGGCCGAGAGGACTTGAACCTCCACGGGGTTTCCCCCACTAGGCCCTCAACCTAGCGCGTCTGCCGTTCCGCCACGACCGCGCGGAAAAAACAAAAGTGAGCCATGAAGGATTCGAACCTTCGACCCTCTGATTAAAAGTCAGATGCTCTACCAACTGAGCTAATGGCTCGTAAATGGCTGGGCTAGCTGGATTCGAACCAGCGCATGACGGAGTCAAAGTCCGTTGCCTTACCGCTTGGCTATAGCCCATCGAAATAGTTATCTTCTTTTCAAAGACAAATGTTATTTTACCATAATGTCCAATAAAAAACAACTGCTATATAGCAGAAGTTAAAATGGCGGTCCCGACCGGGGTCGAACCGGCGATCTCCTGCGTGACAGGCAGGCATGTTAACCACTACACCACGGGACCATTTGGTTGCGGGGACAGGATTTGAACCTGCGACCTTCGGGTTATGAGCCCGACGAGCTACCGTACTGCTCCACCCCGCGATAATATTATTTATATAATTTATATGGTGGAGGATGACGGGATCGAACCGCCGACCCCCTGCTTGTAAGGCAGGTGCTCTCCCAGCTGAGCTAATCCTCCGAAGTGGTGACCCGTACGGGATTCGAACCCGTGTTACCGCCGTGAAAGGGCGGTGTCTTAACCACTTGACCAACGGGCCAATATGTATGGCAGAGAAGAAGGGATTCGAACCCTCGCACCGCGTTAGCGATCTACTCCCTTAGCAGGGGAGCCCCTTGAGCCACTTGGGTACTTCTCTGTATGGCTCCGCAGGTAGGACTCGAACCTACGACCGATCGGTTAACAGCCGATAGCTCTACCACTGAGCTACTGCGGAATAATGAAGACAATTTGTATCTTATAAAAATTCTCATCGTAAGTCAAGAAGTTTTTTCACAACATCTTGCGCAAACGTGACATGTTTATAATATACTGGATTGCGTTTTCACTGTCAAGATGTTTTCACTACCAGTTTTAGTTGTCCTTTACACTTTCCACATACATATCTTTGTGTATTTATTTGACGCCTTCTTACATATTGAAAAGAACACCCCATACATTCATACATAGAAACTCTCGTTTCCTCCTCACTAATCATTCGTTTACAAAAACGTGGTGCACCTACTTTCTTTAATAACTCACGAAAATCTCTATCTCGATGCTTATACCCTTTTCCTGTGATATGTAAGTGATAATGACAAAGTTCATGTTTAACAATCCCGACTAACTCTTCTTCTCCATATACTTCGTAATATCGATAATTCAATTCTATATTATGATTCTTCAATAGATAGCGCCCACCAGTTGTACGTAACCTACTATTAAACATCGCTTTATGTAAAAACGGCATTCCAAAGCACTGTAACGATACCTCTTCCACTAACCTCTGAATTTCTTGCTCATCCATTCTCATTCCTCCTAAACTAAAAAATATTTCCACACTTTTCTCCCTTCTTATACATATAGTAAATAGTACATATACCCATCCTCATTCAAGAAGCGTGATTTCTAAAAATGCAGCATTGCTAGAAATCCACTCACCAACCTCTCATCAAAGTTACTTTAACTAAAAGGAGCTACTTTTTTTGAGAGCAGGATTAAACAAGGAGGGATTCCTATGCCCACGTGGCTAAAGAAGCAAATGCAACGTGCATATTTTGAGAAAAACCGGTATCAAATCAAGTTACTAAATGAATGCTGGTTTTATTATAGTAAAATACATCAAAGCTCATAATCAATTAAACCTTCCAGTTCATAAAAAAAGAGCAGTTTCATCTGCTCTCTTTTCTTACTATTCAATCGGTAACATTGATAATGCAACACGACCTTTTTTCGTATCAATATCATCTACCCATACCTTTACAATTTGTCCCACGGATACAATATCTAATGGATGCTTTACAAATTGTTTGCTTAGTTTAGAAATATGTACTAAACCATCTTGCTTCACACCAATATCAACAAAGGCACCGAAATCAACAACATTGCGGATCGTTCCCTCTAATTCCATACCACGCTTTAAATCTTCTAATTTTAAAATCCCTTTTTTCAGAAGTGGCTTTGGCAACTCATCCCTCATATCTCGCTCCGGGCTAATTAAAGCATCCATAATATCAACTAATGTCGGCTCACCAATCTCCGTCTCTTGAGATAATTTAGAAATATCTACTCCTTCGAAACTCTTTTGCAAGTTTGGTTTCCCCACATCATTCTTTGATAACCCTAAGCTCTTCAATAGCAATTCAACATTTTTATATTGTTCTGGATGAATCCCTGTGCGATCTAGCGGATTCGCTCCTTCTAATATACGTAAAAACCCGATACATTGTTCATATGTTTTTGCACCTAAACGTGGGATTTTCTTTAATTCAGTACGCTTCGTGAATTTCCCATCTTCCTCACGCTTAGCTACAATATTTTTCGCAACTGTTTTTGATAATCCCGAAACATATTGCAACAATGCAACTGAAGCTGTATTTACATTAACACCAACTCGGTTAACTGCCGTCTCTACTACAAATGTTAATGATTCATTTAATCTCTTTTGAGATACATCATGTTGATATTGCCCCACTCCAACAGATTTAGGGTCAATTTTCACAAGCTCTGCAAGCGGATCTTGTAGACGTCTCCCAATTGAAACAGCACTTCTTTCTTCAACCTGTAAATTTGGAAACTCCTCGCGAGCTACATCAGATGCTGAGTACACACTAGCACCCGCTTCATTTACAATAATGTAAAATACATCTCGCTCTACATTTTGTAATACATCTACTATAAATTCTTCCGTTTCCCTCGAAGCTGTACCATTTCCAATCGCTATCATTTCAACTTCATATTTATCTATAATTGAAATGATTTTCGTTTTTGCATCCTCATATTTACGAGCAGGCGGATGCGGATAAATAACATCTATGTGAAGAACTTTCCCTGTATCATCTACTACAGCTAATTTACAACCGGTTCTATATGCTGGATCTACCGCTAACACAACTTTCCCTTTCATCGGAGGTTGTAATAATAAATTACGTAAATTCTCAGAGAAAATATGAATCGCTTGTTCTTCGGCCGTTTCCATTAATTCTTTACGAATTTCTCTTTCTATTGAAGGTTGAATTAATCGCTTATATCCATCTTCCATCGCTAATTGTACATAATGCGCACTTTTAGAAGCTTCATCAAGAATCATTTTTTTATGTAAAAACTGAAGAATTTCTTCAATTGGCGTGATAACAGAAACTCTTAATACGTCTTCTTTTTCACCACGATTCATAGCTAGTACACGATGCGGCACTACTTTTTGCAACGGTTCTTCATAGCCATAATACATTTCATATATATTCTTTTCATCTTTTTCTTTATCTTTTACAGATGAAGACATAATCCCTTTTCGGAAAGTAGTATTGCGAATCCAACTACGATATGCCGCATTATCCGAAACAAGTTCCGCAATAATATCCTGCGCACCTTGCAACGCATCTTCTGCAGACGCCACTTCCTTTTCTGCATTAACAAATTCCATAGCCTTCTCTGCTGGATTTTCTTTTTTATATAATAATAGCCACTCAGCTAACGGTTCTAATCCCTTTTCTTTAGCAATTGTAGCTTTCGTTCTTCTTTTTTCTTTATATGGACGATATAGGTCTTCTACTTCTTGAAGTTTTGTTGCAGCAACAATATGACGACGCAACTCTTCGGTTAGTTTACCCTTTTCACCAATAAGACGAAGAACCTCTTCTTTCCTATCTTCTAGTTGCATCATATATTGCCATCTTTCTAAGATTGCACGAATTTGCACCTCATCAAGAGACCCTGTCCATTCTTTTCGGTAACGAGCGATAAATGGAACTGTGTTACCTTCTTCTGTTAATTGAATAACATGACGAACTTGCTTTTCTGTAAAGCCTAATTCTTTCACTAACATTTTCATTAACCCTTGTCGATTATCTACCATTTCCATATCCAACCGTAACCTCCTCTATAATAAAAAAAAGTTGCCCTGTAAAGAGAGCAACTTAAACTGCCGATTTAAAAATCTATTAGTCCTAAACTAATTTGTAACGCTTCATCTACACGACTCATCATCACTTCATCCAAATGAGTGATTTTGTCCGTTAAGCGTTGCTTATCGATTGTTCGAATCTGCTCAAGTAAAATAACAGAATCCCTCTCAAAACCGTACTTTTTCGCATCAATTTCCACATGAGTGGGTAATTTCGCTTTTTGAATCTGTGCAGTAATAGCCGCTACAATCACAGTCGGACTAAAACGATTTCCGATGTCATTTTGAATGACAAGAACCGGACGAACGCCTCCTTGCTCAGAACCAACAACTGGGGAAAGGTCTGCAAAATACACGTCGCCGCGTTTTACAATCAAAATATTACCCCCCGCTAACTAAGCGTTCTACTGTATGAGCTGCTTCATACTCTGCTAAGAAAGCTTCAGATGCAATACCAAGATTAATTTTTCCCATTTCAATGTACCCACGTCGCATTGATTCATGTTGGTAGCGTTTCTTCGTCTTATGTTGACGCAATAACAGTTGTGTTGCCTGGCAAATTAGTTCATGGCGATTCTTATTCTCTTGTTTTCCAATTCCGTCCAATTCCGTTACCATTTGCTTTGGCAACCGAACCACGATTTCAGTAGTTACACTTGATTCGGACACAAAAATACACCTCCACCGTCAACTACACACCCAAATATATATATGACACCTATTGTAATAATACCATTGTATGGAGCCTGTTGCAAAGACTTCCTTATTCCTTGCTTATGTTTTCCAATTCATAAATAAAACATTCATCTTCTTTTACTTTTTATCCCTTTCAAACAAGAAATAAAGCAATCCTTCAGTAATATTCCATTGCAACTTATATTAATAACAAGTATAAAAAGAAGCTCCCCAGCGAAAAAGAGCCTATTCTTTATTAGTGAAACTCCTCCAAATGACGAGATGCTGAGTAATAATACCTCCTTCTATATATCGTTCAAATAATTGATTACTTCTACAACTTTACCGTGTCGTATAAATATTCTCGGTACACGGAAGCTTATCGTTGCAATAATTTCATAATTAATAGTCCCGGAATATTCAGCAACCTCGGTAGCACTAATATACTCATCACCTTGTCTCCCAATGAGTGTAACTTTCGTACCAAGTGGCACTTCACAAGGAAGATGTATCATGAATTGATCCATTGTCACTCGCCCTACAATCGGTACTCTTTCACCGTTTACAAGTACCTTAAACCCTTGCAATCTTCTAAGCCAGCCATCTGCATACCCAATCGCAACTGTCGCAATCCATTCTTCGGTTCTCGTTCGGTATGTGACATTATAACTAATCCCATCCCCTTTAATCACTTGCTTAATATGAGCAACTTTCGTATGAAGTGATAACGCCGGTTCCAATTTAAACGGTAAAAAAGGACGTATTTCTACAGATGGGGATAGTCCATACATCGCAATACCAATTCGCACTGCATTAAATGTAATCCCTTGAAATCTTAACGTTGCAGCACTATTGGCTGTATGGACAAATTTAGGGTTCACTCCAAATTCTTTCAACCAACTTAACTGCTGCAAGAACGTATTATATTGCTTATCAAAGTAAGAAGTCTCAACCTCATCGGATGTTGCAAAATGTGTATATACTCCTTCTAACTCTAAAAATGGCGCGCCTTCTAAACTCTTTAAGAACCCCTTTAATTCTTTGCGTTCGCGTATTCCAATTCTCCCCATACCACTATCAAAATTAATATGGAATTTCATTATTGATGAACCATCCCAGAGCTTTATCGCGTCTTCTACCCATTCTTTTTGAAAAACAGTTAATGCTACATCATTTTCAGCAGCAACATTTACATCACGAGGAGGGGAAGGACCTAATACTAAAATCGGTGCAGTAATACCAGCCCTCCGAAGCACTAAAGCTTCATCTAAAAAAGCAACTGCTAATCTTGTTGCCCCTGCTTCTAATGCGGTTTTAGCCACTGGTACATAATCGTGCCCATATGCATTCGCTTTAACTACAGCAAAAATTTCTACATCACTTGGAATGAACTCTTTAATATGCGTAACATTGTTATAGATCGCATCTAAATCCACTTCCACCCAAGTGTCACGGTAAAACGGCGCTTCTTCCATAAATACACTTCCTTATACACGATATGCGAAGCTTATTCTTTTATATGCTTCTTTTATGAAATCCACCTTCAAACTAAGAAAAGACGTGGTGCACATATATCACCACGTCTAAGAAGTTTACTTCACCTGCTTCGCTGTAACCGAACGAGCAACCATCAACAACTCATTCGGCTCTAAACCTTTAGACACGAGCATATATTCTACTCCGTTATGTGACCACGTTACAGAGTCTTTCGTCAATGCACCAATCGTGAAACCAAGATCAACCGGCTCTCCACTTACACTTACCGCCGATGAGGCCTCTGCAACTTTTGACTTTTCTTGTATTAAAGTAAAGGATTTCTTACTTCCAGTGTATGTGAGTATTGCACGCTTGCCACTGTCTGTCTTCAACTCTTCTTCCTCTTTCAAAGTCATACCTTGCGGTGTATCACGTGGATACAAAATAGCAAACGGTTTGTCTTCTTTCGCTGCCGTCTGAACATCCACTTGTGCTCTAGACATATTTTGTTTCGTATCAAATGCACCTTTATCAAACTTTGCATCAAATTTTACTTTAGTGAAATCTACTTTTACAAGGACATTTTGATCATTATCCATCAGTTTCACAGAAACTGGCGTTAGATCACTTTTATTCAGCTTAATCTCTTGTTTCGGCAACATATTTTGATGTTGATAATTTGTTTTTGTTTTAAACACATAATACTTATCTGTTTTCTCGAAAGAGAGATTTTTCTTATCTTGCAAAATATCTCTTACAAGTGATTCATATAAATAAGCCTGGCTACTATTTTGCGGCCAATCACTTTGAAAACGGAAACTCTTATTAAGTGCCGGTGTTAATACAAATACACCTTCATCATTCCTTAAAATAATTTGACTCTGATCCTTTTTCGCATTCTGCAAATTCACACGATAATACGAAGGTTCTTTATGCCAAATTTCTACATTGTACTCTTGAGGTTCATTTCCTGTTTTAATAGATAATTTCGCTTCAGCTTGATAACTCTTCATACTTTTAACTTTCGTTTCTAAATCTCTCACAACATCTTCTTGTTTCTTTTCCATACAACCCGCCAACACAAAAACGGTCAATAAACCGACAAGAACTAAAAACAGACGCCTTTTCATCACTTCAGCCCCTTTGCCCCTATAAATGAATGGAAGATATGCCTTCCTTATCGCTACCTCAAATATATGAGACAAAGATATAAAATATGCAGACTAGCGTGACGAGCTTTCCAAAACAACTTGAGCAACGGCAAATTCTTTACTATGACTAATTGATAAATGAACAATATGCTCTGTATTTGTAATGATAATCGGCTTACCTCTATCATCATTCCTTACTTCAATATCTAAAAAACTCACTTCTTTCCCGATACCGGTCCCTACCGCTTTAGAATACGCCTCTTTTGCTGCAAATCTTCCAGCTACAAATTCTGTAAGACGACTTCCTTTCAGCCCCTCGGCAACACCACGTTCTCTTTCAGTTAAAATACGTTCCATAAATTTAAGCTTTCCATCTAGCATTTTTTCAATTCGATTTAACTCAATAATATCGATTCCAATCCCTATAATCATTTCAAAATCCCCTTCTTCTATTTAGCTTTCTTCATTCATATTGTAAGAATAACAGAGAATCTTTCTGATGCAAAAGGAGTGATACTAACAACATGCTAATACCATCCACTCGCATTTCCTTACAACCGATTATCATTTCTTTACTTCTTATACAATTAGTCATGATTATATTGAGCGACTTTTCCCTCTTTCACCTGGCAGCCTACAATGAATATATCGCTAAAGGAGAATGGTGGCGTGTCATAACTTCCTTACTTGTACACGTAGACTTACAACATTTCCTTTCTAATAGTATTTGTTTATTTGTATTTGGTTCTTCTATCGAAAAACAACTAGGACACTTTTCTTTCATCATTATTTTTTTCCTTTCTGGCATTCTCGGGAATATTTCTTCTTATATTATTATGCCTCTTGAATATATTCACGCCGGAGCATCTGGTGGTATTTTCGGATTACTAGGCGCCCAATTATTTTTATTGTATAGTCGATATCATTCTTCAAAACCAAGAGACATCGCTATTTTTTCAATAATGATACTTATATTACTACTATTTGCTTTCTTTAATCCCTCTGCCAATCCTATAAGCCATTTAACCGGCTTAATAATCGGCGGCATGTGCACCCCTTTTTTAATAAAGTGAAACTTTAATCAGTGGGGATATTTTCCATCCCCCACTGATTATTAGCCCGCACCAATCGGGCTTTTACGGGCAGCCCGGCTCCCACCTAACTCCCTCGCATTCGCCGAATTTTGAGGCGGGAGTCTTACTGCCCGGCAAATAGCGGGACCAAAAAAAACGATGGCGCAGAGCTTATTTAATATAGAAGCTCGCACCATCGATAATTTCCACATCTGTTTGTTTACTTAACTCTCTCATTAGTTGAAATAAAGACTCGTCCTTTTTCTTCGCCTCAATCATACAATCAATTCGCGGAACACTCCCCTTTATCTTTTTCAAAAAAGATAAGAAAGTATCTACATCAATAAAATCTGCATGTGCTCTCGGGTTCTTTCCATCTCTAGGACTGGAGATGTGCATTTTAACTGGTAACAAAGACGATTCCCACGTATGTACAACACGCGCCCAATCTTCATGCCAATCTTCCTGGTCATTATTCATCATATGGTGGTGCAAATCAAACACCACTGGAATGTCTAATTTCTCACCTAAATACAATGTTTCTTCTAAAGAAAAGGTCGTGTCATCATTTTCTAATATAATCATCTCTTGAATACCTCTTGGAACAGTTGACCAATTTTCTATAAAGCGTTCTAATGCAAGCTCCTTATCTTTATAACCTCCTCCCACATGTAATACACATCGTTGCTTATGTTCAATTCCCATACCCTTTAACAATTTTTTGTGCATCTGCAATGTCTTTACAGATTGTTTGAAAATACTCTCCTCAGGTGAATTTAGTACAACAAAGTGATCTGGATGGAAGTCAATTCGCATATTCATACGAATTGCATATTCACCTAATTCTTTCAGATTTTCTTTTAACGGACGAATATAGTTCCAATCTAACAAATCCTCATGATTCGCTAAAGGAATAAGCTTGGAACTAAGTCGAAAGAAAGATATATCATGCCCTTTATTATGTTTTAATAACCGTAAGCAATTTTCCAAATTCGAATTAGCGATTCTTTCAAGTTTACGAATTGCAGCCTCTCGATCATCAATCCGCTGAAACTGTGCATATGTCATCGTTTGAGATGGAGAAGCATTCTTCAAATGTACACTCATCGCAACATACCCAAGTCTTACAAGCATATAGCACCTCATTTCTATACGAGTTACTATGTAGTATGCACAATTACAGAAATAAAAAAAGAGAATGCCAGCAAAGGGCATTCTCTTTTTTATTAAGCTTGTGGACGGCTATGATGTTTTCTTTCGCCGCGTCCATTTGAAGATCCAGGGCGACCTTCACCTTTACGACCACGGTTACCATCACGGCTACCAGCATCACGGCTACCGCCATCACGATTACGATCACGGTTACGACCATCGCCACTTCCGCTTCCACGTCCATCACGATTGCGATCACGGTTACGACCATCGCCACCGCCGCGTCCATCACGACTACGATTACGGTTACCATCACGGTATCCACTTCCGTTACCACCGCGTTTTTTAGAACCGCCACCGCCACCTCTTGAAACAACTGGTGGTTCTGATGTTAAAGCGATCGGAGTTGTATCCGGCTCTTTTGTCATCATTTTTAAAGCAGCAGCTACTACTGTTACAGAATCATTCTCTTCTAACATTTCTTCTGCAATACGCTTGTAGTATGATAAGTTATCATTTTCAATTGTGCTTTGAAGTTTTTCAGCGATTAAACGTTGTTGACCTTCTAACGCCTCGTCAAGTGTCGGTGCGTCCATACGATCAACCTTACGTTTTGTTGTACGCTCGATATTTTTTAATTGTCCTGATTCACGTGGTGTTACAAATAACATTGCAATACCTTTTTTACCAGCACGGCCAGTACGACCGATACGGTGAACGTATGATTCTGGATCTTGTGGGATATCGAAGTTGTATACATGTGTTACGCCTGAAATATCAAGACCACGTGCAGCAACGTCTGTTGCAACAAGAACTTCAATAGTACCTTCTTTAAATTTACGTAATACAGACATACGCTTCGCTTGTGTTAAGTCACCGTGAATACCTTCTGCTGCATAACCACGTAAGTTTAATGCTTCTGATAATTCATCAACACGACGCTTTGTACGACCGAATATGATTGCAAGCTCTGGAGATTGAATATCTAGTAAGCGTGTTAACACGTCAAACTTTTTCTTTTCTTGCACTTCTAAATAGAACTGCTGAATGTTTGGCATTGTTACTTCTTTTGCTTTTACTTTAATGTGTTGAGGCTCAGTCATGAAACGCTCAGCAATACGACGGATTGGATCTGGCATTGTCGCTGAGAATAATAATGTTTGATGTGTTTCTGGCACATCTGTTAAAATCGCTTCAATATCTTCAATGAAGCCCATGTTTAACATTTCATCCGCTTCGTCAAGAACAACAGTCTCTACGTTTTGTAAGCGAAGTGTTTTACGGTTGATATGATCTAAAATACGACCCGGCGTACCTACAATAATGTGTGGGTGTTTTTTTAGAGCACGAATTTGGCGGTTAATATCTTGACCACCATAAATTGGTAGAATACGAACACGTTTATGTTTACCAATTTTGTATAGCTCTTCTCCAACTTGAATTGCTAATTCACGCGTTGGCGCGATAACAATACCTTGAACTGCTTCTTTATTTGTATCCACTTTATCTAATAGTGGTAATCCGAATGCTGCTGTTTTCCCTGTACCTGTTTGCGCTTGCCCAATAATATCCTTACCTTGCAATGCATGTGGAATTGTTTCAGCTTGAATCGGCGTAGCCTCTTCAAAGCCCATACTTTCAACAGATTGTAGTAAAGACTCACTTAATCCTAGTTCTCGAAATGTTGTCAATGTTACTTCTCCTTTTCTATCCTATACTTATCATTTAAAAAAAGGCGTTTTCCGAACTTGCGGAAAAGCCATTTTCCTGAATACTTACGTATATAACCGGGCGTATATTCTTCACGAAAATACTTCTAAACGTTATTACACTTTATCAATTATAAGTTTTGTAGGTGTAAAAAGCAAACCCCAACTGTTACCTTATTTCATATTCAGAGCTTTTTTCTTTACTTTTATTTTTTTATCGTTTACTGTAAGCGCTTATTATAAGTTTCCACTATTTTCGTGGCTATCATCCCTATTTATATACACCAATTATTTCAACATCGTAATTACTTCTTCTAATTTCATGCCGCGAGATGCTTTTACTAATACAACATCTTTCGTACCGACTACTGCTTGCAACTCTTTTATTAACTCTTCTTTACTATCATACGCTTTTACACGGTCTTTAGGGAAATTAATTTTTGCACCTTCAGCAATTTGAGCCCCTAATTTACCATATGTGAATACATATGAAATTTTTGCTGGATCAATTAATTTACCTACTTCATAATGAAATTGCACTTCTTGATTTCCAAGTTCTAACATATCACCAAGCACAACAATTTTTTTAGCAAATCCATCTAAACCATTCATTAGGTGGAACGCAGCTTCCATAGCTGTTGGACTAGCATTATAAGCATCATTGATAATTGTTAAACCACTATCTGTTTTTACAATTTCCATACGCATACCTGTCATTTGAAGTGTTACTAAACCTTGTTTCATTTCTTCCCACGTTACACCAAAATATTTTGCAATTGCCATTGAAGCAAGCGTATTATATACATTATGCTTTCCTAGTACTGGCAAATAGAATGACAAAGTTTCATCCCTGTTCATCTTAAAGTGTGTCCCAGTAGCCTGCAATGTTACAGTAGTTGGATAGTAATCATTTGCTCTCGCATCACCAAATGTAACTGTTTCAGCTGCTAAATTCATTTCTGGAACACGATTCGTTAATAGCGGCTCATCTCCATTATATACGAACACGCCACCCTTTTGTAAACCTGTAACAATTTCTAACTTCGCTTCAGCAATCGCCTCACGAGAGCCTAAATCCATTAAGTGCGCCTCACCAATGTTCGTAATAATAGCTGCATTAGGACGAGCTAACTTAGATAGAAATTCAATTTCTCCTCGGCTTGACATGCCCATTTCTAATACAGCTACTTCTGTATTTTCCTCTAAATTTAAAATAGTAAGAGGTAAACCGATGTGGTTGTTGAAATTACCTTCTGTTTTTTGAACTTTAAATTTAGTCGCAAGAATACTTGTTACAATATCTTTCGTAGATGTTTTACCATTACTACCCGTTACACCAATAACTTTTACATCTAATTGATCACGATAGTTTTTCGCTAACATTTGCAATGCTGCTAGTGTATCTTCTACAAAAATAACCGGAAGATTTTCAGGTGGGTTTTCTACATCTTTCATCCATAATGTAGCAATCGCCCCATTTTCAACAGCTTTGTCTACAAAAGCATGTCCATCGAAACGTTCACCTTGAATTGGAACATATAAATTTCCATTTTCAATTTTCCTCGTATCAATAGACACTCCTTGTATAGTAATTCCCTCATACTGCTCTGCTAATCCAGTACCATTTATCATCTGCTCTACTTGTTTTAACGTTCGATTTATCATGAAAACACTCCTTACATAGAGGAAGCACTATTCCTTCGAATAGTGCTTCCTCCTTTTTTGTTAGATTGTATATTTAATTTTTTGTTTTTCTTCGTGACGCTCAATCGCTAAGCGAATTAGCTCTTCAATTAATTCCGGATACGGTAACCCTGTATGTTGCCATAATAGAGGGAACATACTAAACGGCGTGAATCCTGGCATTGTGTTTACTTCGTTAATATATACTTCTCCATCTTTCGTTAAGAAGAAATCAGCTCGTGTTAAGCCCGAACCATCTAATGATTGGAATGCGATAATTGCATCTCGCTTAATTACATTAGACTCTTCTTCTATCATTTCAGCTGGAATAATTAACGCTGTATCACCATCGATGTATTTCGATTTGTAATCATAAAAATCTTTTTTCGGTACAATTTCACCTACAACTGAACATTTCGGCTCATCATTACCTAATACACCAACTTCTACTTCACGACCTACAATATTTTCTTCTACAATAATTTTACGGTCAAATTGGAATGCCTCTTCGAATGCATTCTCAAGCTCTTCACGATCGTTACACTTATTAATACCAACACTTGAACCAAGGTTTGCTGGTTTTACGAAGCAAGGATATCCTAATACTTCTTCTACTTTTTCATACGCTGTTTCACGATCTTTTTCCCATGCGCTACGAATGAAAGATGCATATTTCGCTTGTTTCAATCCAGCTTCTGCAAAGATATTTTTCATAACAACTTTATCCATACCAGCAGATGATGCTAATACACCGTTACCTACATATGGAATGTTTAGTAATTCTAATAACCCTTGTACTGTTCCATCTTCGCCATTCGGTCCATGTAATAATGGGAAAATAACATCAATTGCATCTTCTTGTTTAGAAGTTGCCGTTGGGATAATTTCTGTACTTAATGATACAGGAGAAATTGTATTCTCTTCCCCACTCATTTGTAATGCCTCAACATTTGTTACTTCGCCTTCAATACGCTCTCCACGCATCCATTGGCCTTGTTCTGTAATATAAATTGGATGAATCTCGAATTTATCTTGATTTAATGCTTTAATAGCAGCAAGAGCCGTTTGTAACGAAACTTGATGCTCAGCTGATTTTCCACCGTATAATAAACCTAATTTAATTTTTGTCACTGAAATCACCCTAACCAATTGTTTTCATTTTTCTATTTTAGCACTTTTTATAAAAATAGGTAGTTCCTATTTGAAATAAAATGTAACTTCCACAAATAATTAAAAGACACCACTTATTGGTTTTCTACACTTTTTCTCTTTAATTTCTACACACCTAAACAAAATTAAACTTTAAAGCAAAATTGCTATCTAATCTAGTTATGCACCTAAAATATGTAGAAATCCACTTTGTGTGTATGTCATCTATATTACCCTACCATTTGTGGAGGGTGAAAAAACATTGATTAAAGTTTCATTTTATTAAGAAGACTGTTTTGTAGGCGTATCTTTTTGCCTCTGCTCAACAAGACGATCTAAAGAAACATATACAAAGCCTGCAACTACACACCCTATACTTAAAATTGTAAATAAGTAGTGACCAAGCAAACGATCCAATAAAAAACCACCAAGAAGTGGACCGAATGCACTTCCTGTAATCCACTGCAAACTCGCCGCCCCCATATAGGTTCCTCTCAAATGCTCAGGGGCCAAATTCGCTACAAACGTCATCTGTACAGGCGACATAATCATCTCGCCTAACGTATATATGGCATAAACAAACATTAACGTCATTAAAATAATTGTAGCATTTGTATCATATTCTCCAAACCACTTCGGTAACCATCCTATAAAAAACAAACCAATTCCGAACAAACACGCACCGTATAACATCGTCTTTCCAACAGGTTTATCTGTCGCCCATTTTGAAATTTGAAATTGAAATAAAACAACTAATAGACCATTTAATGCCATTAAATATGGGTATGGATTGTTGACTCCAAAAATATCCTTCATTTCGTTATCAAAGTGAAGCGGTAACATGCCTTCTGTTTGAGAAAACCCCATAGAAATAATGATCCCCGCTAACAAATAAATCATTAACGCCTTATCTCTCATTAAAATTTTCCAAACTGCTCCGGATTCCTTCTCTTTATTTTTTTCCGTCATATCCGTAATTTTTGGCATTGTTTCTTTAATAAGTACTAACACTAGTAGCGCATAAAACAACATAGCGGATGAAGCAATAATAAACACGAGGTTCTTTGATAAAACAACTACTGATGCTCCCATTATCGGTCCAATTGCAGCACCAATATTGTGTCCCATTCGCAATAAACCATATGCTTCTGTTCTTTTTTCTGGCGCCGTCACATCTGCAACCATCGCTGATGCTGCTGGATGAAATAAAGAATTACTTAACCCTAAAAAAATAGATAAAATAGCGTATGGAATAAATCCTTCGATAAATAAAAAACCGAGCATTAATAACGCATTACTCGCCATTGAAAATATCATAATTGGCTTTCTTCCATATATATCAGCTATTCTTCCGCCTATAAGCGAGCCAAAGCTTGCAGCAATTGGAGAAAGCGCCATAATAATCCCAACTTGTAATAAAGAATCTACCTTATCTTTTAAATATAGTGCAAAAAAAGGCATTAACATCATCATCGCAATTCCGTTCAAAGTCTCACCGATAAATCGAATCCATACGTTACGATCCATCTCTCTTAACTCACGCCATGTATTTTTCACATTTTCACCCCTTTAGTTCGCCAACAATTATCTTATAATACATTCAGAAAAATGTAAATTTTCAAAATAAAAATCCATCCTAACAGAATTAGAATGGATTTTTCCATTTATAAATTTGCTACATCTTCTTCTTTTTTACTATTATTTAAAACACTACGCTTTCTACTATAGGCGAAATAAACTACTATACCGATAACCATCCAAACACCAAAACTAATCCAAGCTGTCGCTGATAATTGAAGCATCAAATATAAGCAAAAGATAACTGTTAATGCTGGTAAAAATGGTACGAGCGGCGCCTTAAACGCCCTTGGTAAATCAGGATGAGTTCGTCTCATCACAATGACAGCAACAGCTACAAGTGCAAATGCTGACAAAGTTCCCATATTTACAAGATGTGCTAAAACATTTAAATCTATTAATCCTGAAATAAGTGCTGCAATAATACCTGTTGTCCATGTATTTAAAAATGGTGTTTTAAATTTCGGATGAACTTTAGCAAGACGCTTCGGTAACAATCCATCTCTGCTCATTGCATATGAAACACGAACTTGCCCATACATCATAACTAGCATTACAGTTGTAATTCCTGTAATTGCTCCTACTGATATCACTCCCGCCAAACTATCTTGTCCAATAAATTGAAGTGCGAAAGCAACTGGATCTGATATATTCAACTGACCGTATGGAACAATCCCTGTCAAAATAAGTGAAACAACAATGTAAAGAACCGTACAAACTAGTAACGATGCAATAATTCCAATCGGCAAATCGCGTTGTGGGCGCTTCACTTCTTCTGCGGCTGTTGATACAGCATCAAATCCAATGAATGCGAAGAAAACTGTAGCTGCTCCAGCCATTACACCATCTAACCCAAATGGCATAAAAGGTGTCCAATTTTCAGGTTTTACATAATTAAATCCGGCGAAGATAAAAATGAGAACAACTGCTAGTTTAATAAATACCATTATATTATTTACACGTGCACTTTCACGAACACCTCTAGATAAAAGAACCGTCATAACTAGAATAATTAGAACTGCAGGTAAATCAATTATTCCACCCTTTTCAGTACCAGGGGCCGAGGAGAGAATGGTCGGAATATGAATCCCAAATCCCTTTAATAACGATTGAAAATACGCTGACCATCCATTGGCTACAGCAGATGTGGCTAATAAATACTCGAGCATTAAATCCCATCCAATTAAGAAGGCAAATACTTCTCCCATCGTCGCATACGTGTACGTGTAAACACTCCCTGAGACAGGAACTGAAGAAGCAAATTCAGCGTAACAAAATGCAGCAAAGGCACAAGCTAATGCAGCTATAGCAAATGATAATATAATAGCTGGTCCAGAATGTTTCGCTGCTACAACGCCAGTAAGAACAAAAATACCAGTTCCAACAATTGCTCCGATTCCAAGCATTGTTAAATCAAGTGCCCCTAACGTTCTCGATAATGTCTTTTGTTTACTTTCTTGCAGTAACGTTGAAATTGGCTTCTTTTGAAAAATTTGCTTCATACTGTGCTCCTCCATGATTTTAGTTTTCTGAAAATTTAATTTACTTTTTTCATTTTACCCACGGCATGTTTTTTAGTCAATACTTTTGTCGAAATAAACAGAAAACTATCGAGATACATACTATACTCTTATCATCCTTTTGATAAAAAGATTCAGACAATCATATCTATATATATTTTCATAACTTTTTTTAGTATTATTATACATGTCGATTCCATAAAAGAGGCATGCTCCCGTAGTGAGCATGCCTCTTTTTACTTATTTCGCAGTATATGAACCCTCTTCAATCCAGCTATACATATATTTTTCATCTTCCGTCTCATGTGCTTGTTTTACAATACGAAGCGGACGGAATGTATCTATCATAACAGCCAGTTCAAGTGTCTCTTTCTTCCCTATACTCGCTTCTGTTTTCCCTGGATGTGGCCCATGCGGGATCCCGCTTGGATGAAGCGTAATTGAACCTTCTTCTACACCTTTTCGGCTCATAAAATTACCTTCTACATAGTACAGTACCTCATCACTATTCACATTACTATGATAATATGGTGCCGGAATAGATTCTGGATGATAATCGTATAAACGCGGTACGAAAGAGCAAATGACGAAATTATGCCCTTCGAATGTTTGATGTACTGGTGGTGGCTGATGAATACGACCTGTAATTGGTTCAAAATCCTCCACATTAAAGACCCACGGATATAAATACCCATCCCATCCAACAACATCTAACGGATGGTGCCCTAACACATGCTTGTGCATATAACCTCTCGACTTTGTCATTACGACAAACTCACCTTTTTCATCATATGTCTCCAATTTCTCCGGTCCACGCATATCTCTTTCACAAAACGGACTATGTTCTAACAATTGCCCATATTCATTGCGATAGCGACTTGGTGTTGTAATTTGGCTATTTGCCTCTACAACAAGAAACTTAGTCTCTCCCTCATCTGGAATAACACGATAAATCGTTCCAATTGGAATTGTTACATAATCACCTTTTCTATAGTGAATCGTTCCAAACATCGTTTCAATTTTTCCTGTTCCATAATGAACAAATAACATTTCATCGCCATCACCATTACGGTAAAAATAATCCATTTTTTCTGTTGGACTCACTACTCCAATTAATAAATCCTCATTCCCAAGCATAAAGTTTCTTCCGCTTACTGCATCACCAGTTTTTTTATTTTCTTTCGTACGGAAGTGGCGATGAGCAAGAGTAACATCCTCTTCATACTGTAACTGACAAGAATGCGATAATGCCGCATGCCCTACTTCTGTTGGCATATAATGATGATACAAAATAGACTGGGTACCAGAGAAACCTTTTGTCCCCATTACCTGCTCACGATAAAGCGATCCATCTTTTTTACGAAATTGTACATGTCGTTTATGAGGTAGCTCCCCCATGTGACGATAAAACATGCCCATCACCTGCTTCCATTTCTTTTTTGACCGTATTACGTAACGTACCTAAACCCGTAATCGACAGCTCTACAACATCTCCATCTTGCAGCCACTCTTCCGTACCAAGCTCCAAAATACAGCCCGTTCCCACTGTACCAGACCCGATAACATCCCCTGGATATAACGTAACATCTTCCGAAGCACGTTCAATCATTTCAGCAAATGTATAGTAAATATCTTGGAAGTTTCCCTTTGATAATATCTTTCCATTTACATGAGCAGTCATCTCTAAATCATAACGATCACCGTTACGATAAACGTCTAATTCCTCTTTCGTAACGAGATACGCTCCTAATGAAGTTGCAAAATCTTTTCCTTTCGCTGGACCGAGTCCCACTTTCATTTCTGTTGCTTGTAAGTCCCTTGCACTCCAGTCGTTCATAATGCAGTAACCAAAAATATATTCCTCTGCTCGTTCACGAGAAATGTTTCGTCCTTCTTTCCCAATTACGCAAGCAATCTCTAACTCATAATCAAGCTTTTTAGACTTCTTCGGACCAATAACAAAATCATCTGGTCCAATAACAGCACGGTGGTTCGTAAAATAAAAAACCGGGATATCATACCATTCAGGTACAACATCTAGCCCTCTTCGTCCGCGAGCTGTTTTTACATGCTGCTCAAATGCATAAAAATCTCGAATGCTACTCGGATTAGGAATTGCCGCTGCTAATTGAACTTCCTCTAAGGAATATATACCCTTTTCAGGATTCTTAATATTACGCAATACTTCTACATACTCATCTGCTTTCTCTAAAAAGCCGAACATAGAAGAAGGTAATTGTCCATCACTCGCAAGATTCATATCGATTACTTTGTCACCTTCAAGCCATCCAGCTCGCATTTCTTTCGATGGGAGACGAAATGTAACAAATTTCATCGTGATTCCTCCCTATGAAAATGAAATTTCCACCAACAAAGGAACTCTTGCTGGTGGATACAAATTTTATAAATTTCCGCGACGCTCTTGTTCTCTTTCAATTGATTCGAATAACGCTTTAAAGTTCCCTTCGCCAAATCCACGAGAACCTTTACGTTGGATGATTTCAATAAATAGAGTTGGACGATCTACAATTGGTTTCGTAAAGATTTGTAATAAATAACCTTCTTCGTCACGGTCTACTAGAATCTTCAATTCTTTTAATCTATCAATTTCTTCATCAATTTTCCCCACTCGTGCTGTTAACTCATCGTAATACGTATCTGGCGTATCTAAAAACTCCACGCCATTTGCACGAAGTACTTCAATTGTTTTTACAATATCACTTGTTAATAAAGCGAGATGCTGTACACCTGCTCCGTTATAGAACTCTAGATATTCTTGAATTTGTGATTTTCTTTTTCCATCCGCTGGTTCATTAATCGGAAACTTAATACGGCTTCCATTCGTCATAACTTTTGACATTAATGCCGAATACTCTGTACTAATATCATCATCGTCGAAATGGATCATTTGTTTAAAGCCCATAACATTCTCGTAATAACTAACCCACTCTTCCATTTTCTCAACGTTACCAACTACATGGTCTACAGCAATTAAACCAGACTCTTCAAATGGAATATTAAACTCAACCTTTTGGAATCCTGGCATAAATGTTCCTTTATAATTTTTACGCTCTACAAGCGTGTGAATTGTATCACCATACGTACCAATAACCGCTTTTTTCAATGTACCGTCCTCATCTGTTAACTCTTCAGGAGGAGCAATCGCAACAGCGCCACGTTTTACAGCTTCAGAGTATGCTTTATCAACATCATCAACAAGTAAAGCCACATCTTTCACTCCATCACCATGAGTCTTTACAAACTCTGCAATACGACTATCACTACTTAAAGCTCCAGACACAACAAAACGCATATTTTTTTGCACAAGAACATAAGATACCTTTTCACGGTTTCCTGTTTCTAATCCAGAATAAGCTACAATTTTGAATCCAAACGCTCTCGCAAGATAATAACTTGATTGCTTTGCATTCCCTACGTAAAATTCCAAATGATCTACATCACGTACCGGAAAAAAGTCCTCCATTTGTGCAGCTAGCGTATCCATAGATTTTTGTTTCATAATATCTTCATCCCCCTGTAAATAGATTAAATGGTCCATACTTAAAACCAACCGAAAACGCTTCCAATATCAATTAATAGAAATTAGTTAGCAAGCTAACAAATTCTGACCTTTAAAATTTTCTATCTTTTCTGTCAAATTCCTCTTTTTTTCTTACATATAAAATTCGACTTTTTTCTCTTTAAAATAAAGTGAAACTTTAATCGGTGGGGGTTTTGTTCATTCTCCACTGATTATTAGCCCGACTCCTACCTAACTCCTTTTTTGAGGTAGGAGTCTTACTGTCCGCAAATAGCGAGATAAGGGGATATTATTAATACTTGAGGGTTTATATGAGAGGAAAACAAAAAAGACTCCAACATATTAACTACTTACTAATACGTTAGAGTCTTTATTTTTTTTGAATGATTGTATTTATATTTTTCATACTAATATATTTGCAAGGAATAGAATAAATGATGTTAATATTACCGCTCCGCCTAATGATCCTAATAAATCTGTTTTTGTTACTTGTAACACTTGTTCACTGTTCATATTCCTCATTCTCCTTTCATTTTGTACAATTTAAAACTTTTATTATACTAATACACTTGATAGAAATACGATTAATGCTGTTAATACTACTGCTCCGCTTGCTGATCCTAAGAAATCACCTTTTGTTACTTGTAATACTTGCTCTTTCATATCTTTCATTCTCCCTTCATTTATCTTTTGTTACAAAACTTCTATTATACTAATACGCTTGATAGAAATACGATTAATGCTGTTAATACTACCGCTCCACTTGCTGATCCTACGAAGTCACCTTTTGTTACTTGTAATACTTGCTCTTTCATATCTTTCATTCTCCCTTCATTTATCTTTTGTTACAAAACTTCTATTATACTAATACGCTTGATAGAAATACGATTAATGCTGTTAATACTACCGCTCCACTTGCTGATCCTACGAAATCACCTTTTGTTACTTGTAATACTTGCTCTTTCATATCTTTCATTCTCCCTTCATTTATCTTTTGTTACAAAACTTCTATTATACTAATACGCTTGATAGAAATACGATTAATGCTGTTAATACTACTGCTCCACTTGCTGATCCTAAGAAGTCACCTTTTGTTACGTTTAATACTTGCTCGTTGTTCATATCATTCATTCTCCTTTTTTATAAGTTATCTATATGTAATTACTAAGAAATGATTAGTTCATAGTTTTCATGTTAACGTTACATTGAAATTAATTACGTAACGTTTGTAACACTAATGTAACATAACTATTATTACGTTGCAATATAATTACGTAAATTTTATTACACTTTTTTTACGTTTTTTTTAATAAACACTCAAAAACCTTGTTTTAATGCGTTTTCTACTACAATCACATTTGTAACACTAGTGTAACATTAAGGTCATAAAGCGAAATATAATATTATTCATCTCTATTTTGTTAAAAACCAAAGTGAAACTTTAATCAACGAGAGTTTCATTCCCTACTAATTATTCCCCTCACCAATCGCACTTTTACTAGAAATTAATGCGGGATAAAATACTATCTTTCCAAGATAAGTTTATATGTTTCCTCTATATAACTATGTATAATGGAAACAAAGAGGTGGTCATTTTGAAATTAATCGCACTAGATATGGATGGTACACTACTATCATCTAATCTTGAAATCTCCAAAGAGAACTTACAAGCTATCCAAACCGCAAAAGAGGCTGGTCATATTGTAATGATTTGTTCTGGCCGCGCGAAAGAGGATGCTTTGAAATTATTGGAAGAATATAAACTATCTCTTCCAGTTGGAGCAAGCAATGGGGCAATTGTTTATGTGGACGGAAAAGTAATTAACTCGCGTTGTTTACAAAATGATAAAGTATACAAGCTTGCAAAATTACTAGAATCTGAAGGTTTTCCATATAAGTTGTACACAAATAAAGGGGTTTATTCTCCTTATACATGGCAAGGTCAAGTTATGCAGGCATTCGAAGAAAATAAACATACACTAGATGTTACACTTGAGGAACTTGAAAGAATTACAGAAAAACAAAAGAAATCTAACTTAATTACTGATTTCCAAAAAATAGAAGATGTCGTAAATAATCCAGAATTAGAAATATCTAAATTCTTTATTTTGACATTTAATGCTGCTCATCGTTCGCAGCTATTGCAAACTTTACAAGAAGATACGGACATTTCAGTTACCGCATCAGCTCCTACTAATGTAGAAATTATGGATAAGCATGGTCATAAAGGGAACGGCCTACAAGAAATGGCAGCTTATTTCAATATACCAATTGAAGATACTGTTGCAATCGGTGACAACTTTAATGATGTGCCAATGCTACAAGTAGCTGGCTTATCAGTTGCAATGGGAAATGCCGAAGAAGATGTCAAAAAACTATGTGACGTTGTAACATTAACAAACAATGAACATGGTGTTGCTCATGCAATCGAGCAATTTGTATTGAAACAAACTTCATCTAGTAAATAAAGTTCAACTTTAATCAGAGGTGGGGTTCCTCTGATTATTAGTTGAACCAATCGGGCTTTTACGGGCAGTTAATCTCCCACCTAACTTCCCCGCATGTGTCGAATTTTCAGGTGGGAGTCTTACTGCCCGTTAATGCGGGGTAAAAAAAGGACTCTTTCACATTTTGAAAGAGTCCTTTTCTTTTACACATGATGACAAGCAACAAAATGATCTTCACCCAAATTACGGAATTCTGGTACATTCGTTTTACAAATATCTGTAGCAAAGGGGCAACGTGTATGAAAACGGCAACCTGATGGTGGATTTGCAGGACTTGGAATATCCCCTTCTAAAATAATCCGTTCTCGCTTAACTGTTGGATCCGGTATTGGCACTGCTGATAACAATGCTTTTGTATATGGATGAAGCGGATTCGCAAATAACTCATCACGTGGTGCTGTTTCGACAATAGTTCCTAAATACATAATTCCAATTTTCGTACATAAGTGCTCCACAACACTTAAATCATGTGAAATGAATAAATAGGATAATCCCTTTTTCTCCTGTAATTCACTAAACAAATTAATGATTTGCGCTTGAATAGATACATCTAATGCCGCAACAGGCTCATCAGCTACAATAAATTCTGGATCTAATACCATCGCCCTTGCAATAACGATACGCTGACGTTGCCCACCGGAAAACTCATGAGGGTACCGGTCAATGTGATACGGCGCTAAACCACATAACTCCAATACTTCTATCACCTTTGCACGGACATTTTCTTTCGTCGCTAGTCCGTGAGCCAACATTGGCTCACCAAGCGCTTCTCCAATTCTCATTCTTGGATTTAATGAGCTAAATGGATCTTGAAAGACGAGCTGCATATTAGGACGATGCTTTCTCAGCTCCTCATTTGATAAAGCATGAACATCTTGACCTTTAAATTTCACTTCACCTTCTGTTTTTTGAACGAGACGGAGAATTGTTTTTCCTATCGTCGTTTTCCCACTTCCAGACTCTCCTACAAGGCCAAACACTTCTCCTTTATCAATTGTAAAGCTTACCCCATCTACCGCTTTCACATGTCCAATCGTTCTACTAAATACGCCGCCCTTAATCGGAAAATACGTTTTTAAGTTCTTCACTTCTAATAATGGTTCACTCATTGCCCAGCACGCTCCTCATATAACCAACAAGCTACTTTATGATCCTCGTCATGCACATTAAGATTTGGCGCTTCATTTTTGCATATTTCCATGCAATGTTCACAGCGGCCACTAAAGTAGCAAAACTCATCTAAGCCAACTAAATTTGGAACTTGCCCTGGAATAGAATAAAGTTTCTCTGTTCGTTTCCCCATTACTGGTTTTGATTTCAGCAACCCTTGCGTATATGGATGTTTCGGATTTTGAAATATTTCTAGTACCGGTGCCTCTTCAATAACTTTTCCACCATACATAACAACAACGTAATCAGCCATTTCCGCTACAACACCTAGATCATGTGTAATTAATAAAATGGACGTTTTAAATTCCTCTTTTACTTGTCTTAGTAAGTCTAATATTTGCGCTTGAATCGTAACGTCTAGAGCTGTTGTCGGTTCATCTGCAATTAATAACTTTGGATTACAACTAAGTGCAATAGCAATCATAATACGTTGTAACATACCACCGCTTAATTCGTGCGGATAAGAATGGACAATTTCATCAGCACGAGCAATACCAACTTTACGAATTAATTCAATTGCTTTTTTGTATGCTTCGTTTTTGCTAAGTAGTTCATGCTCTCTTAACGTCTCAACAATTTGCTCTCCAACAGTAAAGACCGGATTAAGTGATGTCATCGGTTCCTGGAAAATCATCGCGATATCATTTCCTCTTAAACTACGAAGTTCTTTCTCTTTCATTCCTAAAAGACTTTTTCCTTCATAAAGAATGTCACCACCAACGATGCCGCCAGATTCAGCAATAAGTCCCATAATAGATAAAGCCGTTACACTTTTCCCGCAACCTGATTCGCCTACTACACAAACTGTTTCACCTTCTCGAACTGAAAAGCTAACATGATTGACAGCCTTTACTGTACCTTCTTCCGTCTGAAAGTGTGTTTGTAAATCCTTTAGCTCTACTACTGCTCTACTCATGCTTTCTCACCTACCGCTTCATCTTTGGATCTAATGCATCACGAAGTGCATCGCCAAGTATATTAATTGATACAACTGTTATAAAGATTGCAAAACCAGGCGGGATCCATAACCACGGACGCTTTTGGAAATCGATTAATGAGTTTGCTGCACTAATCATATTTCCCCACGATGGTGTAGGCGGGACAACGCCAAGTCCTAGGTAACTTAGTGCAGACTCACTTAAAATAGATCCTGCCACACCTAACGTCGCTACAACAATTAATATTGGAAAAACGTTTGGAATTAAATGATGGAGAATTTTACGAGAATCTTTTAATCCCAAGACGTCCGCTGCCTGCATAAATGCTTGCTCCCGCAGCGTTAAAATTTGACCTCGTACGAGGCGTGCAAGTCCTGGCCATCCTACTAAACTTAAAATAATCATTACGACATATAACCGATATTCTGATGGTAGTTTCCATTCTGATAAAATTGCCCCCATTATAATAAGCAACGGTAATCCTGGAATGGACATTAACACATCTGCAATACGCATAATTAGATGGTCTACAATGCCACGATAAAAACCAGCAATGGCTCCTAACAGAGCACCGAGTATAACAGATAGTAACATCGATGCTAAACCGATTGTTAATGAAATACGTCCTGCTTGCATAAGCCTAGTTAAAATGTCCCGTCCTAATTGGTCTGTTCCGAGCCAATGTGAAAGGTTAGGTGGTTTATTGATTTGCGTTACTTGTACTGTCCCCGAAGCATATGGTGAAAAGATTGGACCAATGAAACTAAATAAAAACATAAATATTAAAATGTATAAACCAAACAATGCCAACTTATTTTGCTTTATTTTTTTATAGGCTTGACGCCATGGTGATGATTCGTTTCTTTTTTTCGGTTCTTTCTTTTTCTTTATTGTTGTAATAGTCTCCATATCTTCCCCCCCTTACTTCAGTCGAATTCGTGGATCAACAAGCCCATATACAATATCTGCAAAAAAGTTCGCCATAATTGTTAAACAAGAAAGAAACATCGTAAATGCCATTAATACTGTATAATCACGAAAGTTCAATGCTTCTAATTGAATACTTCCAATCCCTGGCCAGTTAAAGATTTGTTCAATAATAATTGCGCCAGAAAATAAGCCTGGTAATTCAAACGCAAGTAAAGTAATCGCTGGTAAAATTGCATTTTTCAATGCATGCTTATAAATAACTTTTCTTTCTTTCAACCCTTTTGCACGTGCAGTACGAATATAGTCTTGTCTTACAACATCCAACATACCTGTTCTAAAATATCGTGTTAATGACCCTACACCGAGAAGCGTTAAAATAAATACAGGCAGAATCATATGACGTAATACTTCCAATATGTATGTGATACCTGTCGAATTACTTCCAATATCAATCATGCCGCCAATTGGTAATAAATTTAAATCAACTGCCAATAATTTAATTAAGAACAATCCTATAAAAAATGATGGGAATGACATTGCAGCAAAAACACCAATTGTTACAAGTCTATCAAACCATGAATGCTGTTTTGTTGCTGAAACAACACCAATTATAAGAGCAATAATCCAAGTGAAAAATAAAGCTGCAACTGCAACAATAAATGTATTCCAAATGAACTTATTAAGTAATGATGTTACTGGTTCTTGATATTGTAATGAGAAGCCAAAATCACCGTGCAGTGCGTTACCTAGCCAGTGAAAGTATCTTTCAATAATCGGCTTATTTAAACCATACAGTTCCCTTAATTCTTGAGCTCTCTCTGGTGTTAACTTTGGATTCGAATCAATATAATCACCTGGCAAGAGTGCAAATAAGAAAAAGATAATAATGGACGTACCAAACAATGTAGGAATCATTTGTAGAAACCTACGAATGATGTATGTTTTCACCTTTTGTCTCCCCAATCCTATTTACTTAAAAATAGAAGAACATTTTTTCAAAGCAGCGTTTATTCCTTGCTGTATGAAAAAATGTCTTCTATTATTTCAGTTAATCTTTATTTTTCAACTGATAGCACTGGTAAGTTAGAACTAATACCATCATATTTTTCTGGATTGATGCCTTGTATACGTGCATTGTGAGCGTAAAGTAGTTTACGATAGTTTAGTAAAATAACCGGTGGATCATCGCTTAACTCTTTATACAGTTCTTTATAAACTGCTCTACGTTTTTCAATATCTGTCGTCTCTATGCCTTTTACAATTAATTCATCAACTTTCGGATTACTATAACCTGTATCACTTTTTGGGTTAGTTGATAAGTAGTCACTTACCACTTCACTTGGATCACTAATTCCTGGTGTTGAAACCGCTGCTAAATCATAGTCACCTTTTCCCACTTTTGAAAGCATCGTATTAAAGTCCATTAGCTCTGGATTTATTTCAACACCGATTGCTTTGTAGCTTTCTTTTGCAATTGGAATAAAGATATCATTTGTTTTTCCTGTATTTGATGCGTAGTATGTTAATTTTAATTTTTGACCATCTTTTTCACGAACCCCGTCAGAACCTACTTTCCAACCAGCTTCATCCAATAATTTTTTAGCCTTTTCTACATCGTATGGATATTTATTAATTCCTTCTTCCGTATATGCCCACGAAACTGGAGCAATTGGTACGTTAGCAACAGAACCATATCCTTGTAAAGCTGTATCAACATACTTCTTACGATCTAACCCATAAGTAAGTGCTTGGCGGACTTTCTTATCTTTCAAATATGGCTTCTTATTATTCACATAAATATAAGCGATATCACTAGAAGACTCGAGATTAATATTCGCAAAACCTAATCCTTTTAATTGTTCTATATTTTCAGGATTTGCTCTAAATCCACTATAATCTAGTTCACCTGTTTGGAATAATTGGAATCCAGTATCACCTGATGTTATTTTGTAAATAAAGTTTTTGATTTTCGGTTTTCCTGCATAATAATGTTCATTGGCAACAAAGCGAACTTCTTGACCTGGAACATATTTCTCAAATTTATATGGTCCCGCAGCAATTGGTTGCCCATACAACGCTTTTAAATAGTCTAAACTTGTATTTTGTTTATATTCTTTTCCATAATAAGCTTTTGATAACACTGACCCACCTAAAGCAGTTAGTGCCTGAGAATTAACTTTTTCAGTTATAATTTTAATTGTTTGTGGGTTAACAACTTGAACTCCTTCAATAGAAGTTGCTTTTCCTTCTTTATATTCTTTCCCACCTTTAATGGCATACTGAGCAATATCCACCCCACCTTCATATGCTTTATCATGGAGTAGTGTTAATGTGAATGCTACGTCATCCGCTGTTAAAGGGGAACCATCACTAAACTTTAAATCTTTACGTAAATGGAATGTATATGTTAACTGATCAGCAGAAATATCCCATTTTTCTGCAAGGTCTGGAGCAGGTTTACCTTGTTTGTCTGTTGTTACTAATGATGCAAAAATAACAGACGTTACGTTTCCATCCCAACCATTCTCTTGGAAATATGGTAAGAAAACGCCTCCTGGCTTAGAAATAGCCGTGATAAAAGTGTCCTTCCGCTGATTTGCTTTTTCTGGACTTTTCTTCTTATCTGTAGCTGGAATTGTTTCAATCTTAGAGTCTTTTAAATCCTGTTTTTGCACTGGTTCTGTAGAAGCCGTATCCTCCTGTCCCCCACAAGCAGATAACACAAGCGAACTACTCAGTAATACCGAAAATACACCAGCCCATTTTTTTGTCTTTTTCTTCATTGTCCCCACCCTAACTTTTTTTTAATAATTACACCTTATGAACTGCTTGCCTAATGTATGCCTCCCACAGCAACATTTCATAGCCGATCGGAAAAGTCGGTTTTAAACGTAAAAAAAGATGTTTTTGAGGGGTAACAATCTTATTCCGACCTTTCCGGTAGACTTTATGGTTATTAGCTTATATCTTTCAGTATATTTTGTCAATTATTTCTATATAAATATTTTGAGAATTCTTTCGAAATTATTGATCAATCTTTAATTTAAATAAACTTAGCAAAAAATTCATTCTATTACCTAATAGTCCCGCATAGAATAATAACAATTAACTACCAAGAAGGGGGCGAAAATATGGACAACCTATTCCAATATGTCCTGCACTATGTGCTATTAACAATCATGATAGTCGGGGCGTTATTACTATTCCCTTTCTTCCCAAAGTTCGTCCTCTTTTTAGCTTTTTTTATTATGCTCGGGATCGCTATTATAATTTCAACAAGGGAAGATACCACACAAAAAGAAAGCAGAGTTCAGCGCGTAAAGCTGTAACTCTGCTTTCTTTTTTCAGTCATAACGTATTCTTGTTAAACCAATTACGAAAAATACTCCTGCAAATAAAATGAGTATACCAATATATCCTCCTATATCTGCTAATGTACCTCCCCTTACAATTAACTCAGTAAAGCCACGCATCGCCCACGTTTGCGGAACAAAATTTGCCGCCGCTTGCATCCATGAAGGCTCAATTTCAATTGGCCAATAAAGACCACCAATCATACACGTTGAAATTACAACGATATTCCCTAGTGCGGACTGCTGTTCTGTTGTTTTCACGATACTTGCCAATAATAAAGCTAGACCAATAACCGCTAATAGCAATACTGAAACGAGTGTAATAACCCCTAATAAATTTCCCCACTGCACATCAAATAATGAATGCGTTAATATCATTAAAACACCAAATTGAATCCACCCTATTAAAAAGAAGGAAAGGATATATCCTGCTAGTATTTGAACTTTTGAAACTGGCGCTCCTAATAAACGAGACCAAACACCAAGTTGTCTAGCTTTCAAAATAGTTCCCGTCGCACTTAACATGACAATCATGACGAATAGAATTGAAAAACCTGCCGCTCGCCCTGTAACGTTATTTAACTTTTGATCATCGTGTAAAATCAATTCTTTTTGAATCGAAACAGGATCTATTTTTGTATAAATTGTTTCATACATCGTTTCCCACGAAGTGTTACTTTTCTTCTCAAAATCTCTTGCTGCACTAACTTCTATCTCCATCTTTTTTAATGCACTTGCTAATACTTGCTCTACAGAAGTTCCACCCGTAAAATCAGCACTGGCTTGAAATTGGATATTTTCTACTTTTCCATCTAGCATACTCTTTTGAAAATCTTTCGGAATGATGATTATACCAGACGCTTTCTTATCTTCGATCCTCTGTGTCCCTTCCCTATACGTTACCTTTTCTATAGAAATTAAATCACTTTTCTTTATTTCCTCATAATACTTGCCAGATAATACAGAACCATCTTTATCTACTAAACTAATATTTACTTTCTCATTCCCACTTCCGCCTAAAAGTCCACCGAATATGAGTGTAAAAATAATAGGCATTCCAAACATGAGTATATAACTTTGTGGCTTAATTAAAATTTGTTTTAATTCTAGCCAACAAAGCGCCCAAACTTTCTTCATCATTTCTCCTCCTATCTCGTACGTAAACGTAACGTTCCAATCATAACGGAGATAATTCCTGCACTACATAAACTTAAAATGACAGGGAATAGCACATCCCAAGATGTTCCCGACATAATATTTAAGAAGCTCGTAAGTGCCCATTTATTCGGAGCAATATTCGCAACTGTTTGAAGTGTATCGGGAAATACGTAAATCGGTAACATTGATCCTCCTAATATAGCTAGTATTTGAATACCGATTCCCCCCATTAAATCTGCCGTTTTTTCCTCACGAATAAAAGCGGCGATTAACATAGATAAACCAGAAACACAAATTGCATAAGAAATTCCCAACACTACTATTTGAGACACATCTGCGCCCCATTCCACATGAAACATAAAGTGTGTAGCAACTATAAATATTCCAAATTGTATACAGGCAAATAGTAATGTACCTAAAAACTTCCCGAATAAAATTGAAAATGAGCTCGTCGGTGTACTGAACAAACGCGCCAACGTTTCAGTTCGTTGCTCTGTTACAACTGACTTTGCACCTACTGTTATGTTATATAGTAAAAACATGACTAACATTGCTGCTGCATAATATTGCATCGCTGCAACTGTTTTTTTGCCTACCGTTCCTTTTTGGATGTTACCCACACTTGCAGTTGCTATCGTCTGTAGACTTCCACTTACCTCTTTTGCAACTTGTGCTACATCACTCTGCTGAGATTTTGCTAATTCTGTTACAACACTTTTAGTAGATACTGCGACTGTTTGAACACGTTCTGAAAAAGAGCGGATCATTGACTCAGCAATTTTTGCTTGTATATCTTTTGATGGGTCTATAAGCACCTTTGGTTCTTTTAATTTTCCATCTTGTACTTGTTCGCTCCATTTATTTGGGATGACAATTCCTACATCGATTTTCTTTCCCTTTAACATATCTTCAAGCTCTTCCTGAGAATTAACTACCTTTACTTTCACATCATCTTTTATTTCTTTAGATTGCAATACATCTTTTTGAAAGACATCTGCAAACTCATCCGTTCCCTCTTGATAATAGCCAATTACTGTTTTCGGTAGTCCACCACTCTCAAATACATCACTTAATGCTGAACCTAAAATGGCCGTTAATACAAGTGGCATAATTAACATCATCATAAATCCGCGCCGATCAATTAAACGGATTTTTAAATCTTTCCATGCAATAATGAAACTTCTCATCTCGTACTAACCCCCTTAATCACGAAGTGAACGTCCTGTTAATTGTAAAAAAAGTGCCTCTAAATTCGGTTCTTTTACTTCCAGTTTTAAAATTTGAGCTTTGTTTTCAACAACTTCTGAAACAACTATGCCAATTGCCTCGCCACCATTTAGTCCAATATCAATCGTGCTACTATCTTCGTCAAAAATAATCCGCTCAACAACAGGTAGTGCCTTCAACTTTTGTAGCAGTTCCGTACTGTAGCGATTTAATTGCAATTTCACCATAAACCCATCTGTTAGACGATTACATAGCTCTCTTTTCGTTCCTAGTGCAATTACCTTTCCATGATCAACGATGGCAATTCGCTCACATAAATACTCAACTTCTTCCATGTAATGACTCGTATAAATGACCGTCATACCTTTTTCATTTAACTTTTTAACAGTCTCTAAAATATGATTTCTCGATTGCGGATCAATCCCGACTGTCGGTTCATCCATAATTAATAACTCTGGTTCGTGCATAAGTGCTGCACCAATATTAATACGCCTTTTCATTCCACCTGAAAATGTTTCAATTTTATCTTTTCCCCGATCCTGTAAACCGACGTAAGCTAACACTTCCTCTGCCCGCTCTTTTGCAACTTTTCCATTTAAACCATACATCTTTCCCCAGAAGATTAAATTTTCCTTTGCTGAAAGTGTCGGATACAGCGCAATGTCTTGCGGGACAATACCGATTTTCTTTTTCGCTTCTAATGGATACTCTTTTACAGATTTCCCACCAACTTTTATATCACCACTATCGTATGGAATTAACCCGCAAATCATTGATATCGTCGTTGATTTCCCTGCTCCGTTTGGTCCAAGCAACCCAAATGTTTCACCTTTTTTCACTTCAAAAGAAACATTCTTTACGATTTCCTTCTTGCCAAATGATTTCGTAATATGATCTATGACTAACATATTGATTCAGCCCCTTTGTATTCATCTACACTTTCATTGTAGAAAAATTTCTTTTCTTCTCCATCACCCTTAAGATAGAAATACAAAATAAAAAAGCAGCAAATTCCGCTGCTTTTTCACACTTATATATGCCAAAAGTCATGTGTACATCGTGACGCCATACCTTACTGCGTATATTGCTGCTTGTGTTCGATCTCTCAGTTCTAGCTTACTAATCAAATTAGAAACATGATTCTTAACAGTTCCCTCTGTAATAAATAGCTTTTCGGCAATCTCTTTATTATTTAACCCCAGTCCAATTGCTCTTAAAACATCTACTTCTCGCTCAGTTAATTGTTTTAGTTGTTCTGGTGGGTTACACTCTACTGCCACTTTCGTCTTTTTTAATTCCTCTATAATTTGCGCTGTTATATCCTGAGGAAGCACAACCCCGCCACTATGCACCGTTAAAATTGCTTGCGCGATTGCATCTGTCTCCATATCCTTCAATAAATAACCACTCGCTCCTTGCTCCAATGCTTCAAAAATAAGCTCACTATCATTGAATGTCGTCAACATAAGAACCTTTATATGAGGGAACTGTTCTCTAACTAAACGTGTTCCTTCAACACCATTCATACGAGGCATCCGAATATCCATCAAAATAATTTCAGGATGTAGCTCTTTCACTTTTTGTATCACTTCGTCTCCATCCGTAGCCGTTCCCACTACTTCAAGTTCTGGACGTAAATTTAATAACATCGCTAAACCATCGCGAATGAGTGATTGATCATCAACAATCATAATGCGAATCATACCGTTCCCCCTATTACCCATGTTTTCTCCTGTAGCGGAAATTCAATCTGTAACTGGAAGCCTTTTTCTATCTCACTCTCAAATTGAATAGTTCCACCATGTTCCTCTACACGTTCTTTCATATTAAGTAAACCAAAACCCGGACTTACCTCGTTGACTCCCACACCATTATCCGAAATACATAGTTTAACTTGTTTCATTGAACAAGTTAAACTCACTTCACATAAACTCGCTTTCCCGTGACGTTTTGCATTTGTTAAAGACTCTTGCATAATACGAAGTAATGTAGGATGTAGCGACAATGGAATTGTAACAGGATCTCCTTGCAATCGAAAAGATGCTTGTACTTTCGTCATTTTAGAATATTCATTCAACATTCCACGCATATTTTCTACTATGTTTCCTAGTTTGCTTTCCTCTTTTAAAGCATGAACAGAAGCTCTTACTTCTTGAAGTGACTTTCTAGCCAGTTCATAACATGTATGTAAAACCGTTTCTGTCGTATCTGAGTTTTGCTTCCATAGCGCTTCCGCTAGTTGCAACTGCACAAGCAAAGCTGTCATATTATGACCCACGGTATCATGAATTTCTCGGGCAATATCATTTCGCTCCCGAACCGCCGTCAATTCCTCTACCTCTTTGGCATATAGCCTTAATTGTTCATGTGCTTCTTTTAAAGCTGTATGAGATAATGCTAATTCCTCATATTGCTCATCTACCATTTTCCGCGCAGCTGTAAGTTTTTTTATTAAGTTTCCAGCTAAAGCACTGAAAATGATAAACATAAAGTTAATTGCATTACTCTCCAATTCCAGACTCTCTGTATGTTGATACGTATGTAGTATATTTATAAACCAACAAAGAAAGAAAAAAGCGATAAAAAAATAAGTCATCCTTTTACGCCAATCATGAATAAATAATCCTACCGCATCAATTCCAAATATAATTAAATATAAACATGTCTCGGGAAATAAAAACCCTAATAATGCTGTGACAATACCGTTTGTGAGCAAGGTATAAAAAACAAGTTTCCTACTCCCTTTTGCTTTTACAAGCAAAATATGATTCACAATATAAATAAAAAGTGCAATACCGACAAAAATTTGTAAATTTTCTGTTTCACGTGAAACATGATTTGCGTAAACTAAGCAAATCATGACGATTGTAGCAATCCGCGCATATCCTAACATAAAATTCTCCCCACGTTTTAGTGACCTAAAGTTCATTCTCTTATCACATTAACAAGAAAATTATACCGATTTTTCTACTTTCATTATACTAGAAAGAGCAAGCCCTCCCCAAAAATATGAGAAAACAACTTGCTCTTTTTCATTCTATTTTCTTTACTCCACAATATTCTCTAACTCATTATATAACTCCGCTCGCAAAAACTCGTTTTTCGTTTTTTCTTCATACAATTGTTCAAGCATTTCAACATCAACTACATGTTCCATTTTACATTCAAGTGCATATATATCTTCTTCTATATGCATTAACTCGTTTTCAACTTCCTCTAAATTCCTAGACTCCTTCTTTTTTATAGGCATTACTTTTAACACTTTATTCCCTTGCTGTTGCTGCTTCTGTTTTGCTACTTGTTTCTCAATTCTTTCTTCCCACTTTTGACGAGCCCATGCATAGTTCCCTGCAAACTCAAATAATTTGTGCTCATCAATCCAATATGTTTTTTCAAATAACTTATTTAAGAAATAACGATCATGTGAAACAGCTAAAATAGTCCCATTATATTGTTCAAGGGCCTCCTCTAAAACTTCCCTTGATTCAATATCAAGATGATTCGTCGGTTCATCTAAAATAAGAAAATTAACATCTTGATACATAAGTTGCGCGAGTCTTAACCTCATTTTTTCTCCGCCGCTAAGTTGCGTTACTTTCTTAAAAACAGCTGGACCATAAAATAAAAATCGCGCTAATATATGTCTTGCTTCTCCCTCTGTTACAGCCACGCAATCTCTGAAAGCTTCCAATACATTGTTCTTCATATTCCCGTACGCATGTTGCGATAAATAACCGATTTTCACACTACTACCAATTCGAATTTCTCCAGCATCTTGCTGTATTTCTTTTAGTAATAGTTTTAATAGCGTAGTTTTTCCTGTACCATTACGTCCAACGATAGCTGCGCGCTCCTGAAAACGAAGATGCAAATTTACTTTCTCAAATAAAGATCGTTCAGCAAATCCTTTACTCACTTCTTTCATTACAACAACATCTTTCCCGCTTCTCTCTTGCCCTTCAAACTGAAGTCCCATCTGTTTTCTATCCAAAATGGGTCTCTTTAGTTTCTCTATACGCTCTAATGCACGTTCCATATTTCTCGCTCTCTTATGCAATCCTTCATTCGGCGGATTCGCTTGATTTGCCCATTCACGTAGACGCTTAATTGCTTCTTTCATTTTCTTTATTTTCTTTTGCTGTTCTTGATACGCTTGAAATTCTTGAAGCAGCCTTTCTTCCTTTTCCTCAACAAACTGTGAATAGTTCGTATGATATACGTGAATTTCTCCATCTTCTAAATCAAAAATTTTCGTTACAACTTCATCAAGGAAATAGCGATCGTGCGAAATGACCATAACTGTTCCTGTATATTCTTTTAGAAATTGCTCTAACCACTCGACTGCAAATAAGTCCAAATGATTTGTTGGTTCATCTAACAAAAGTAGATCTGGTTTCTGCAATAGCATATACGCAAGGCTTACTTTTGTTTGTTCTCCACCACTTATCTCCATAAATGACCTTCGAAATAGTTCCGTCACCTGTAGACCATTTGCTACCTTCATAATATTCGCTTCTATTTCATAACCACCGAGAAACGCGTACCTTTCTTGAATTACTCCGTATCTCTCCATCAATTTTTGTAAAGCAGATGATTCCTGTTCTTCTGCCATATTTTTTTCTAAAGCATGCATTTCTATCTCCAACTCTTTTTCCTTTTTAAAAGCGGAGCTTAATACATCATATACATTCATTTCATTATTGAATTTTGGAATTTGTGCTACATGACCGATGCATGTACCTTTCTTCATATGAATGGCTCCTGCATCCAAACTCTCCATTCCTGTTAGAAGCTGAAAGATAGTTGTCTTCCCACTACCGTTACGACCAACTAATCCAATACGTTCTCCATTCTTTATTTCAAGCGATATATTTTCAAATATGATGTTTCCACCAAAAGATTTCTTTACATTATTTACACTACAAATTGTCATTTTCCGTACTCCTTTCAATATAAAAAACCATGGGAAAGAAACATTCCCCATGGTTTTTGTCATAGAAAAAGGAAGCCAAATAGCTCCCTTTTCACACGTTTATCAAAAATGGGTGAAGAGACTTCTATCGTTCAATAGCTACTATGCAATTGTTAAAAAAGGGCATACGTATCCCGTTAACAACTGCATCATGAAAAATCGCACGACAAATATAGATATAATCTAAAAATTTTGCGCGCGTAGCTAAAGAACATTTCATCTCATTCACTCCTTTCGTACGGAATTTAATACTTACTTCTTTATTATACTTCCCCGATTTATGTTTGAATAGTCATTTTTCTGAAAATAATGAAGATAGACTAAACATTTCAATAAGTGACATCAAATCTTACAAAACTGTTATGTTCACGTAATGGAAAGCGATAGTACGAAAAGATGCCTCCCTATACAATAAAGATATAAACAAGAGAGACAAAAATAAGGAGGAAACAATCATGATGAAAGAAATCGTAAAAGCAATCTTTGAGGTATTAGTGAACGGACAAGCAGTTGTAAAAGAACTAAACGAACTATAAAAGGGAGGAAAGAACTATGATGAACATGGTAAAAATGATCTTACATGCTTTAGTTGATGCGAAAGCAGTTAGCCAAGAATTAAACCAACAATAAAAAGGGGTATATGAATATGAAGAAAGCCATTATTGTAATCGCAAGTACAGCAATTGCCTTATACACAATAAAAAATAGAAAAAAGAAACAAAATGAAAATGCTCTATATTATCCATACACACTATTAAAGAAAAAATAAAAGACAAGGTACCCTATTGCAATGAGGATATCTTGTCTTTTATTTTTCCCTATTCCCTTTAAAGGATTTCCTTCTCCTTTTCCCGAATGTATTAAGCGGGATTTTTACATATATTTTAAAGGGGCATATACAAATGGATACACAACAACTATATTTTTTAAACGATATCGGTAAACAAAAACCAGAAAGCATTCGGAACAGAAGCGCTGCATGTCCTTTTTGTGACAGAGAAAATTTAACGGATATTTTAGCAACTGAGGGCTCTATTATTTGGTTAAAAAATAAATTTCCTACATTAAAGGATACCTTTCAAACCGTGCTAATCGAAACAGATAATTGCGAAGACCATATCGCAACATATACAGAAGAACATATGAGAAAACTAATTCGCTTCTCTATTCTCCATTGGTTAAACTTACAGGAAAATGAAGAATTCACTTCTGTGATTTTATACAAAAATCATGGTCCATTTTCAGGCGGAAGTTTGCATCATGCACATATGCAAATTATCGGAATGAAACATGTAGACTATCTTGAAAATATTGAGGAAGCAAATTTCCAAGGGGTAATTGTTCAAAAAAATGAACGCATTGAACTCAATATTTCAGAGCGTCCTATTATCGGCTTTACTGAATTTAATATCATCATTGAAGATATTGCATTTATAGATGAAATGGCCAATTGTATTCAGCAAACTGTACGTTACATACTGACAGATTTCCATAAAGGATGTAGTAGTTATAACTTATTCTTCTATCACTTAAACAGGAAAATCATTTGTAAAGTTGTTCCTAGGTTTGTCGTTTCACCGTTGTATGTAGGATATAAAATACCGCAAGTTTCTACAAAACTAGAAGATGTGAAAATACAACTAGCGCAGTATTTCACGAAAGAAAAGGATGAAATTATTCATAAAAAAACAGAGTAGGTATAGAAAACCTACTCTTTGATTACACCTTTATTTCGATAGTATACATCCTCTAATCCGATGTTATACTTCATATTGTTATCCGTCCACTCTGGTCCTAAATTCCCTGGCCATCCAGATGTATTCGCTATATATTTCAGTAATGCAAAATCAGTCAAACCTTTTTGCACCCCGCGCTTATAACCTTTCATTAAATGCGGCATTGCAATTTGCGCATTTGTACGTGGATCTTTCAGCTCTTCATCAGTTAAATGATCTGGCGCAAGCCCACCACCGCGGTGTAATTGAAACAATCCGAATGAAGTTCCGTTATCTCCAACACTTCTTGGATTTAACCTACTTTCATGTTCGGCAATTGTAAGAGGTATCCATTCCGGAAGGTTTACTTTCTTTGCTTCCTCTATAATGATTTGTTTCATCTGTTTTGCTTCTTCTGAATCAACATAGCTTGTCTCATTCATTAGCTTACCCATTCCTTCAGACTTTCCTTGGAAATATAAATACACTCCAAGAACAACTAAAAATCCTACAAAGAATTTCTTCACTACCTCTACCTCTTTCTCCGCTGAAATTTGTCCCCTTTCAGCCTTTCTTTTACAATTACCAACACTCTATCATTCTCTTACCTTTCAATCATAGCAAATTACTATACATATTATCATCATGCTTTAGACCGATTTTGCGAAAAAACATATGGTAAATACGTGCAAAAATGTAACTTACATGGACTATAACTTATTTTTTGTATATAATTGTAAATTGAATTCTATATATAGAATAGGGGCATAAATAAATGAAAAAAACTCTACTAATCTTTTTCAGCATTTTACTACTCATTCCTATACATACCTCTGCACAAACATCATCAAAATCAAAAGTACTCGTTTTGTATAGTACAGAAGACAACAAAATTACAAACAATGTACAAATCCTTAATACTCAGTTAGGGCACTTTACAAAAGATATAACAGTAAAAAGCTTAAAGGAAGTAAAGGAAAGTACTGAATCATCTTCTTATACACATATTGTTTATATCGGAGAGAAAAAAGAAGATTTTTCTATTGCAGCAAAACAATTTCTAGAAAACTTCTCAGGTCCCATATTAGTTTTAGGACAAAATGTTGAACAATTATCTAATCGCTTTTCTTTCATTACCTCGAAAGAAACCGATATACGAATTCACACTATAGAATATCCGACTAACCAGTTAAAAAATGAATTACATGAAGAACGCTTAATGAAGAAAATTGAAACAAAAGGAACAACTCTTGCTTACGCCTTGAGTGCTGATGGAACTCATCCGTTAATCATTCAGCAAGGAACATCCTATTATGTTGCAACTCCAAACCTTTTCGATTGGATGTCTCATTACGTCGGTGAAATGTTATTTTCTTATTTCGGACAAAAACCTGAAACAAATAAAACTTCAGCTTATTTACGCCTTGAAGACGTTCATCCAGCTGTAGATGTAAAGCAATTAAAAGAAATCGCTGAATTACTAAAAGAGAAAAAGCTCCCTTATATGATTACGGTTATCCCTGTTTACAAAGATCCAGACACAGGAAAAACAGTACATTTAAAGGATAACTCTGAATTAATCGATGTTTTACACTTTATGCAAGATAATGGTGGCTCTATCGTTATGCATGGTTACACACATCAGTTTTATGATAGTGAAACTGGCGAAGGTTTTGAATTTTGGGATGTAAAAACAGATCAACCAATTCGCCAACCGAACCATGAAAAATCAAAGACAAAAGAAGATTTTCATTCTACAGAAGACTATAATAAATACGTAGAAAACGGAAAATCCTTCGAAGAAAAATATATTAAAGATCATATTGAAAAAGGGATTACAGAGCTTGTAGAAGCTAAATTATATCCAGTTGCCTTTGAAGCTCCGCACTATACAATGTCTCAAAAAGGATATGAAATACTATCACAATATTTTTCAACTTATGTAGGACAAATACAACTAAACGATACAACTTGGAAATCAATGCACTCACCGGCTTATATAAGTACACCGTCATTTTTACATGGGATGAAATTAATTCCTGAAACTGTTGGCTTTATTGAAGAAGGTAAGCCACAAGCTATAGCAAAAATGAAAGAACGTGCTTTATCTATCACTAAACTATCTGATGGAATTATCGGTGCATTTTATCATCCTTACTTGGGCGTTGAACCATTAAAAGAAGTATTAAAAGAACTAGAAAGTATTCCAAACATAGAGTGGATTGATTTACAAAAAGAAACGAATGAAGTAAAAATGAAAGATATTCATATTACTACTAATAAAGACGGCATTCACGTTAAAAAACCAACAAGTGCGAATGACATAATTGATTATATAAAACAATATGGGTTCTTCCTTATAATTGGGTTCATTATAATTGTCTTTCTTTTATTATTAAGACGTGCGAAAAAATTAGAGTCATAAAAAAACACCAAGCGAGATGCTTGGTGTTTTTTTACGACTCACTAACTTTATAAAATCGCACCGTATTCGCATATATTTGCTCAGTAACTTTCTCTACTGATATTTTTTTTATTATACTAATTTCTTGTAATACATCTTTTATCATATAAGGATGTGTCATCGTATCCTTCTGAAATTCCCACGGCCCATCTGTTTCTACCATCATATATTCAAGCGGATAATACGAAACTATTTTTCTAATTTTCTCCTTATGTAAAACATCCGGTGTGATAGAAATATAATAACCGTTCCTCATCATCCGTTTCATTGCCTCTTCACTTCCTTTAAACCAATGAAAGTGTGCACGCGAAACTTTATATTCTTCAAGTAAACCACATACAGTGTCAGTATCTTCATAAACCGCATGCAATATAATTGGTAAATCGTATTTACTAGCTAGTTCCACAAACTTTTTTAACACCGCTATGTATGGATCAATAGCAATATTTTCATCTTCTTTCCTTAAATAATATGGGAGTCCCACTTCACCAATCGCAACGATTTCCTCTACATGATCTTCAATTAATTTATAAATTTGCTCACATTCCTCTTTATGAATCGGCTGCTCCGGATGAAAACCTATTGCTGGATGTACAAAAGGATATCGCTTTGCTAAAGATAAAGTTTCTAGACATGATTGATAATTCATAGATACTGCAATAAGCCCTTGTATCTCTTTACTGTTTTCCACATCTATAAATAATCTACTTTTCTCTTCATTCTCATATTGATCAACATGTATATGGCTATCAATCAATTTCATCTTTATGCCCCCATAAAAAAAACAAGAAAGGGTCTTCCTTCTTGTTTTATCATCTATATTAGTTAACAATTAAATTTGTTATTATATCAAATAATCCAATACATACTACGGCAACAGTAAAGTAGCTACAGAAATCTTTAATTGGAAACTTCACTACTTCTTCTTTACGCATCCCAGTTTTCTCCCTTCTTAATATATCCCTAATTATTTTTTATCTATTTGTATCTATTATGCAAAAAATATGACAAATTTACTATCGAATTAACTTACGTAAACCTTACAATGTTGTAAGGTTTGAAAAAGAGCCTCATCTAAATAGAGATGAGGGCTATTAAAAATTAGTTGGTTTTTCATTCTTCATTAACATTACAAACAGAAAGTGATACAGTGAGACTTTCTAGTTACACTATATGAAATTTACTATATTTTAACCATCGAATTACATTACAGAAGGCTTACATGTTTGTAAGCTATGTGTAATGTAATTCGATAGTTTCCCTTACCTATATTTCGTACAATAAAGTTAGAAAGTAAGCCAAATAAGAAGAACACTCACATAACCAAATTACATTGCTAGTAGCCGACTCTTCTTATACCTTTCACTCATGCTACTACACTGTACCCCCTTCCCCTTTATATAATAAGAAAAGCCTTAGTCCATATGGACCAAGGCTTTTTCACGAACATAAAATACCCCTACCTAGTATTTTTATTTTCGACAAAAAATAGGCAGGGGTATAATTCGCTATCTCATCGTTAAAAGTTTACTCTTCGCATTAATAGGAATATTTACAGCTTCAATTTCTTCAATTGCCTCGCCGTAGCGTCCTTTTGCGTACACCTTTAATGCTTCATCTCTCTTTAACATATGCTTAACAGTCTTCTTTATTTTTTGTTCTCTTCCACGTTCATCAAATGCAATAAATTCATATTCATACCATTCATCACCGACATGCTGACCAATCGCATCCACAATTGTATAGTATTCTTTCGTCGTATAAAGCGGATTATATTTATCAATAACTGGTCCAAGTTTCGTAGGTAGTAATAGTAATACTACTACTATCACTACCATAGCTATTACAGTAGTAATTATTTTTTTCTTCATAATACTGATCTTCCTCCTCTACAGGATACTTATACATCCATTCTAAAGAGCAGGAATTTAATCTACCATTCAATCCCATTACATTACCCTTACATTTTTGTAAGAATAAAGTGAAGCCTTAATCAGCCCTCACCAATCGGGCGTTTACGGGCAGTTGATCTCCCACCTAACTTCTTTGCTCCAGCTGAATTTTGAGGTGGGAGTTCTACTACCCGTTAATGCGGGATAAAAAAAGATGAACGAATTTTCTCGTTCACCTTTTAGCTTGCTTTAAAGCCACCGCCAAGTACATCACGCACATCGTGAATGACAACGAAGGCATCTTCATCAACTCTACTAATAACTTGCTTTAACTTAACAAGCTCTTGTTTATTAATAACGATATATAAAACTTCTTTATTTTTACCAGTATATCCGCCGCGTCCTTCTAATACAGTGACACCGCGCGTCATGTTTTTCGTAATAGTCTCTCGAATTAAGTCTGGTTGATTCGAAATAATCGTAACAGCTGTTTTTGTATCCATACCTTCCACGATGAAATCAATTACTTTCGCTCCGACAAATACAGCTACAAGTGTATACATTGCCTTTTCTTGTCCTATTATAAATACAGAGCCAGCAATTACAACGATATCAATAATAAGTACGCCTTTACCAACGCTCCAACCTAAATATTGATTTGCTAGTCGAGCTAAAATTGCCGATCCTCCTGATGTACCTCCAGCTTTGAACATACAGCCTAATCCGATACCTACAAATACACCAGCAAATAAAGCTGCTAGTAACGTATCACTATTTACTTGATATTCGATATGTTCTGTAACATATAAAAACAAAGATGTTTCCACAATACCTATAATTGTGTAAACCATCGTTTTCTTATCAAAAAATTTATAACCTACAGCTAATAAAATTGCATTCAAACCAAAATTCACAATTCCCGGTGACCAATCAAATAAATAGTACGTAACAACTGTTAAACCAATAATTCCACCCTCTGATAAACGGTTTGGAATTGCAAAGTAATTAATACCAATTGCGAATAATAATGAACCAATTGTAATTAGTGTTATTTCCTTTATACGTTGATTAACCATAGTTCATACCTCCCCCATTTGACATTGTATCACTATCTCCTAGAGGTTTAGAAGTTGTTTTTATTCCGCATTTCCCCTCACAAAGACCAAGATATTATGTTTAAACAAAGGGGTGATTAATTATTCATATTCGCTCTAACTGTACGGACAAAGCGCTCCACACTCCCACTCTGAATATACTTAGCTCTAATGGTTTCACGATTACAAGTACATTCGAAATATGGACGGAAATCTATGTCATCTATATGCAAATACGAATACTCTTCAAATATCGCAGGATAGCACGGAAATTTCCCGTAAAATAGAAGACGTCTAGTAGTGGCAACAAAAATCCCATGTTGATAACATAAAGTAAAGTCATCCTTTTCAAATATCCCTACGACAAACGCTAAAATCTTTTCGTCATCCTCTACATATTTTTTCATACTTAATAAAAGTTCATTCATGCATATCCCTCCAAATTCTATTCATTGTTTTAACACTTGAAAAGAATCCATGGATTATTACAGACCGGTGTAACTCTTTTATAAAGTATGAAACGCGTTTCCTGTCAAAGACATTTCAAAAAATAATCCGTTATGTGATTATACACATAACGGATTATGACTAAACTGTAGAACGTTCCACAAGTTTATATGGAATTTCCATCTTTTCTTGTTTAGAACCCTCATCACTTACTTGCCTATAAAACATTTCAAAAGCCGTCTTACCTATTCCCTTTAAATTTTGGTCAATGGTTGTCAGTTGTAAAACTTGAGAAATCGGTTGATTATCAAAACCAATAATCGCTAAATCCTCAGGAACTTCAATACCTAATTTTTCAACTTCTGTCATGATCCCAATAGCAACTTCATCTCCTGCCACTATTAATGCTTCAGGAGGATTCTCCATCTCCTTGAATTGATGTGCAACTCTTACACCATCTTCTAATGTAAAGCATTCTGTGAAAATCCAATCTTCCATCACTTCTTCATCTATTAATTGTAGCTGTTGTTTATAAGCATCAAAACGTTTCTTACTACTTGGCCCTAACTTTCTTCCCGTACAATATCCAATCTTCTTATAACCTTTTTCAATAAGGTAACTCATCCCTAATTGAAAGGCATTAAAATGATCTGTATATACACTCGATATGCTTTCAATATCATTATCCTCACAAGCAATAACCGCCCCATACGCTGCATAAGGCTCTATAGTTTCCCACTCATTAGCACGAGAACAAATGATAAGACCGTCTAGTTGCTTTGTTTTCAACATATGTAAACTTTTCATTTCTTCTTTTTTATTGTAGTTCGTTTGACAAAGAAGCACCCTGTAATTATGAGCTAACGCAACTTCCATCATTCCACCCACCATCGCATCAAAAGATGGATGATTAATATAAGGTAAAATCACGCCAACAATATTCGTCTTCCCTTTTGATAAATGCACAGCATTTGCATTTTGCGAGTAATTCAATTTCTCAACTATTTCTAAAACAACTTTCCTTTTTTCTTCACTTACATATGGATGATCATTTAATACCCTCGAAACAGTCGTAACTGAAACCCCAGCCATCTTTGCAATATCTTTAATATTAGCCATACACTCACCTCTACTTTTAACTTAATGAATCACATGAACATATGTCAAATCTTCTCATCATGACACTTTCATTCGTTTTTCTTACAAAAGTGTAATTTTCCTGTAAGCTAATTCGATAGTGACTCTCCGCAACATTTCATATAATTAAGTCAGAAACAGGGCAACAACCATTTGAAAAGGAGCGGATCTATATGATGAACAAAATGAAAACGAACAATTTCTTAAATACAATGAGCTTGGTATTTTCCGCTCTTATCGATGCAAAAGCTGTTGCTTCTACATTAAACAAGTAAGGAGAATGCATTATGAACAACATCACTTTTAATAAATTAGATTTTTTAGGACTAGCTAGCGGCACGGTTCTTCTTACTGCTTTCATTTACGCTGCTACACTATAACTTTGTGTCCCCTTTCCCCTTTATATAAATAATAATAGAAAAGACGACCGTCTATACCCGGTCGTCTTTTTTAGCTTTGATTCGGCTGCAAAACTTCCTTTAGTTCTTCAAACTTTGCATTTAATTCATCTGTCATCATCTTCATAGCCGTTTTTCGATCTATTTGTTCTTCAGCATCAATTTGAATTGGGTCTCCAAAAACTAATCGCGCTTTTTTTCCTTTTATCAATTCTTTTATACTTGATGGACCAACATAAGCTGCCGGTATTAACGGAACGTTAGAACGCATTGCAATCGTAACAGCCCCAGCTTTTAGTGAAACGTCTTCTGATGACCTCGTCCCACTCGGGAAAATCCCTACTACTTTTCCTTCTTTTAATAAACGTGATGGAATTTTTAATGTGCTTGGCCCTGGATTCGCACGGTCTACAGGGAATGCATTTACATTTTTAAAAAACCAATTTTTAAATTTCCCTTCAAACAATTCTTTTTTTGCCATGTAATGAATTTGGGTTGGGTACATTCCTGCCGCTAACATTAAAACATCCATAAAACTTGTATGTGTACACGCAACAACATAAGGGCCATCTTCCGGTAATTTCTCTCTCCCTTGTACTTCTACCTTCCCAGCCATTTTAAATATATATTTCAACGAAAATGTAATTGGTTTATACATTTGTTTCGTTCCTTTCTGAATATCCGAAGTATAATCATTTTCTTACAACGATTATAACACTAAGTTTTAGGAGTTGGTAATAAAAATAAGTATTTATTGTTAAATTTCAATTCTTACAAAAGTGTAATTTTCTTGTAAGCTAATTCGATAGTGACTCCCCCCCAATATCTTATACAATCAAGTTAGAAAGTAACAACAACCATTTGAAAAGGAGCGGATCTATATGATGAACAAAATGAAAACGAACAATTTCTTAAATACAATGGGCATGGTATTTTCCGCTCTTATCGATGCAAAAGCTGTTGCTTCTACATTAAACAAGTAAGGAGAATTTATAATGAATAACATGACTTTTAACAAATTAGATTTTTTCGGACTGGCTAGCGGCTCGATTCTTCTTACTGCTTTCATTTACGCTGCTACGCTTATATAACTTTGTGTCCCCTTTCCCCTTTATATAAATAATAATAGAAAAGACGACCGTCTATGCCCGGTCGTCTTTTTAATTTTTTCTTTCCTTCAAGTCTTTTAAAAGCTGTATCAGTTCAGCTTGTTGTTTTATATTTTTACGACCGTTTCGATTAATTGCTGCAAGCTCGCAGGCAACTCCAGCAGCAAAGAAAAACAATAAACTTTCTAACATATAAAATCCTCCAGTTGCCTATTAAACAGCTTGACGCAATTGCTTTTCTTGCAAAATTTGTTTATTTATATTTTCTTCTTTTCTCTGACAAACATTATTACGAATAAGCGCTGCAATAACAAATAATGTTCCTAATACATCAAATGTCGTTATCTTATATCCTTGTATCATCATAATAACTAAAGTAGTAATTGGCACAAAGTTAATAAATAAAATACCATTAATTGATGATAAGATTTTCACACCGTAGTTCCAAGCAAGTAGCGCTACAATACCTGGTAATGTCATCATAAATAATAAATCATATTTCACAATAGAAATCAATCCCATACTTGGGACTGAAACGTATCCAAGCGCCGTAATGATTACCGTTATAATTCCTGTGACAGCCGTACCAAATACACAGGTCAACGTAGAATAACGTAACGTAGACCAATCACTACACGTTTGACCACCCATCGTATAAATAACCCATCCTACAACACCAACAAATATAAATGCTAGTGAAAACATGTTATCTTTCAATGTTAAAAAGAAACTCATATCACCTTTTGTAATAACAAATACAGCTCCTACAAATGCGATAATCATGCTCGTTATCATATACTTCTTCGGCTTTATATTTTTATATCCCCATAAAATACAAATTGAAATCATCGGCATAAGCGCCTCCATAATAGAAGCTACCATCACACCTGATTTTCCCATTAACATTTGTCCTAGAAAAATTAATACATTATATACGGTAAACGCCATTGTTCCAAAAAAGACGAGTAACTTCCCTCTTCCTTCTAAGCGAAATGCTTTCTTTCCTTCTTTCATTAGCAATAATACAATCAGTACAATTGCTACGGCTCCATAGCGAATAAGTGAAAAATAAAATGGATCTATGTATTCTAGTGCATGATCAGCAACAGGAAACATTGCCCCCCATGACATACTTGCAACTAAACATGCCAACGCACCTATTATCATTTGACTTCTTCTCACCGCAATCCCTCACTTCTTTCTATTTGCACAAAGAGAATTGTAAAAGAAAAAATATATCACGTAAAATGATTCAAAATGATGTTAACTATCATTTATAATGATAGTTAACATCAAGGAGGAGCATAAAATGGAATTACGAGACTTACAAATCTTCCAGAGCGTTGCCGACCGCGGTAGTGTAAGCGGCGCAGCAAAGGAATTAAATTATGTACAATCAAATGTAACCGCACGTATTAAACAATTAGAAAACGAGCTGAAAACACCTCTCTTTTACCGTCATAAGCGAGGCATGACTTTAACAGCTGAAGGAAGAAAAATGCTCGTTTACGTTCATAAAATTTTGCAAGATGTTGAAGAGCTAAAACAAGTGTTTTTAGATAGTGAAACACCATCTGGCATATTAAAAATTGGTACAGTCGAAACAGTCAGTACATTGCCTACCATTTTGTCTTCTTACTACAAAAGCTATCCAAATGTCGATTTATCATTACAAGCTGGTCTAACGGAAGAACTTATTAGAGAAGTGCTCGATCACCAATTAGATGGTGCCTTTATATCAGGTCCTATTAAACATCCACTAATTGAACAATACGATGTTAGTACCGAGAAATTAATGCTTGTTACACAAAATAAAGCTTTTCATATAGAAGAATTTACTACGACGCCCCTACTCGTTTTTAATCAAGGATGTGGATACCGTTCCAAGCTTGAACGATGGCTTAAAGATGAAGGTTTGCTACCAAAAAGAATTATGGAATTTAACATATTAGAAACTATATTAAATAGCGTAGCGCTCGGTCTTGGGATTACACTCGTCCCCCAGTCTGCGGTGCAGCACCTTTCTACAGCAGGTAAAGTCCACTGCCATCCAATTCCGGAGAAATACGGCAGTATTTCAACTGTTTTCATACGCCGTAAAGATAGTTACATGACCAATTCGATGCGCAGCTTTTTAAAAACAATTAAAGAGCACCATCATATCAATATGCTTTAAAAGACATTCTTACATGAATGTCTTTTTTTCTTACAAAAGTGTAATCCTCCCGTAAGCTAATTCGATAGTTGCAGCCGGCCATATTTCATATAATTAAGACAGAAAGCAGGGCAACAACAATTCGAAAAGGAGCGGATACACATGATGAACAAAATGAAATCAAACAAATTTTTCAATACAATGGGCATGGTGCTATCCGCACTTGTCGATGCAAAAGCAGTTGCAACTACATTAAACAAATAAGGAGAGATTATGATGAACAACATTACCTTCAACAAATCAGACTTTATCCCGCATTAACGGGCAGTAAGACTCCCACTTCAAAATTCAGCGAAATCAAAGAAGTTAGGTTTGGGATCAACTGCCCGTAAAAGCCCGATTGGTGAGGGCTAATAATCAGCGAGGGATACCCCGCCCTCACTGATTAAAGTTTCACTTTATCGAACTTGCAAGTGGAGCAGCTCTTCTTACAGCTTTCATTTACACACTTGCTCAAAGTCTTATTTAACACTTTGTTTCCCCCAACCCCTTTATATATAGAAAAGGCTGCTCGTCTTATAGACAAGCAGCTTTTTAGTTTGTTTCATATATAATTTGGCCTGTTTTGCTTATATCATATCCACCAATTGCTTTTAATTCATTGTGAAACTCTTCAGATTGCAAAACCTCTTTTATAACCTCAATAAGTTCCTCATTTTCTCTATTCTTCAGAAGTACTAAATCATACTGTTCTTTCATTATTGGAATAAAGTCTACGTTCACAATTTGGGAAAACTTTTCTGATCCTACCCCAACATCAGCTTTTCCATTCGCGACTTGCGAGGCAACGCCAAGGTGATTCGATTCTTCCCATTCATACCCGTTAATATCTTCTTTACTTAATTTTTGAATTCGCAATTGCTCATCCACTAACACCCTAATACCAGAACCTTTTTCTCGATTTACAAATCGTATAGATGACTGAGCTAAATCAGCCCATGTTTTTATATTTTGTGGGTTCCCTTTTTGCACATAAAACCCAACATTTCTTGCTAATAAATTCATCATAATATATGGTTGTCCAACTAAAATACGTTTTACGTAAGGAACATTATATGTACCCGTTTCACCATCAAATAAATGTAAACTAACGACGCTTCCTTCTCCTTGGTACATCTTCACTAAACTCGTTAAACTACCTTGATACGCTCTCAATATATTAGAATTTGGCAATCGATTTTCTATATGCTTTGCCAACATATCTAACGTTAGTTCTTGACCACTAATGATGCGTGTATTCGAACTACTAATTTCATCCTTCTTTACAGGAGTAAATTGTACCTTCCCTGTTTTCATTTGCTTTATATATTGTTCTAAATCAGCTGCATCAATGCGCATTTGTCTACCAACCCTATAAGAAGGAAGTTCTCCTTTTTTAATTAGGTCGTATACAGTTAATTTTGATACTTTTAATCGCTTTGCTACTTCTTCCGTTGTGTAGGAATGATGATCCATAGACGATTCCTCACTTTCTTCCTTCATTGTAACAAAGAAAAGAATATTTCTCCTAGTTTTAAAAAACAACTATACCGTTCAAATTATATTCAATTATAACTAGTTATAATTAGTTATAATTAGTTATAATTAAATATATCAAAACAAAAGGGGATTTTTTTATGAATAAGTTTACATTACGATCCATTGGGGCACTTATACTTTCTTTTCTTCTTATATTTAGTGCTGCATGTACAAGCGGAGAAAAGAAAGAGAAATCAACTGCCAAAGAAGGAAAAACAGTAGAACTTACTATATCCGCTGCTGCAAGCTTACAAGATGCACTAAAAGAAATTGAAACAAAATATAAAGAAAAAGAACCTAATATTAAACTTTCTTTTAACTTCGGTGCTTCTGGTGCACTTCAACAACAAATTGAGCAAGGTGCACCTGCTGATTTATTCTTCTCTGCAGCAGAGGATAAATTCCAAACTCTTGTTAAAAAAGGATTTATTAATGAAAAAGAAGGGAAAAACCTTCTTGGAAATGAACTAGTTCTAGTCGTTCCAAAAGATAGTGCTCTTACAAAATTTCAAGATTTAAAGGGTGAGAAAATCAAGAAAATCGCACTTGGTACACCCGAATCTGTACCTGCAGGAAAATATGCAAAAGCTTCTCTCACATATGAAAATCTTTGGAATGACGTTCAAAATAAAATCGTATTTACAAAAGATGTTCGCCAAGTGTTAACATATGTAGAAACAGGTAATGTTGATGCTGGTATTGTATATAAAACAGACGCTCTCGTTTCAGAAAAGGTAAAAATTGTAGAAGCGGTAGCAGCTAATTCTCATGAGCCAATCCACTATCCTTTAGGTGTTATAAAGGAATCTAAGCATAAGAAAGAGGCGACTTCATTCTATGAGTATTTACAATCAAAAGATGCACAATCTATCTTTAAGAAATATGGATTTACAATCCTGCCATAATCGCTATGAGCTTTGATGCAATTTTGTCACCTGTCTTTCTATCCTTGCGAGTAGCTGCGTGCGCCACAATAATCGTTACGATCTTAGGAACGATTATTGGACGAGCATTAGCGCGCTCCTCGTGGCGATATAAAGTACTACTAGAAACTATTTTCTTATTACCAATGGTGCTTCCACCAACTGTTATCGGCTTTTTTCTAATTATCATTTTTGGAAATAACAGTCCCATTGGAAAGTGGATTGAATCATTATTTCAGCAGTCCATTATGTTTACATCTACTGCTGCTATCATTGCTTCTACAGTCGTTGCATTTCCGCTCATGTACCAATCAGCAAAAACAGGATTTTCTATCGCAAATGTACAAATTGAAGATGGCGCGCGCGATCTTGGTGCAAGTGAATATCAAGTTTTTCTACATGTTACACTCCCGCTTGCATTCCCCGCACTACTTAGCGGTATGATTTTAAGCTTTGTTCGCGCACTCGGTGAATTTGGTGCAACTTTAATGTTTGCAGGAAATATACCTGGCAAAACTCAGACGATTCCAACGGCGATTTATATGGCTATTGATGCGAGTAATATGCAACTAGCTTGGACACTTGTAATCATAACGATTAGTATGTCCCTTCTATTCTTACTATGCATTCAACTCATTAATAGAAGAATTACTACTTCTTAAAGCAACTTTCGACAAAAGTTGCTTTTTATTTCCCGAAAAATAAAATGATTTGATTAATAACTGAATTTTTCTCCTTATTTAAATATACATTTTATTTGAATTCACTTTCTAAAATAGGTAATTTCCTGTTATTATATGAAAGTGTTTCAAAAAATGAAGAAATGAAAACGCATTTATATCGTAAATTCTTCATCCTGTTTTAGCGATCGGTAATCTTCTACTCTATTAGTGGGGCATTACCGATCGTTAGAACGATATGTAATTATATTGGTATAGAAAACCGAAGGGAGTCTTGTAATGGACATTTTATTAGCGCTTCTTCCTGCAATCGCATGGGGAAACATCTTATTAGTAAGCGTAAAAATGGGCGGTGGTGCATATAGCCAAACGGTAGGTATGACAATCGGTGCTCTATTCTTCGCAACAACTATGTATGTATTTACTCAACCAACTTTAACAATGACAGTCTTGATTGTTGGCTTTATTTCAGGTTTATTCTGGGCTTTAGGACAAGTAAACCAATTAAAAACAGTTGAAAAACTAGGTGTTTCAACTACTGTAACTATTTCTACTGGTATGCAACTTGTTGCAACTTCTATCTTTGGAGTTATCGCTTTTCGTGAGTGGACTACTACTACAACGATTGTTCTGGGAACGATTGCAATCCTATTAATCGTAGTTGGTGTAGTATTCACATCACTAGATGATAAAGAAAATGCACAGCCACCAGGACAATTGAAAAAGGGACTTCTTACTTTAATTGTTTCTACTTTCGGTTATCTTGTATATGTAATTATTATTCGTTGGTATAACATTGATGGTTGGTCTGCGATTTTACCACAGGCAGTTGGTATGTTCGTTGGTGCGGTTGTACTGACGTCTAAACATAAACCATTTAACAAATATGCAATTCGTAATGCTGTATCTGGTTTACTTTGGGGAACAGGAAACTTATTCTTACTTCTTTCATTACCACGTGTCGGAGTAGCGACAAGCTTCCCATTATCTCAAACTGGAATCGTTATCTCAACATTCGGTGCGATTGTCTTCTTAGGTGAAAAGAAAACAAAACGTCAATTGATCTTTATTGCTCTAGGTAGTGTTTTAATTATCGGCGGCGCTGTATTGCTTGGTATGACAAAAGCATAAATTTATACTATATTTAAACCCCCTGAAACGTATATGCTTCAGGGGGTTTTTTGATTACAATTATTTTCTAAATATAATTATTTACACGTTCTCGCTCTTTATGGTTTTTCTTCCATTCTAGCAAGCCATCGATACATAAAAATAGATTAATAATAGCTAATACTAACATGACGTATAAGCCCGTTGAAATATAAATCACAATGCTAACTATGTTATACAAAATCCATAAATGCCAATTTTCTAAGATTTTTCGGCTCAGCATAAATTGAGCTACTAATCCTAATACAGCGTTTAAAGCATCTAAATATGGACTTGTCGATTCTAAATAACGGACTTGATAATATCCCCAACCAATCCAAGCAACTAAAATAAAAAGTATATAAATAATCCATCCTTTCAAATCTAAGCGGACTGTCGGTTTTACCTTCTCCTCCCCACTACACGCAATCCAGTAATACCAACCGTACACATTAAATATAAATTGGAAGGCTGCTAATACTGCCATTGCGTATAAGCCTTGTGTAGTGAAAATATACAGAAATACCGCAACTGTAATCATCCCAAATAAAAAGTTTGATACCTTTTCCCTTGCAAGTAACCAAACATTAATAATCCCCATAACCGATGCGAAAATTTCAATATAACTTGATCGGATATAGAATCCAACTAATATGCAAATAATACTAGAAATGAGTAAAAAAAGTGGACTTCTAACCATATTTATCTCTCCCCAGATATGTAATAAACTCCCTATCAACAGTATAAGAAATAACTCTTATACTTACTATAAATTTTCTCCTGTAAAACTCCCCACTCATCTATTCCACTTACGATAAGCCGTTTCTTTTTACAAAATTCTCTTAAAAATGGTATCGTTTTTTATAACATATTCTCATCAGAAAGGAATAAAGGATATGCCTAATAAACATCGAATTTTATTTATTGGTGCCGGTCGTATGGCAGAAGCTATATTTGCTGGACTACTTACAACAAGTAAAGAATACATCGAAGAAATTATTGTTTCCAACCGAAGTAACATAGAAAAACTAACGCAATTACAAACTCAATATGATCTATCGATTACAACAGATTGGAAACAGCATATTAAATCTGTAGATACAATCGTTTTAGCAATGCCGCCTGTCGCACATGAACAGCTATTAGCGGATCTATCCCCTCTTCTAACTAATCAATTTGTCGTGACAGTTGCTGCCGGAATCGGACCATCTTATCTAGAAGAAAGACTTCCCCAAGGGACACCTGTTGCTTGGATTATGCCAAATACAGCTGCTGGAATTGGAAAGTCTATCTCCTTATATACGACGGGACATTCTGTAGATGAAACACATCAAGAAACGTTACAACTTCTTTTAAAAGGTATCGGTACCTCACAGTTTTGTACCGAAGAGGAAGTTCACCAACTTACCGCAGTTACTGGTAGTGCACCCGCTTTTCTCTATCACTTTGCTGAAGGGTTAATTGAAGCAACGAAAAGCTATGGTATTGATGAGGAAACAGCAAAACACCTTGTCATTCAAATGATTGCTGGCTCTGCCGCTATGCTCCAGCAAAATCAGGATCCAGCTATGCTCCGCGAACAAGTAACAACACCAGGAGGTTCAACGGCTGAAGGCTTAAAAGTTCTATATGAAAATAATTTTTCAGAAGTCATTCAACAAGCAGTTGAAGCGACCAATAAAAAAGCTAGGGGGAATTAATATGACTTTAACAAGTTTAAACGACTATACAACATTACATAACGGCGTGAAAATGCCTTGGTTCGGCTTGGGTGTTTTTAAAGTTGAAGATGGTACAGAAGTAATTGATTCTGTAAAAGCAGCTATAAAAAATGGATACCGTAGTATCGATACTGCTGCGATATATAAAAACGAAGAAGGCGTTGGACAGGCAATTCAAGAATCTGGTATTCCTCGTGAAGAGTTATTCATCACTTCAAAAGTGTGGAATAGTGATCAAGGTTACGAGTCAACACTACAAGCATTTGAAACTACATTAGAAAAAATAGGTCTAGAATATTTAGATCTATATTTAGTACATTGGCCTGTAAAAGGAAAATACACTGAATCATGGAAAGCTTTAGAGCAGCTTTATAAAGATGGTCGTGTTCGTGCTATCGGTGTGAGTAATTTCCATATTCACCATTTGCAAGACGTATTTGAAATTGCAGAAATTAAACCAATGGTTAACCAAGTGGAATACCACCCACGTTTAGCACAAGAAGAATTACATGCCTTCTGTAAAGAACATAACATCCAGCTTGAAGCTTGGTCACCATTAATGCAGGGGCAGCTACTTAATCACCCAACATTACAAGAAATCGCTACGAAATATAATAAATCGACTGCACAAGTTATTTTACGTTGGGATCTACAAAATGAAGTTGTAACAATCCCTAAGTCTATTAAAGAACACCGCATTATTGAAAATGCAAACATCTTTGACTTTGAATTAAGCTCGGATGATATGAAAGCAATTCAAGCTTTAAATGAAAATCATCGCGTTGGTCCAGATCCTGATAACTTTAACTTCTAGTAGGGAAACCACTGCCATATGCAGTGGTTTTTTTATTTTTAATAAAACTGAAAATTTAAACTGTATTCCATTTGATTGACACTTCATTATCTAAGGTGTAAGATTTTGAATTATCAAAGAAACACAAAAATTAATAAAATTTATTTGTTTACTCATTGTATCAAGAGAGGTGGAGGGACTGGCCCTTTGAAACCTCGGCAGCAGGTTCATTTTGAATACTGTGCCACTTCCTGCAAGCTTTGTGCTTGAAAGATAGAATGAGGGACTTCGTTTATATACGGGTGCATAACTTGTACGTAAAAATCCCTCTTTCTCAATACGAAAAGAGGGATTTTTTATTTTTCATTTCCCTCATCATCATCCAAACTTAATTATTTAGGAGGAAAATCAAATGAAAAAGAAGTTTGTACCCGGTATTGCATCAGTTGTAGGAGTAAGTATTTTATTAACTGGTTGCGGTAGTTATAAAAACGAAGCGAGCGGAGCAAATGCAAAAGACGAGGCACCTAGTAAACAGGTTTTAAACTTATCTTCACCTACCGAAATACGAACAATGGATACGGCTCGTGCTACAGATACTGATTCTGGTCAAGTAATGAGAAACGTATTTGAAGGTTTGTATAATCTTAGCGAAGGTAACAAGCCTGTCCCTGGCGTTGCAAAATCTCATGAAATAAATGGCGATAAAACGAAATACACATTCCATTTACGAGATTCAAAATGGTCAAACGGCACTCCTGTTACAGCGAAAGATTTTGTCTTCGCTTGGCAAAGAGCTGTCGATCCAGCAACAGCCTCTGAATATGCATTTCTATTCTTTGATATTAAAAATGCAACAAAAATTAACAACAAAGAACTTCCTGCCGATCAACTTGGTATAAAAGCAGTTGATGACCATACGTTTGAAGTAGAATTAGAGCGCCCTGTTCCGTATTTTATTAGCTTAACGGCGTTCCCAACATTTCTACCAATCAACGAGGAATTCTTTAAAGCACAAGGTGATAAGTACGCTTTAGAAGATAACAAAATCTTATACAACGGAGCTTTTACACTAAGCGATTGGAAGCATGAACAAAGCTTTAAATTTAAGAAAAACCCTACCTATTGGGATAAAGATAATGTCAAACTCGAAGAAATCAATTTCAACGTTGTGAAAGAAAAATCAACAGAAATAAATTTATTCGAATCCAAACAATTAGACCGTATAAAACTAACATCTGACTTCGTTGATAAATATAAAAAGGATGCTAACTTTAAAGAACGCCCGAACGTAGGCGTACAGTTTTTACGTATGAATCAACAAAACAAAGTACTTCAAAACGTTTCTGCACGCCAAGCAATCGATCAAACAATTGATCGAAAATCCTTTGTAAATACATTATTAAATGATGGCTCTACACCAACCTTTAGTCTCGTGCCGAAAAACTTTGCAAAAGGGCCTGATGGAAAAGACTTCCGTACTGCAAACGGCGATTTAACAAAAGTTGATACAACATCTGCACAAGAATTATGGAAGAAAGCAAAAAAAGAACTTGGTTCTGAAAAGATAACATTAGAATTATTAACAAGTGATGGTGACCTTGAGAAGAAAACTGGTGAATTCCTAAAAGGGCAACTAGAAAAGAATTTAGATGGCTTAACAGTAAATATAAAACCGCAACCACGTAAACAACAAGTTTCACTCTTATTAAAAGGTGACTACGAGATTGGAATTGACGGTTGGAGCCCTGACTTTGCTGATCCAATTACATTCCTTGAACTATTTACGACGAATAACCCTTACAACTTAGATCATTACTCTAATAAAGAGTTTGATGACACAATTGAAAAAGTTAAAACTACTTTGGCTGGTGATGAAAAAGCTCGCTGGGAAGCGTTACTAGCATCAGAAAAAATCTTATTTAAGGACTCTGTTATCGCTCCTCTTTACCAAAAAGGAGAATCTTATCTAGAACGTTCTTATGTAAAAGGAATTGTGCAAGTAGACTTCGCAGGCCAGTTAAACTTCAAGTGGGCAAAAATCGAAAAATAAAGTGAAACTTTAATCAGCCCTCACCAATCGGGCTTTTACGGACAGTTGCCCCCCCCTTACTTCTTTGCTTTCACTGAATTTTGAGGTGAGGATCTTACTGCCCGTTAATGCGGGATAAAATGCAACTTAGATCATTGTGTTCCCACCCACACCCATTGTTTTTTTAGCAAAATATATTAAAAGCGGATTCCCTAATATGAGGAAATCTGCTTTTAATATATATTATTCCAAGAAATTAACACTCCACTTTTTATTATTGACATATAGTTCTTTCTAGTGTTAATATTCTAAATAATCAAAGAGACGAAATATTTAACCATCAAAATGTAATGTCTACAAAGTTGAAACATATAACGTCAGATTATAGTTCAACATGTATATACATATAGAACACCTGATTACCTATATACACATATTTATAATAGGTTTTCTCTTCTGTAGCTACACTTCAAGACATGGACATTATGGCGTTACGAACAACACATTTAGGGAGGAAAGAACAATGAAGAAAAAAGTTGTACCTGTTGTTGCATCTGTTTTAGGGGCAAGTCTACTACTAACTGCTTGCGGGGGAAATAAAGATAATGCAGGCGGAGCAAAAGCGAATGATAAAGCACCTGATAAACAAGCGATTAACTTATCATTTGCTTCAGAAATTCCAACAATGGATGTTGCAAGAGCAACGGATGGGGAATCCATGAACGTAATGCGAAATGTTTTTGAAGGTTTATATGCAATAGGAGAAGATAATAAACCGATCCCTGGTGTCGCTGAGTCGGTTGACATTAGTTCAGACAAAACAAAGTATACTTTCCATCTTCGTGATTCAAAATGGTCAAACGGTACTCCTGTAACAGCAAAAGACTTTGTATTCGCTTGGCAACGTGCCGTAAACCCTGAAACAGCAGCTGAATATGCATTCTTATTCTTTGATATAAAAAATGCGAAACAAATAAATCAAAAAGAAGCAGCGATCGATCAATTAGGCGTTAAAGCTCTTGACGATAAAACTTTAGAAGTACAACTGGACCGCCCTGTTCCCTACTTCTTAAGCTTAACGACATTCTCAACATTCTTACCAATTAATGAAGACTATTTAAAATCTCAAGGCGATAAATACGGTTTAGAAACAAATCATTTAATTTACAATGGTGCTTTCACATTAGATAACTGGAAACATGAACAAAGCTTCCAATTGAAGAAGAACCCTAACTATTGGGATGCTAAAACTGTAAAACTAGAAGAAATCAACTTCAATGTCGTTAAAGATAAATCTACAGAAGTTAACTTATATGATTCAGGACAAATTGATCGCGTTGCTTTAACTGCGGAGTTTGTTGATAAGTATAAGAACGATACCAACTTCAAGGAACGTGCTGAAGTCGGTATCCAATTCTTACGACTAAATCAGAAAAATGCAGTATTAAAAAATCAACATGCACGCCTCGCTATTAACGAAGCAATGAATAAAAAAGCGTACGTAGAAACAATTTTAAATAACGGTGCAATCCCAGCAGAAGGAATGGTTCCTGCGAAATTCGCAAAAAGTCCAGACGGTAATGACTTCCGTAAAGAGAATGGAAATCTAGTCAAAGATGATGTGAAATCTGCAAAAGAAAACTGGAAAAAAGCGAAGCAAGAACTTGGTACTGACAAAGTAACAATTGAACTATTAACAAGTGATAATGCTTTAGCTAAGAAAACTGGTGAATATTTAAAAGGTGAATTAGAAAAGAATCTAGATGGATTAACAGTGAATTTAAAACCTCAACCACGTAAACAACAGTTAAAGCTACTATTAAGTGGTGATTACGAAATCGGAATCGATGGCTGGGGTCCTGACTTCGCGGATCCTATTACATTCTTAGATCTATTCACAACAGATAGTGCTTATAACTTCGATAAATACTCTAACAAAGAGTACGACGAGCTTATTCGTAAAGTAAAAACTGATTTAGCTGGTGATGAAAAAGGTCGCTGGGAAGCAATGAAGCAAGCTGAAAAAATCTTATTACAAGATGGTGCTGTTGCTCCTTTATACCAACAAGGTCGTTCTTACCTACAACGCGGATTTATTAAAGGACTTGTAACAACTGACTTCGGCGGTGAATTTAACTACAAGTGGACAGAAGTTGCAAAATAATAAACGCTAGTAAAAAAGGTATCCCACGAAGGATACCTTTTTTACTTTATGCTTCTTTAACTACAGAACTTCTCCTCTTTACTATCCCTTTTATACCTATAGTGATTCCCGCTACCAATTGTGTAACTAGTATAATAAGTAATAATGAAATAATATTTTCCTCTAAACTAATTCCACCGAATATTATTGTATAATAACCATTTGCTGCGTATGTTGCGGGAAATAATTCACCGATCGTTTGATATGTTTTAGAAAGCATTGCATGTGGTACGATTACACCTGAACTTACAAGTTGTAACGATAGCGAGATAATATTAAAAATCATACCTGCATTTCCGAAAACAGTTATGAACATTTGTGTTAATGAAAGAAATGCGAAGAAGACTATTGCTTGAAACATCAATATACTCCATACTGTTTCATGCATTTCAATTTGAAATCCTTCCATCAAGCCAATTGTAATACATGCAAGTAAAATTGATACTGTACCGTTAATGATTTGTCTTGATACGAAATTACTCCAACCGTTCTTTACTTCCTTTGCCACTTTCGATAATTCCATACTCATAATCATTGCTCCTACAAATGAAGCTAATACAATCATAAGTGGTACCATATTAACGGAAAATCCTTTTGCATCATTTACTTTATGAACTGTAAAGCCAATTGAATCTTCTGTTAAGCCTTTCATCACTTCTACATTTTCATATCCTACAGCTTGTAATTTTCCAACAATCTCTTGTTTTTTATAACTTGCTATCTCTTTATTTACGTTGTCTCGAATTTGTTTTGCTGCTCCTTCCATCATTTGTTTCGCCATCATGGCATTCGCTTGATTAATGTGGAAGTTTAAATTTGTTTTTCCCGCTTCATTTATATCTTTTGAGAAAGAAGCGGGAATTTCAATAATCATATCGTATGCATGATTGTTCATTTTCTCTTTGGCTTTTTCCATAGACGTTTCTTTTTCTGCTTGAAACGGTAAATTTTTCCGTAAACCTTCCGCCATTTTACTACCTATATTTGCATCCCCATTTACAATCGCAATACGCATTTGATCGGCCCGTTCATCCACTCCATCGTATGCTGTTAACCACACACAAAAGAAAATAAGTTGGAACGATAATGCAACTACCATTCCTACATACGTACCCGGTCGTTTTAAAAACTGTTTTAATGTATCCATCTTCTCAATCTCCTAATCGGCAAGCAAGTACACACTTGCATTTCATTTCAAATAAATACTAGGGTCTCAATGCCCTAGCATATAAGATGATATTATTCTCAATAAAATTCTCATTATCAATTTCTGTCAGTCGATTTGCAAATCGTAATTTAGATAAGAAATAACCAAAATTGATCCATATAAAATTCATTACTTGTGCTTCAATATTCGTATCAATAATCTTGCCCTGTTCCTGCATCTTTGCAAAATAAATCATTAATTCCGTTTTTAATCCTTGTGGTATTTTTGCAATTTCCTCGTCTAATTCAGGGAATTCCCCAGCCTCACGTATACCAATAGAGATAATATCTTTTGCTTCATTCAAAAATTTATGATAATGCCTTGCTAAGTTTTTCAAATCCGTTTCTAATTCCCATACAATCTCTGTTTGCAAAAACTGTTTTAAATGTGGTACATATGAAAATTCAGCAACTGCGGCTTCAATAACACCCTTCTTACTTTTGAAATTGCGAAATATCGTTACTTCATTGACACCCGCACGCATTGCAATTTCCTTCGTTGTCGCCGCTTTATATCCTTTTTCTTTCACTAATTCAACTGCTGCTTGAATGATTTTTTCTGCTGTCTTTGAGCGCGCCATAAAGTCCTCTCTTCCTCATGCAAGTGATCACTTACATTTTGATTATATTACTTTTCTAATAATTGTCAATAATTCTCTTTCGCTTCTTTTTGTATTTCAGTACCTCCTCACAACTTCAATTTACCATATACATACAAATTCTTTTTGATTTAAATTGTGGACTAATCCTTGAAGCTATAAGAAAATAATTTATTTTCATCACATACATAATTACATGAAATTAGGAAAAACTTGTATAGAACAAATTTACATAAGGAGGAATTTATAATGAGAATTTTACTATCAATTTTATTAGCTCTTATGCTAGTACCTGCATTAACAGGATGTAAAGCTCCTGCAAAAGAAGATACAACTTCTAATAAGAAAACGACTGAAGAAGCAAAAAATGAGGCTCCTGCAGATTTAAAACTAAACTTTAATGAATTTGATTTAAAGGCAGACTATCAAGATACAAAGAAAGACTACGAAGCTGATTATAAAAATGTAGCAGCCGATAAAAAAATGGAAGCAAAAGTTGAAGACCATAAAGCAGATGTAAAATTAACAGGCGACGAGGCTATTACAAAATTAAGCCCACTTCTACAAGAGTTGAAATTTGATAAAGATACTCCTGACCAAGAAGTAATTGATCAAGTAGTAAATGTATTCAAACTTGATAAAGACTATCAAAAATTCGCTTTAGAAGTTATCTTCTCTGATGGAACGAAAAAAGAATATAAGAAAGAAATAAAATAAAGAAGTAGGCAATTGCCTACTTCTTTATTTTTTAATTTTTACGTATCTTAGTTCTGGACTAGAACCAATAATGAATTGGACGCCAGATACTGATGATTTTTGCAAATACGAAGCACTTGGGAAAATAATTGGGATCAATGGTGTTTCATCAAACATAATGTCTTCTGCTTTATGCAATATATCAAAACGTTTATTTTCATCTTGTTCTGTTTTTGCTTGATTAATTAAATTATCAAATTCTTTATTGTACCACTTCGCATAGTTGCTCGGACCATCACCTGCATATAATTCTAAACGGGCACTAGGGTCTAAGTTAGAACCTCCCCACCCCATATAAGCTAATTGGAAATCACTTTGCTTGTATGTGTCGATGTAACTCTTCCACTCTTTATTTTCTAATTTAATATCTACACCAAGGTTTTTCTTAAACATTTCTTGCATTGCTTCTGCTACTTTTTTATGTTGTGTATCTGTAGTGAATTTTAATGTTACTTCAGGTAATGTAGACCATCCTTGCTCTTTCATGCCTTCTTCTAATAATTTTTTCGCTTCCGCTGGATCAAATTTTACGTAATCGCCTTTTTCTTTACGGAAATCACGGCCGCCTTGTGTTTTTGCCCCTTCTGGAACAAAAGCATATGCTTCTTGTGCATTATTTTTATACAGTTTTTCAACGATAAACTTACGATCAACCGCTAATGAAAATGCTTTACGTACTTTTGCATTTGTAAACGGCTCTTTTTCTACGTTAAACGAATAAATATAAGATGAGAATCCTGCAACACGCTTATATTCTTTATTTCCTTTTTCTTTCTCAATCATCTCTTGTGGTAAACCACTTAGTAAATCTAATTCTTTTGATTTAAATAATTGATACGCTGTTTTAGAGTCTGGAATAATACGAAACTCAATTTCTTTTAATGTTACCTTTTTATTATAGTATTCTTTATTTTTTTGTACTGTAATTGCTTGGTTATGCTTCCATTCTTTTAACGTGAATGGTCCGTTCGTAATTAACTCTTTTGGGTCTGTTTTTAATTTATTATTATCATCAATTGATTTTTTAGATAATGGAATAAATAATGAACTTGCTAGCTTTTGTTTGAAAGAAGCAACTGGATATTCAAGTGTTACTTTTAACGTTTGAGGATTAACCACTTGAATCCCAACTTGTCCCTCTTCACCTTTTCCAGTATTATATGCCTCTGCACCTTTAATAAAATACATTTCTGTCGCATTCATAGAACCCGTTTTCGGATTTAATAATCGCTTCCATGCAAACTCAAAATCATTTGCTGTAATAGGAGAACCATCTGACCATTTAATATCTTTCTTTAGATGAATTGTATATTCAGTCCCATCAGCATTTACTTCTTCTTTATCCGCTAACTCATTATGGATTTTCCCATTGTTATCCTCAGTATATAAACTTGAAAATAAGTTCCCAATTACATATCTCGAAGTAGTATCTGTCGCAATGGCAGAATCAAGCGTATACGGATCACTGCTAATATTCGTTACTAATCGATCCCCGTCTCCCTTACCAGCACTCGCCTTTTGCGTCTCTTTCTTACCGCAAGCAACAGAAGTGATCGCTAAAACAGTCATAATGACAAATAATAAAAACTTCTTCATCCTACATTCTCCTTTAACCTGAAATTTTTGGTGTTGATGCTAATAATGTTTTTGTATAAGAATGTTGTGGATTACGGAATACTTCGTCCGTATATCCAAATTCAACAAGTTCTCCTTTGTATAAGACAGCCACTTTTTCACATAAATAGTGAACCATCGGTAAATCATGTGCGATAAATAAATATGTATAGCCTTGTTCCTTTTGAATCTTTTGCAGCAAATGTATAATTTGGATTTGCAGCGAAACATCTAATGCTGAAATTGGTTCATCAAGGATTAATACTTCTGGCTCACATAATAGCGCTCTTGCAATGGCAATACGTTGACGTTGTCCACCGCTAAATTCGTGGGGATAACGATCAATATATCGTCTATCTAATCCAACACGCTCTAGTGCATCACCTGCGACTTTATCTTTCAATCCTTTATCGCCTAAACCGAATGAAATATAGCCTTCTGTTACAATATCGCGTACTTTCCAGCGCGGATTTAATGCAGCTGTGGAATCTTGAAAAATGAACTGTACTTTCTGCAAGAAATCCCGCTTATGAGCTGACTTCAGCTTGTGAACAACTTGACCGTTATAATCAATTTCACCAGACGTTGGACGCTCGATCCCAGCTATGAGCTTACCAAGTGTTGTCTTTCCAGAACCACTTTCTCCAATAATGCCAAGCGTTGTTCCTTTTGGGATAGAAAGTGATATACCTTTTAACGCTACGATTTCTTTATTTTTACTTCCATACGTTTTCGTTACTTGCTTTACAGTAATTAAATCTGTCGTCATGAGGCATTCACCCTCTCTTTTGGTTTCGCTTTATTATGCTCCAGAATATGCTGCCAGCAATGTGAACTATGCTCCTCAGAATATGTTGTTCTCTTTGGGAAGCGATGAATACATTCTTTTATCGCTACAGGACAACGATTCACAAACGGGCATCCAAAACTATTTAACGTTTCAATTGAAGGCGTTGTTCCCTCAATTGCTCTAAGTACCTTTTCTGAATCATCCATATTGGGAATTGCTTGCAATAAACTTTTTGTGTAAGGGTGCTTAGGTGAGCCAATTACTTCTTGAATCGTTCCTTTTTCAACAACACGTCCCCCGTACATAACTACTACTCGGTCAGCTACTTCACGTACAAGTGCCAAATCATGTGTAATTAATAAAATACTCGTATTTTGTTTTTCCTTTCTTTCTTTTAACAACTCCATAATTTGCTTTTGAATCGTTACATCTAATGCTGTTGTAGGTTCATCTGCAATAACGAGCTTCGGGTGACAAGCAAATGCAATTGCTAAACAAATACGCTGCCTCATACCCCCACTCAACTGATACGGGTATTGTTCAAAGCGTTTCTCTGCTTCATGTATCCCTAAATCATTTAGTAAGTTAATTGCAATTTCTTTTGCCTCTTTTTTCGATTTCTTTTCATGCTGCACAATTACTTCTGTAATTTGTCTTCCCACCCTCATCGTCGGATTTAAAGATGAAAGCGGGTCTTGAAAGATAAAGGAAATATCTTTCCCGCGAATTTGATTCCATTCTGATTCTTGTAAATCCGTTAATTCCTTTGATTGGAAAGATATATTTCCATCATCAATATGAATCGATTCTTGATTTAAGCCAATAATTGATTGTGCTGTAACACTTTTCCCTGAACCACTTTCTCCGACAAGTGCAACTATTTCACCTTCGTTAATAGAAAAGGAAACATGCTTCACAATTGCTTGCTTACTATTCTCTTTTTCAACGGCCAACGTTACGTTTTCTAAAGATAAGATTTGTGCCATGTTTTTTCTCCTTTCGATTACGTTTTACGATTTTCGGATCAATCGCATCTTGCAAACCATCACCAATCGCATTAAATGCGAACATGATGAGTGCAATCATGATTGCCGGGAAGAAAAGTTGCCACCACTCTCCGCTTAGTAATGTCCCGAGTGCATCGTTTGTCATCGTGCCCCAGCTCGCTGCTGGTGATTGTACTCCAAGTCCGATAAAACTTAAAAATGATTCTGAGAAAATAGCTGCTGGAATTGTAAATGATAAATTTACGATAATAATCCCTGTTAAGTTTGGAATTAAATGTCCGTATATAATTTTCATATGAGGTGTACCTAATCGCTCTGCTGCAATAACAAATTCTCTTTGTTTCAATGAAAGTACTTGCGCTCGAATGAGACGTGCCATGCCAATCCATCCCGTTAACGCAAGAGCTATAATAATTGTAAAAAGTCCTGGTTTCATAATGATTAGTAGTAAAATAACAATCAGTAAATATGGGATACCGTATAACACTTCAATCCCTCTTATAATCCACTCATCAATTAACGTTCCAAGACGATTACGTCCTCTCACATATCCACTAAAGCCACCGATAAGTACACCAAGCCCTATATCAAGAGCTGCTGCTACCAATCCAACTGTTAATGAAATTTTCCCACCAGCCCAAGTACGCGCCCAAATATCTCTCCCTAAATCGTCTGTTCCGAACCAATGCTCACTACTAGGCGGTAAATTAGTTGCTTCTTTTACTTGTTCACTCGCAGTAAATGGCGTTAAACTTTCGCCAATAAGCGAGAAAACAATAATTAGTAATAACGTCACTGCCCCTAAAACTGCTATAGGGTTTGATATAAACTTGCGAAACACTTCCTTTTTCCGGCTAATCGTTTGCTGATCTTTATTTATCGTTAATTCTTTTTTCTCTTCATTCGTTAATAACTGGTCATTAATGTCATAAGCCCCCATTTAAACATCACCCTCCTTACGTAATAGAACGAATGCGCGGATCAACAATACGATGAATGATATCTGTAATAAAAATACATACAATTAATAGCGCACTATAGAAAATGGTTGTTCCCATAATCACCGGATAATCTCGGTTGAAAATACTGTCTACAAAATATTTTCCTAAACCAGGAATTGAAAAGATTTTTTCAATAACGAAAGTCCCTGTTAAAAGTCCAGCCATTAATGGGCCAACAAATGTAAGTACTGGAACAATCGCATTTCGAAGAGCATGTCTTATAATGATTTTCTTAATTGGCATACCTTTCGCTCTCGCTAGCTTAATATAATCACTCTGCAACACTTCAATCATATTAGAGCGAACAAATCTTGTAATAACTGCGATTGGTCCTAACGCTAATGCGAAGGAGGGTAATACAGTATGCTCAAATGTTCCCCAAGACGCCACTGGCAAGAGTTCAAATTGGATGGCGAATACTTGTATAAATAATGGTGCTAAAATAAAACTAGGAATAGAAATACCGAGAATCGCAAGCAAGCTCACACTATAATCAATCATTTTCCCATGATATAGTGCGGCAAATGTACCTGCGGCAATTCCGACTAACAATGAAATAACAAGTGCTTGTAAACCAATAATTGCCGACGGTCCAAAACCAGTTGTTATAATTTCCGATACACCTTGACCTGTCGATTGAACAGATTCACCAAAATCAAAATGAACTACCCCATCCAAATAAGCAACATATTGATTCCATAACGGTTCATCAAGGTGATACTTCGCTCTCATGTTTTGTATTACTTCTTCAGGAAAGATTTTCGCATCTGATGAAAACGGATCACCTGGAATAATGTGCATAATCAAAAATGTTACTGTTGTAATAATCCATAGTGTAAACACCATAACTGATAGTTTTTTAATCACATACACTTCAATAACCCCCTAAACAAATGAATTTACTTTGTTTTATTGACATATTTGTTGCCATTACTCCTTCTCTACTTCTTAAAACACAAAAAGCCTTGATCTTAAAAAATAAGATCAAGGCTTAATAAACGAAGGCCCATCACTTATCTTTCAAGACTTGCTTGCTGGAATTAGCACGGTGTTCCTGTTACAGAACCCGCTGCTGAGGTGTCATAGGGCCAGTCCCTCTACCTCTCTGGATAAGTAAATTGCTATATTATTATTTGGTTCAAATTGTATATTTTGAATTATAATTCTGAAAAAATGAAAAGTCAATCAAATTGGATATATTTAGAAAAATCAGTTTTCTATTATATTAGTTATTGAAATTACAATCTTTCGCTTATAATAAAAAGAAATTGTATTAAAGGAGTTATAAGATGGATCCACTACTTCTGGCTACTATAGGATTGCCATTAACAATCGTCATACTCGTCATCATCGGCTTCTATAAACTCTTCATTAAAAAGAAAAGCATCACTTCTTTTTACACTCCATTCGATAATATTACTGGACAAACAATTTCAGAATTTCACGAAGAACAGAAGATATTAGTATCCGAGGATGAAGACGGAGATGGTAAGAAGAAAAAATAACCTTGCGCATGCGCAAGGTTATTTTTTCGCCTCTGTTTGAAAGCGTTTATAATATGTTGATGCTGTTGAAAAATGAATTTCTATATCACGAATCAACGATGAGTCTTCTTCTGCTGCTAACTTCTGCAATTTTTTCATTGCTTGTTCCGATTCATTCAAGAAACCAACATATACCTCATGTTCTTGCTCTTTCGACTTTGGAACACGAATTTCTTTACGTATATTATCAATATCTTCTAACATGCTCGTTGTTACCTTTTGCACATCTTCTTTATATGTAGCATTCGTTATTTCCTTACCGCCCTTTTCTTTTGCCACTTCAAATAACTGTAACGCCTTATTAATTTCTTTATTTATTTTCGCATCATATTTTTCATGTACTGCGCTGTATTCTTTCATTTCTTCTGTTTGCTCAGTGGATTGCTCTACCTTTTCTTTCGGTTCTTTCGTATCTTTATTTCCATTACATCCTGCTAGAAGGATCATACTTCCCATTACAGCAATACCCAAAACCTTCTTCATCTCGAATTCTCCTTTTATCTACAGCTACTACTAATTATAGTTTCTTTTATCTCCACTTGTTATTATACCGAGAACGCCCCACTTTTTACACTTAAGACGATATCTTAATATACATACCAACATTTTTGTCACAGTATCGTCACTTTATGCAAATAACTTTTGCATCACTTTACTACATCACCTTACAAAACTGTAAGCACACATAGAGAACAAACCATGCTAGACTTACATATGCATAAAGTAAGCGTAGTTCAGTTTGTAAGGAGAATCATCAATGTACAATACAATACCCTTTATGGGCGAAGATATTCGCGTCCTTATTCGCGAAAAGTCACTTCATATTGAAAATACAGAGAGCCTTCGCCGCGTATTAAAGAAGAAGCATGCTCCATTTAAGCTGGCCCAATATTTAAAGAAACAACATATAAATCAATTTCATACTGTGCTAAATATATCCGATAAATCTTTAACAATCGAGATTATCGGTCATGTCTACATTGGAAATTTTGCAGATGTCTTAAAAGAAATTCCACGCATACCGAAGATTGCTCCTATTATCGTTGAGAGGGCATATAGAATTACAGATCATACTGATATTATTGATTGCGGGGAGAAAGAGGTCGACAGTAACCGCTGGGTATGGGATAAACTTGCTTTCTTATATGATGCGATCATGAATAATATGTATGAGTTATTTCAAAGAAATGAAAAAAAGAGCTGATTCAAAGAAATGTTTGAATCAGCTCTTTTGTATTAAGCTTCTAACTTTTTATTTTGTTGCAGTTCAAACTGCTTCTCACTTCTTCTAGCCATAAATAGATAACATAATACAGCACCAATTTCACAAAGAGCTATAACAACCCCCATCGGTAATGCTGTATTACTTCCACCAATACCTACTAGCGGTGCAACAAGTGCTCCTGAAATGAACTGTAATAAACCTAGTAAAGCTGATGCTGTTCCTGCTGCTTGTTTTTGATTTCTCATCGCTAACGAGAAGCCGGTTGTTGATACAACCCCAACACTTGATACAACAAGAAATAGCGAGCATAAAACACCGATTAGCCCTATTCCAAGTGCGATTGTAAGTAGTAATGATAGACCTCCAACAGCCGCAATAATAATACCAGCAACAAATAAAGTTTTCTCATTAACTTTCCCCGCTAAGCGGCCAGTAACTTGGCTAGCAATAATAATACCAATACCGTTAATTGCAAAGAACAAACTAAACTGTTGTGGTGATGCCCCGTATATATTTTGCAACACGAACGGTGAACCAGAAATATAAGCAAACATTGCAGCTGTTACTAACCCTTGCGATAATGCATATCCCATAAATAAACGATCTTTCAAAAGCTTTCCGTATGTTGCCAGCGTTCCTGATAATCCACCTGTCTCTCTTTCTTCAGGAGGTAATGTTTCACGTAATACGAAAGTAGCTGATATTAGCATGAATACACTAATTGCTCCAAGCACGATAAAGACGCCGCGCCATGATGTGAACTGTAATAATTGTCCTCCAATAATCGGTGCCAAAATAGGTGCTGCCCCGTTTACTAACATAAGTAATGAGAAAAACTTCGTCATTTCAGAACCTGAATACATATCGCGTACCATTGCACGTGATATAACAATACCAGCAGATCCTGAAGCACCTTGTAAGAAACGTAAAAGCACTAAACTCCAAATAGATGGTGCAACAGCACAAAGTAACGAAGAAGCAACATAAATAATAAGAGCGATAATAAGAGGTTTGCGCCTTCCGTAAATGTCACTGATTGAACCAATAAATAACTGTCCTACTGAAAGCCCAAGCAGACAAGCAGTTAATGTAAGCTGCGCGAGGGATGCACCCGTTTGTAAATCATCCGTTAACTTTGGTAAAGAAGGCAAATACATATCAATAGATAATGGCCCAATTGCCGTAAGTGTCCCTAATACAAGAATCATCCATAACCTGTTTGTCTTTACAGGTTTATATACTTCGTGATTAACTCCATTCACTTTTTCCATTCACCCTTTCATATAAATACTCAATCGTAACAATTATAGTTACAACATAAATATACGTCAAGTATACCGTATTTTCCTGTTTAATAATGTAAAAAAAGCGATAGAATCTCTATCGCTTTACTTTTTCAAATTACTATTTGTAAATTTAGATACAGATGCCATCATTTCTCCTGTGTCTAAATATGTGATTTGAATTGGATCTCCTACTTCTGTAAACATTGCATATGGGAATTTCTTCGCCGGTACCATGAATACTTTTTGCTCGTTTTCTAATAGTACGTACACAATCGTATTTTCACCTGATTTTTCTTTATACACACGTTGTACAGTACCTTCTTTTTGCGCTTCTTTCCCATTTGAAGTCGGTCTAAATGAATCACCACTTCCGCTCAGCGCATTTTTATAATTCTCAAGTGCTTCTTTTTGCGTTGAACCTGTTGCAAACACTTTTGCATTAGAAGCATATATGACAGTATGAGCACGTACTAATCCGCCGTCATCAATAACCGGTACAATCCAAGAAGGTTTACCATATACGTTATAAATAACCGGCATTGTTCCATGCCATTTCTCTCTCTTAAAGGAATTATCCACTACTTCTGTAGCAGCCGAACCGTCCATAATTCCCTTTACTTCTTTTCCGTTATAGTAATACAACTTACCTGTACGCGCATCAATAAGCGAATAGCCTAGTGCAGAATCTACTCCTTCTTTCGGAGAGGTGAAATCAGTAAAATAATATAACGTTCCATCCTTACCGAAGATTGGTGTAACTCCTTCTTTCGTTCCCCACTCAGTCGGAATCTTCATATCCGTTTGTGAGAATTTTGTATTCCAAAATCCGTGAATATATTTACCGAAATACGTATTTAATGTAGATGCAGTCTCGTGATTTAATACGCCATCAACGAATTTAGGTGCCCTTCCTTTGTCGTATCTTTTCACTTCACCTGTTTGTGCGTCTACTACTACAACACCTTCTACTTCAAATCCAGATCTTCCTGAAATAAATTCACCATACGTCATTGTATAATACGGTTTCCCTTTATCATCAACTTCAAATTTTGGTTTCCCTTTAAAAACTAAATCTGGCTCTGCTTTTCGAACGACACGTTCTAATTTATTACCGAAAAACATGCTCGGCACATATTTCATTTTATAACCAAGATGCAGTTTCGCTTCCGCATCAGGATTCGTACCTGACATCGTTACGTACCCTGGAATTGTCTCAGCTTTACGTGCTTTAAAAAAGCCTGAAACTTCAATCGGTGCTACATATAAGGCCTCGCCATTTACCATTTGTGGCGTTAATTCTCCTAGCTCAAAATAAGCTACTTTCGGAATATCCCCAAATACTTTTTTCATCTTATTCTCCGCTGTCTTTGGCGGCACTGTAAACGGCTGATCATTTTCAGTAAATGGCTCTGAAATATCTTTCTCGATCTTCACAACAGAATCATATTTTTTTTGCGTGATTACTATATCGTGCAAATAACCAAAATAGCCGTAACTTGCGAGTAAAACAAACATTAGAAGTCCCTTTAACGTACCTTCTAATTTCCCTACCTGCTCTTGTGAGAATAAAACAAGCCCAATTAAAATCGCTACTGCAACAGAATAATGAGTAAGAATAGAATCTGCTCGATCATCAATTAGCCAGAAATATTCATAGATTGCAATACCTATCCAAAATAAAACAGGAATAACTAAAATAGATGATTTCTTACCCTTTACAACTTTCTCATTTCCTCCTTTATCCACCGCGCGAATTTTATTACCGCTTCTAGTCCATGGAATCAAAAACAAAGTGAGAATAGCTAAAACTATAAATTTCATCAAAGGCAATGTCCCCTTTTCTTTTGTCTTCTCCATAAGTATAACAAATAAAGGGTAATCAGGTAAAAATGGGAATAGAAATACTTTTAATTACTTATCACCGCGGCTTAATACAAATCCACTAACTACATATAAAACTGAAGCAATGTAAAAAATAGTCCCTATCGTAAAGAAATCCACTAGGTAACCAGTTGCAATTATAGCTACTGCTCCTCCAACCGATGTCCACACATGATATTTTCCAATTTCATAACCAGCTTTTTTCTGTTCTACCTTTCGTGCTAACGACGTCTTCTCCGTATTACGCTGCACAGCACCTAAAATACCCATTAAAATTTGGAGAATGTATACATGCCAAACTTCTGTTGCAATAGGGAAAAAAAGCATTAATATAGCCATGGACCATGCGTATATAATTAATAACTTTCTATCACCTACCCCATCAGAGATTCTTCCAACTAACGGATATACTAGAGCTGAAGTTAAGGCAAATAAGCCGTACGCCCAGCCAAATTGCGAGAAACTATTTCCTACATTTCGAAGCAATAGTATATAAAAAGGAAATACCATACTACCCGCCATCATAATAATGCTTTGTGAGGCTACAAATCTTCTATATGTCATTTGCTATACTCCTTATAAAATAAATTCACAAACCTTTCCTCTGGGTCTACTTCCTTCTTCTTCTGAAGGAATTCTTCTATGCGAGGATACGCTTTCTTTAGTTGCTCCTTTTCCGGATAAGAATAATACGGTAAATAATAACTTCCATTATGCTTTAACGTAACATCAATCATCTTTTGAATGACCACTTTTGTTTTCTTTATTTCATCTTCAGAACGCCCTTGATTAATTAGAAGCACAAGCGCAAACATATCATCTTTCGCATAAGATAGCACCGCATTCTCATTCTTTTCTACATAGCGGATTGTGATGTTAAGAAGGTTTAATTCCTCTTCATTTAAAACACTTCGCAAATCATCTATATACTCTGCAAAACCATCTATCGGTACAAAGTACTCTTGTAAAACTTCGGTCAAGTTTGGATTATCGTATTCCATAAAAGCACTATCAGATCTCATTACGTTATTTCGAGTTTCGTACTTACCATCTGTACGTTCAAAATAACTTCTTTGTATATCCCAAAATGCGCCCTTTCCCCAGTCACTATAACGTGATAACCCAAGTAAGAATTTCGGCGCAGCTATAATATTTTCTTCTTTTAATTTGCTGTACTCTCCCAGCTTCTGTTGATCTTCTGCCAGTACATAATCTGTCACATACATTTCTTTTAAAAATGAATTTGGGGCAACAGAAATACGTGCTAAATGCATACGTATATTCTCGTCCCTTCGCACTTTATTCTTAAAGTATGAAGAGTATTCTTTATAATCTAGTACCTTCGTGTCCGTTTCATACAATTCATCGTTTGTTAACTGTAGCGTCACATCTAAAATCACACCAAATAATCCATATCCTCCAATTACATACGGAAACAAGTCAGCATTTTCTTCTCTATTTACATTACGCACCGTACCATCTGCCATTAACAATCTGAACGACTCTACTGTATCAATCAATGCTTCATGACGAATATCACGCCCATGTACATTTACACTTAATGAACCACCAACAGTAAAAATATTTTGAGATTGCATCACTTGAACTGCAAGACCATATGGATTGATTTTCTTTTGAATGTCATTCCATGTGACACCACTTTGCACCCTAATCCTCTTCTTCTCCGGATCGAATTCTAATATTTCATTATATCCTTTCATATCAAGCATCGTACCGTTCGGATAATATGTCTGCCCGCCTTGGCTATGTTGCATACCTGCAATAGAAATCTTCTCTCCAGATACTTTTGCATCTTGCACTAACTTTTTTAATGAACTTTCATCCTCAGCATTTTCAACCCGTTTAATTTTCGTTGGAAGCAACTTCCCTACATCACTCATAATAGGATGATCCAGTTGCCCTTTGTATGTATATACAGATGTCGCGAGCAACACTGTATACGCTACAATAACAACTGCTATCTTTCTTTTTTTCAAATGGCACTCTCCTCTTCTAACGTTCTTCCTCTTCATATTGTACCTACTTTCCTACGAAGAAGGTATTAACAAAAAAGAGAGAGACCCTTTATTTTAGGTCCCTCCCTCATCAAGACTGTTACTTTGCTGCTGGCAGCTGTATTGGCTCAAACTTTTCGTACGATGTATATTTTGCATTCGTAATAATGTGTGCCTTATCCTTACCATTACTACTCATAATCATATCTATCTTCGCTGATTCATATTTAAAATCTTTTGTAATGATATATTCTGCATCCACTTCTTCTATCTTTGCGTTTTGTGCTTGTAGCATTTTCTTCTGCGTTTCATCCATGCTAGTTAACATACTCTCTGTTTCTTGCCCTTTTAATATAAACGTCAGCTTATATTTATCTCCGCTTTTCTCCATCTTCATTTTATCTAAAACTACTGCTGGCACTTCTAAATTATCTATAATATCTTGAGTGGCTTTCATTCCGCCAGCATTTAATTGCTCCTCCGGTACAGATATAACTTCTCCTGTATTAGGGTTTTTCACCTCACCAGCAACTTTACCATCCACAGTATACACTACAACATCTGTACCAGAAATATTCATTTCAGAACGAGAATTCTTTGTCTTTGGCTCTAATTGCATTTTAGCCTTTAATATATCCATCTCTGTTCCCTCAGCTTTTATCCCTACATCATATGTCATCGTTACATTTTCTTCGTTTTTAAAAGCTTCGTTCGTTTTCTTGAAAACATCCTTCGCTGCTAATTCCTTTTCTTTCTGCATGGCTTCTTTTTTCGGTTCATCAGTCTTTGTTGTTTTCTCATTACTACACCCTGCACCTAAAATAACTGCAAGGATCATACTAGAAGTTAAAATAAGTTTTTTCATAATTTCTCCTCCTTTCCAAAAGGATATCATCTATTTTCCTTTGAAATCTATATACTTTTTAATATTTCTATTTAACTTTATTTCTCGAATAACAACATGTTTAAAGAAATACTTAAATATGATGTAAATAAAAACAACTAAATTCAGGAGGTCATTATGAAAGCAATTATTTGCACAAAGTATGGGCCGCCTAATGTTCTCAAACTTCAAGATATAGAGAAACCTACTCCAAAAAAGAATGAAGTATTAGTTAAAATTCACGCAGCAAGTGTAACGACTGGAGATTGTAGAATGCGCGGCTTTAATAGCCCCCTTTTATTTTGGATTCCTATGCGGATTATATTAGGTTTAAAAAAACCAAGAAAACCTATACTCGGCGTGGAGCTATCTGGTGAAATCGAAGAAATAGGAACAGATGTAACTCAATTTAAAAAAGGAGACCAAGTTTTCGCATTAACAGAGCTTAATGTCGGTGGTTATGCAGAATATACATGTGTACATGAAAGTGGATTGATATCATTAAAACCTACCAATGTGACGTATGAAGAAGCTGCCGTTATTCCTTTTGGTGGAACTTCAGCATTACACTTCCTGAGAAAAGGACGTATAAGAAAAGGGCAACAAGTACTTATATATGGCGCATCTGGTTCAGTAGGAACAGCCGCCGTACAACTTGCTAAATATTTCGGCGCGACCGTTACGGCTGTTTGTAGTAATTCAAATTTTGAACTCGTGCAATCTTTAGGAGCTGATAAAGTAATTGATTATACGAAAGAAGATTTTACTAAGCAAGGCAAATGCTACGATATTATATTTGATGCAGTTGGGAAGTATAAAAAATCCCTTTGTACAAATACATTAACACCCAATGGAAAATATGTATCTGTTAATGGAATGATGGCTAAGGTAAGTAAAGAGGATATGATTCTATTAAAAAAACTAGTCGAAACGGAAAAACTAAAGCCTGTTATTGATAGAACTTACCGATTAGAAGAAATTGCTGAAGCTCATATGTATGTGGAAAAGGGACATAAAAAAGGGAATGTTTCTATTACCTTAAAATAAAATATATTCAGAAAATAACATTGACAATTCTTTTTGTAAGATTTACTATTAGTACCATATTTAAAAACTACATACACATACTCTTATCAAGAGTGGCGGAGGGACTGGCCCGATGATGCCCGGCAACCGAGCTTAGAACATATAAGCTAAGGTGCTAATTCCTGCAGAACGATTTTCGTTTTGGAAGATAAGAGAGGAACCTATTTCGTCTATTCGGCACCTCTCTTATTTTTGAGAGGTGCTTTTTATTTTGGAACGTATATTAAGGGGGAATTATATATGAAAAAGGTATTATTAAGTATTGTAAGCGGAGCTGTATTATTGTTAGGTGCATGTGGTGCTAATTCTGATAAAGAGGTAAAAGCATTAGATGAGAAAAAGATTACTGTCGGTGTAACAGGCGGACCGCATGAACAAATTTTTGAAAAGGTGAAAGAAGTTGCAGCAAAAGATGGCCTCCAAATCGATATAAAGGTATTTAATGATTATGTAGCACCAAACGTATCTTTAGATGAAAAAAGCCTCGATGTAAATAGCTACCAAACAAAATCTTATTTAGACGTATTTAAAGCTGAACGTAATATGAAATTAACTGAAGTATTTTCCACAGTAACATTCCCTATGGGTATATACTCTAAAAACTTAAAAGATGTAAAAGAATTAAAAGAGGGTGACGCAATTGCTGTCCCAAATGACCCAACAAATGAGTTGCGTGCTTTAAAGCTATTTGAAAAAGCAGGTGTTTTAAAAGTTGATCCAAAAGCTACAGAAAAAGCGACTGCAAAAGATGTAATTGAAAATCCGAAAAATTTAAAGATTGTTGAATTAGAGGCATCTCAATTACCAACGCAGCTAAGTGAAGTGAAGGCAGCTGCGATTAATACAAACTTTGCATTAGGTGCAAAATTAAGTCCAGCAAAAGATTCTATTTTCCGCGAGGGAAAAGATTCACCATATGTGAACTGGGTCGTTGTGCGTACTGAAAATAAAGATGATGCTGTTGTAAATAAATTAAAGAAAGCTTATCAATCTAAAGAAGTAAAAGATTTCATTGAGAAAAAATTCGATGGTTCTGTTTTACCGTCTTGGTAGGAGCTGACTATAATGATTGAATTAAAAAACATCTCCAAAGTATTTTCAACAAAAAAAGGGAATGTTGAGGCCCTTAAACCAACTTCCCTTAAAGTAAAAAAGGGTGAAGTATTTGGAATCATCGGATATAGCGGCGCTGGTAAAAGTACATTAATTCGTTGTGTAAATTTATTAGAAAAACCAACGACAGGAAATATCATTATAAACGAACAAGATTTAACAACCTTATCGACGAAAGAACTCGCAAAAGCGAGACAAAAAATCGGCATGATTTTTCAAGGATTCAATTTACTTAAAACCGTTACCGTTTATGAAAACATCGCACTACCCTTACGTCTATCTGGTCTTCCCAAAAATGAAATTGAAAAAAGGGTAGAAAAGTATTTACGCATTGTTGATCTCTTTAATAAAAAAGATGCCTATCCAAGTGAATTATCTGGTGGTCAAAAACAACGTGTAGCAATCGCTCGCGCACTATCTCATGAGCCTGAAGTTTTATTAAGTGATGAAGCAACGAGCGCATTAGATCCGGAAACGACCGATTCTATTCTTGATTTATTATTAAAGATCAACGAAGAAATCGGAATTACGATTTTGCTAATTACACACGAAATGAATGTCATCCAGCGTATTTGTGACCAAGTTGCTGTAATGGAACATGGATCTGTCGTTGAAAGTGGAACAGTGAAGGACATTTTTACAGATCCACAACATGTAACAACGAAGAAATTTGTAAATAGCGCGTTTGCAGCTAAAATTCCAGAAGAGGTACAGAAAGAACTACAAAGCACCGGGGAAATCGTAACACTTTCATTTATAGGAACCGCTTCAGGAGAACCAGCGTTAGCTGTCGCTACAAAACGTTTCCACGTATATCCTAATATTTTATCAGGCAATATTACGCAGTTAAAACATGAGGCATATGGAAAACTGATCGTTCATATGCAAGGTGAAAAAAGTGAAGTACACCGTGCCTTATCATTTTTACAAGAACAAGGGATCATCGTAGAAGGAGGTAGAACAGATTATGGGAAACAAGTCCTTTTTGGATGAGTGGGGTAACGTAATATGGGAAGCAACAATTCAAACATTTCAAATGACATCTATTTCACTACTTATCTCTATTCTTATTGCATTACCACTCGGTGTCACACTTGTTTTAACGAGACCTGGTGGACAGCGAGAAAATAAAATTATCTATCCTATTCTTAATACAGTTATTAATATCATTCGTTCTCTTCCGTTTATCATTCTATTATTCTTCATTTTACCTTTTACAAAGTTTCTAATGGGAACGTCCATTGGCGTGCAAGGTGTTATCGTACCACTTGTTGTCTTCACAGCCCCTTACATTGCCCGTTTAATGGAAACTGCTTTATTAGAAGTGGACCGTGGTGTCATTGAAGCATATCAAGCAATGGGAGTCTCTACTTTAAAAATCATTTGGCACGTTATGGTTAAAGAAGCTCGCCCGTCTCTCGTACTTGGATTAACAATCGCAACGATCGGCTTAATCGGTGCAACAGCAATGGCTGGACTTGTAGGTGCTGGCGGCCTTGGTGATTTAGCATATCGATTCGGGCATTTACGCTACGAACCTGAAGTAATGTATGCAACAGTCTTTATTTTGATTATCCTCGTTCAAGGATTACAGTCTTTAGGGAATGGTGTTGCACGAAGATTAAAGAAAGATTAAAAAGAAGGTATCTCACTAAAATGAGATACCTTCTTTTTATTTATAAATTTATCTCTTAAATCCACCTTCTGAATGAATAACTTGTCCTGTAATCCACCCGGCTTCTTCACTCACTAAAAACTTAATAAGCCTTGCTGCATCCTTTGGTTCACCAATTCTGCCAAAAGGAAACATCGGTGTTAACCCGCGCTTTATCTCTTCAGTCATCCATCCCGTATTAGTTGGACCTGGATTAATCGCATTAACCGTTATCCCTAAATGAGCCACTTCTGCTGCTAACGTACTAGTGAGAGCGTCAATAGCTCCCTTCGTCGTTGCATACGCTAATTCTCCAGCCATAGGCCCTTTAAATTGTCCCGACGTCATATTCACAATTCTACCACCAGATTTTTTATCAAATCCTTGGGCAAACTTACTACTTAACAATGTAGTGCCGCGAACATTTACCATATAATGTTTATCTAACTCTTCAGCAGTCAAATTAGAGAAATCATTATTCGTAGAATATGCTGCGTTATTAATTAATATATCAGGGTACCCCATTTGTTCAGTAACTTTATTTATAAGTTGTTCCGGCGCATCATTCCGAGTTAAATCTAACTCCATACTTGATACTTCAACACCGTTCTTTATCAGCTCTTCTTTTAATTGTATTTGTTCTTTTGGATCAACGCCCCAAGGCATCTCTTTATCGTAATTCGTCCAGTACGTAAAAAAGACATCGTATCCTGCTTCAGCTAATTCTTTACAAATCGCTGCTCCAATACCATCTAGATGACTAACACCTGTAACCACAGCTACTTTATTTTTTAATTGATTCATACTATACTCCTCCAAGTTTAAAGGACGCATATTTTATATAAGAGATATAAATTTCCCTACGCATTATCTTTACAAAAGGGATGTACAAGCCAAATATGCAATCCTTGAATGATTTACAGACAGTTAAATAAACCCTCACTTACGAGAGAAAAATTTATCTATCTAGTTTCTAATCATTACAAGTTCGTACACATATCCAGTCTTTGTCTCCTTTCCATATATCTCCACATTCCATTTTAACATTAGGGATTTAATATTCCAACAAATAAAATATCTATTCCTGTTTATGAAGTATCCTATACTATAAACCATAGTTAATAACTTATTTAAATTTAAAGTGTATACATTTATCATTACCTATCCGTTGTATAAGTGTAGGGAGGAAAAGTGATGGGAAAAGAAAATATATTGACCTCCTATCTTATCAGTTTAGGAGAGGAAGTGTTCAAACTATTACTAGCGAAAGGGGCTATAAAAGAAGATGCAGAAGTTGCTCTCTCATTCAATCAACCCTATACATTACAAGAAATTAAAGAAAAAATTCCAGATACCTTAAACATTGTATGGCTATATATGACATCACCAATTGGAGATGAAAGTAAAGGGCCTGCTGGTATGCCGGTTTACGGATTCAATCCAGATAAGTCCCCTGAAGAAGCGTACAAAGAGTTCGTTGATTCACTTAAACAATACGATGACGATGGACATGATGAAGGCATTCAGAAGTTTTTAAAATCAAACAAAAACAAACCCTTTGATCAAGTGAAAATTTTAGGTGTCATGCTAACCGGGAAAACAGAGAATTTTAAGGCGTTAGAAAACCAAGGCTTTATTCGCGGTGCCTCTGTAGGAGCTACTGCGCAAGTAGTTCCTTATATAAAACCAGAGAAATAATAAAGAAAAGATAAACTAATAGTAACTAGTTAAAAGAACGTGCATTAATCTATTTACTATGGGAGCTATCTATTTTAGTGGAAAGCTCCCATCCCTCATTTATTGTTCATCCTCCAAAAAATAAATTTCCAAATACTTTATGTACAAATGAAAAATCATAATTTTTGTTCACATTATATCCATTGTGAATCTATTCACAATGGATATATAATAAACATGTAAATACAATACATTGGAGGGATTTCAATGGTTATCAATTTTTTAAGAACTGATAAACGCGCTACTTTCATATTATTATTTTTACGACTTTACATAGGATATGCATGGCTTGCTGCTGGAATAGGAAAAGTTTTTGGACAATCTTTTGACGCAAGTGGTTTTCTAAAAGGAGCTATCGCTCAAGCATCAGGTGACCACCCTGCAGTACAAGGTTGGTGGGCAGATTTTCTTCAACATTTTGTTCTTCCAAACGCAGACCTATTTAGCTTTTTAGTTCAATGGGGAGAAATTTTAATAGGGCTAGGTTTGATTTTAGGTGGATTAACAAAAACAGCTGCATTTTTCGGCATCATAATGAACCTTTCATTTTTATTAAGCGGAACTGTTAGTGTAAACCCAAACCTGCTTATTTTAACTATGTTCATTTTAGTTGCAGGACATAATGCTGGACGTATTGGATTAGATGGTTATGTTTTCCCAAAACTTTTCAAAAAAAATAACCGTGAAGCATATAAATTAAATAAGACTGCATAAGAACAGTTCATCTTTTAAATATAAGCTAATAAGAAACACAATCATTCTCTCACATAAAGTGAAACCGAAATCTACAATCAGATTTCGGTTTTTTGATATACAATAGATTACCTAAACTATTCACAATTGGATATAATACAAACTTATCTATAGAAGTAATTTATATTTATATAAACGTTATAAGTTACCTTATAACGTTTAGCTATCTGAAAATCTAATAATACGTATACTTGCAGATGAACCAGAAGCAAGAGCTACAATCACAAGCTAAATATGAAAACAGCCCTCCTTATGAAGACTGTTTCATCCTTATGTATCCTGTGAGGATATCCATTATAAAACCCTAAAATCTTTCATACTTTCTCCAAGAATATAGTGTGAAAACCACATCAAATTCTGCTTCATAATAGCCACATTCATTCCGGGCTGGTCAGAACTATATGCCATTCCTTTAAATATAATTAATTCTGCATCCACTTCCATATCCCTTAATCCTTGATATAGCTCATATGCGTTTAGAGTTGGAATTCTTGCATCCTTTTCGCCATGTTGGATTAAGGTGGGCGTACAGGCTGATTTAATATATGTCATTGGCGATGTTTTTGTATATATATCTGGATCATTCCATGGAGTATTTCCTAAATGCATTCTAATAAAGTAAGGGATATCTGTATTTACATAATGGGTACTCCAGTTAGTAATTCCGCCCCCAACTGAAATAGCTTTAAATCTATTACTAAACGTAGAACAGAAGGCTGATATATATCCTCCGTTACTCCATCCCATAACTCCTACTCTATCTTTATCTACCATCCCTTTCTCAACTAGTTTATCCACTCCAGATATAACATCATCATAGTCAGCAATTCCCTGTTTTCTATAGTTTGCTTTTAAAAATTCATTACCATAACCAGAACTTCCCCTATAGTTTGGCTCTAAAACGATAAAGCCTTTTTCAACAAACTGTTCAATCGGATATTTCTCATTAAAACAGTCTGAAAATATCGGAAAGGATGCCCAAGCTGGTCCACCATGGATTACTACTAATAAGGGATATTTTCCATTTGCGTCAAACTCTACTGGAGTTGATAAAACACCCTCTATTTCAAGACCATCACTACTTTTCCATGAGATTATTTCTCTATTACTTTTAAGCTTTCCTTCGAAAAAGATATTTTCATTCGTTATTTTTTTATCGTCTAAATAGATTTCAAAGGTTTCATTTGTAATAGCTTTATTATAGGATATATGTTTTCCATCCCTTGTTATAGAAGCATCCATTATAAAGCCATCTACGTTTTCACTTAACATTTCTACAGTGCCATCCTCAGATAGCAAGCCAGTGAGGTAATTCGTTTTATCCTGCCATCTAATTAAAATTCCTTTAGCTGTCCACTGTAATGGCATAACCGTACTATCAAAATCTAGTAAAGGTCGAATTAGCTCTCCATTATTCATATCATATATCTCTAATGTACTGTCTTGTATATGAGTCTTATAGTACTCCTTCTCCCTTATGCTTGCTGAGTAACATATTTTGCTGCCCTCAGGAGAAAAGCAAACGCTCTCTCCTAACAACTTATCTATATTCATTTTTTGTAGTTTGCCAACTTCAATATCTAATATGTATAGATCACCATTCATATAATCGCTTAGGCTTGGCGTAGCCATAAATACAACCTTTTTCCCATCATTTGAAATATCAAAGTTATGTATATAAAAATCCTTACCCTCAGTTAATTGATAAACACCGCTAACCTCTCGCTCCTCTTTATCATTTTGTATCACTTTTTCTATTTCAATGTAATATAAACAATTATTCCGATGTTCCTTACCTGCATGTTGGAAGTCCCCATATAGCTCTTTACGTTTCTTTATTTCCTCACATTCTTTTGACTGTGCAACATAATAAAAACCTTTACCAGTAGGCTCCCATTTGAATGTACTGACCCCTTCTTCCTCATCAGTAATTTGTAACTCACTATAACCATCTATTGACTTAACAAAGATTTGATTTTTCTTATTATCCCCCTCACCAACTGGGCTAAGGTATGCGATATCCCTAGAATCTGGGGACCATAATGGGTGTATACTGTCTATATCCCCAGTTGTTAATGGGTAACTCTGCTCCTTATCTTTTTCATATATCCATATATGATTCCTATATGTATTGTCTTTCCAGTTAGCTGTCTTCTTAACAAATGCTACATTTTTGCCATCGTCACTTATGTTTGTACTTGATAAGGTTGGTAATGAAATAATCTCTTCTATACTTAAATATGTTTTTTCTTTCACCTTCATTAATAAACCCCCTCGTAATGTCTAGTAATCTAATTTGTTCAATAAAGTGAAACTTTAATCAGTGGTTTTTTTCCATCAACGAATATCCGAAAAAACAACAGAAAATTCAGTTAAATAAAAGTAGTTCCGTCCCAAATTCGATAAAACCTCATGTTGTCTGCCGGTTTTTATACTTTTTAAATCCCACTGCCAGTTCCTTGCCCCTCTTTAATCCACTTATCGATTTTAGATGTTCTTTTTTTTCGACACAAAAATGCCCCTTTAGATAATCATATCCAAAGGGGCAAAGCTTCACAACTTTTTTATAAATGTCGTGACTTTATTTTAAATTTACAATAATCTAGTTACTCTACCAATCTCCTACTCAACAGTAACAGATTTAGCTAAGTTACGTGGCTTATCAACGTCACATTCGCGGTGAAGCGCTGCGTAGTATGAGATAAGTTGGAATGGAATAACTGCTACTAGCGGTGCTAGTGCTTCGTGTACAGCTGGTAATACGAAGCTGTCTCCTTCCATTTCTAAGCCTTTCATTGAAATGATACATGGGTTAGCTCCGCGTGCTACTACTTCTTTCACGTTACCACGAATTCCAAGGTTTACGTGCTCTTGTGTAGCAAGGGCGATAACTGGTGTACCGTTTTCGATTAAGGCGATTGTACCGTGTTTTAATTCTCCTCCAGCAAATCCTTCTGCTTGGATGTAAGAGATTTCTTTTAGTTTTAACGCACCTTCTAAACCTACGAAGAAGTCTACGCTACGTCCGATGAAGAAGCAGTTACGCGTTGTTGCTAAAAATTGTTTTGCTAATGCGTCCATCTCTTCTTTTTGATCACAAAGTACTACCATTGCATTTGCTACAAGTCCTAATTCATGTGTTAAATCGAAATCAAGAACCTCACCTTTTGCTTTTGCAATGTCAGCCGCTAAGATTGAAAGTACTGCAAGCTGTGCTGTGTATGCTTTCGTCGATGCAACTGCGATTTCTGGTCCTGCATATAAAGGAAGTGTATAATCAGCTTCACGAGAAAGCGTAGAACCAGGTACGTTTGTAATTGTTAATGCTTTATGACCCATTTCATTTGTTTGCACAAGTACTGCACGGCTATCAGCTGTTTCACCACTTTGTGAAATGTAAATGAAGAATGGTCTTTCTGTTAATAATGGCATGTTGTAAGAGAATTCACTTGCTACATGTACTTCAACTGGTACTTTCGCAAATTTCTCAATGAATTGCTTTCCAACAAGACCTGCATGATAACTTGTTCCACATGCAATGATGTAAATGCGATCGCTATCTAAAATTGCGTTACGGATATCTTGATCTAATTCAATTCCGCCATTTTCATCTTGGTACTTTTGAATAATATTACGGATTACAAGTGGTTGCTCGTCGATTTCTTTTAGCATGAAATGAGGATACGTTCCTTTTTCAATATCACTTGCGTCTAATTCCGCTGTAAACGGTGCACGTTCAATCGTTTCACCTTGTAAGTTTTTAATTGTAATGCTTTCTTTTGTTACGATTACCATTTCTTTATCCATTAACTCGATAAATTGATCTGTAACTTGTAACATCGCCATAGCGTCGCTTGCAATAACATTAAAGTTATCACCAGCACCTACTAATAGCGGGCTTTTGTTTTTAGCAACATAAATCATGTTTGGATTTTCAGCATCAAGTAGTCCGATTGCGTAAGAACCATGTAAAAGAGATAACGTTTTTCGGAACGCATCTTCTACACTTAGTCCTGTACTTACTTGTTGTTCCATAAGCTGCACGATAATTTCTGTATCTGTTTCACTTACGAACGTTACATCTTGTAAATATTCTTTTTTCACTAATTCATAGTTTTCAATTACACCGTTATGAACTAGTGTAAAACGTTTTGATGTACTTTGATGCGGATGCGCGTTTAATTTGCTTGGAACACCGTGTGTAGCCCAGCGTGTGTGACCGATTCCCACGCTTGCTGCTACATTCTCTTCTACGACTTCGCGAAGTTTTGCAATACGGCCTTTTTCTTTGTATACAATAACACCGTTCTCTGCTTGTACTGCAATACCTGCTGAATCATATCCGCGATATTCTAGCTTTTCTAAACCTTTTAATAAAATTTCCTTTGCATCTTGCTCTCCAATAAATCCTACGATTCCACACATGTTTAGTCGCCGTTACAAATGCTTACACTGCTCTGCGAACATGTAACGACATAGTCCGATACCATTTTTATTTATACTAAAAAACGGATTACATATTGCTAGCCCTGTAAGCTTGTAACGGCTTTCACCTTCCTCTCGATTGGGTTAAAGTCCGTATATACTTATACAGCTAGTATTCATCCGTTCCTCTTCTCTCATCACACTTTCACCTTTGTCCACTAAGTCACCTTAATGTTTTAAGTAAAAGATTGCGGTTGTGATGAACAACCGGGAGTCATCCGCCGAAATCTCGATAAACTCCACCTCGTCAACTACACTACTTGTAGTTCTGGCGCTTTTATAATTTACAATATTTCCTTTGAGAAAAAGAACAAGACCATCGTATAACAAACAATATAAATCGTCAATGAAATTTTTTTCATTGTCTATAAAAAATATGAAAAAGGAGCACTTTTTGTGCTCCTTTTAAATAAAATCGGCTAATTATTCAACGCCAACTTCAGCTTTCACAACTTCTACAATACGATGTACATACCCATCACAAATTTCTTGTGTCGGTGCTTCTGCCATTACACGAATAAGTGGTTCTGTTCCAGATGGACGAACAAGAATACGACCGTCTCCGTTCATTTCTTCCTCTACAACACGAATAATTTCTTTAATTTTCTCATTTTCTAGTGCTAGTTTCTTATCTGTTACACGAACATTTACTAGTAATTGTGGGAATTTTGTCATCTCGCCTGCAAGCTCAGATAATGGTTTTTTCGTCATTTTCATGATATTTACAAGTTGAAGTGCACTTAACATTCCATCACCAGTTGTAATGTAATCAAGTAAGATAATATGACCTGATTGTTCTCCGCCCAGGTTATATCCACCACGTTTCATCTCTTCCATTACGTAGCGATCACCAACTGCTGTTTTATCACTTGTAATATTGTTTGCTTCAAGCGCTTTGTAGAAACCTAAGTTACTCATAACTGTTGAAACAACTGTATTATGTTTCAATTGACCAGTTTCTTTCATATACTTCGCGCAAATAAACATAATTTGATCGCCATCAACGATGTTTCCTTTTTCGTCTACTGCGATTAAACGGTCTCCGTCACCATCAAAAGCAAGACCAATGTCAGCACCTTTTTCTTTTACTAATTCAGCTAATACTTCTGGATGCGTAGAACCTACTCCGGCGTTAATATTCATACCGTTCGGTGAAGTTCCCATTGTTGAAATATCAGCTTCTAAATCTGCAAATAAATATGGAGCTAAAGAAGATGTAGCACCATGTGCACAATCTAAAACAATATGTAAACCAGAGAAATCTTCCTCTACAGTTTGTTTAATGTATTGTAAATATTTTTGTCCACCTTCAAAGTAATCACTCACTTGTCCAAGGTTAGTACCTGTTGGACGTGGTAGCTCATCAACTTCTTTGTCTAATAACGCTTCAATTTCTGCTTCTTGCTCATCTGTTAATTTAAATCCATCTGAACCGAAGAACTTAATTCCATTATCTTGTACTGGGTTATGAGATGCAGAGATCATAACACCTGCTTGCGCCCCTAAAGCTTTTGTTAAATAAGCCACACCTGGTGTAGAAATAACACCAAGGCGCATTACTTCCGCTCCAGTTGATAATAGGCCTGCTACTAAAGCTCCTTCTAGCATATGTCCAGATACACGTGTATCACGGCCAATAATTACTTTTGGACGATCTGTATCTTTTGTTAATACATAGCCGCCAAAACGTCCTATTTTAAAAGCTAATTCAGGTGTTAATTCCTTATTTGCAACCCCACGTACTCCGTCTGTACCAAAATATTTACCCATTATTATTCGCTCCTTTTTCGTGCTCTTTTTGATTATCTACTGTTGGTTCTTGGCTCGTTTCTTGGCCATTTTCTTTTTCTTTGTCTTTTTCTTTTTCCTGATCCTTTTCTGGATTAGGTTCAGGATTTTTTGGTTTTTCAGTTTGATTTTCTTGATTGTTTTTTGAATCTGGTTGTTCAATATTACCCTGTACTTCTTTATCCGGCTTTTCTTTCTTCACAATTGTGACTTTAGCACTTTTTTGTTTTGCTTCTATCGAAATATTACCAGGACCACTCACTTGAATAGAAACATCTTTCGTCCCCGGAGATACATTTTGCAGATTAATCGCCGCTGTTAGTTGAGCAACTGTTATTTTATCTACTATACTTGCTTCTCCTGAAATATCAACGCTTATCTTTCCATCTTGTGGCGAAAGTAGCTGCGCAGTAACATCATTCGGAATTCCACTTTTTTGAATCGGGATACCATCAATAGTTTTACTTTTCGTTTGTTTTACCTTTTGTACCCCTATGGAAACCTTCACTTGATTTGGTTTTGCACTTGTTACACCTTTTGGCAATAAAACAGAGGCATCGAATGTTGTAGAATCCGTCAATTGACTAAGATCTACCTCGACCCCCTCTATAGATTGTATATTATCCAAAATGTCTTTTGGACCTGCTATCGTTACTTCTTTTGGTTCAACACTAATATTTGTAACAGCTAAACCTTCTGGTAGATTCCCTTTTTTCGAATATGTTAAAGGAACTGTTTTTTCGACATTATTTGCTGTAGCTTGTGTCGCTACATTCACCGTTACACTTATTTTAGATGGACTTGTTTTTACATTTAAACGTTTTCCTTCTTTATTGTATAATGTAACGTCTGCTGTTTTTGTAACTGTTTTATTAACACCTTTTAAATCTATATATGCCTTAGCAGATGAAATACTTTCTATTTCTTCTTTTGTTCCAACTACTTCAACAGTGTCAGGCTTAATACTTGATTTCTCAATGGTAGCACCTGCTGGCATCTGGTCTTCATTTGATAATTTTAAATCTACATGAACATACTTTTTCGCTTTTTCATGAAGAGTGACTTTAATTGTTGCTGGCTGAACTGTCCCCTTCACATCATCTGGAAGCCCGTTCGCTTTTAAAGAAACTTCATAAGTTCCTTTTTGACTATCTCGCAAATCAACTGATATATCAAATTGTTTTTTTGCTTTTGCTGTAGCAACTGCTGATTTTGGGCCTTCCAACTTCACCTTGACTCCACCTGCTGGAATACCACTTACAATATATTTCTCTTCATCATACTTAAGGGTAATAGGATAATCAGTTAATGTTTCTTTCGTTTCATTTACGAAAGGTAATATACTCGATGTCGTATTTTTTTCAGTTAAAGTTGCTGACATAAAAAGCATACACGCCAATAGTAATGAGATTCCTTTTAAAAACCAATGATTCTCCATTAACTTATCCATGACGCTTTCTCCTCCAATTCCATAAAGACGAAGAAGTCGTTTTTTCGTTCCCACTAAATTCAGCTAACAACATATCCTTTAGCTGTTCTGTCTTCAAATCACGATGTAACTCACCGTTTTTCGTTAAAGAAATTTGGCCTGTTTCTTCCGACACAACTACTGTAATACTATCGGTGACTTCACTAACTCCCATTGCAGCGCGATGCCTAGTTCCTAACTCCTTAGAAATAAATGGGCTTTCTGATAAAGGAAGGTAACATGCTGCTGCTTTAATTGTACTTCCCTGCATAATTACTGCTCCATCATGAAGAGGGGTATTAGGGATAAAAATATTAATGAGTAATTCCGATGATACATTTGCATTTAGCGGAATACCCGTTTCTACATAATCATCCATCCCAGTCTCTTTTGACAAAGTAATTAGTGCACCAATTCTACGTTTTCCCATATATTCCGTTGCTTTAGCTATCGCTGTTGCAACAATTTCAGGTTCATCTTCCCCCTGATTTCCCACACGCGAAAATAAGCTACCCCGTCCTAGCTGCTCAAGTGCTCTTCTCAATTCTGGCTGGAAGATAATAATAACGGCTAAAAATCCCCACGTTAATACTTGTTCCGTTAGCCAATATAGCGTATGCAATTCAAGTAAAATACTAATCATCCGGACGACAATAATAACTGTAATACCTTTTAAAAGTTGCACAGCCTTCGTGCCCCGAATTATAAGAATTAGCTTATATATAATAAACCATACAACAGCAATATCTAATGCCGTACTAAGATATTTCAAAATGGTCGTATCTTCAAAAGGCATGCTAACCCTTCCTCCTACTTACGAGCAATTCTATCCATATATTGAAATATTATTTTATGCTCTATCTGTATGTATTTCCAACAACTAGTTAATTATACCATACATGAACCAAACGACAATTACAAACGCCCCCCTTTAGCTTAAATTGGTAAGATGTCAAACTTTCTTATCCTACAGTATAATATAAGTCATTATTATACGCCTATTTTCAAATAAAAAAAGCAACTTCTCAGTTGCTTTTCTTACATTTATTTTAGTTTTTCACCGAATAAAGAACCCATTAAAGCAACCGCTGTTGTTGCTGTTCTATTTCTCTCATCTAAAATCGTATTTACTTCAACAAATTCAGCAGATGTAACAATATCAGCTTCTGCTAACATTTCCATCGCTAGGTGGCTTTCACGATACGATAGACCACCAATTACAGGTGTTCCAACTCCTGGTGCGTCATGAGGATCAAGCCCATCTAAATCTAATGATAAATGAACACCGTCAGTATGAGATAAATACGCAATTGTTTCTTCCATAACAGCCGTCATACCCATACGATCAATTTCATGCATTGAGAATACTTTAATGCCTTCTTCACGAATAAAGTCCTTTTCTCCTTCATCTAATGCACGTGCACCGATAATTACAACGTTCTCTTTCTTCACCTTTGGATATGACCCGTATAAGTCTACAAGTGAAGAATGTCCATATCCTAAACTTGCAGCAAGTGACATACCGTGAATATTTCCAGATGGTGAAGTCTCTTCTGTATTTAAATCACCGTGTGCATCATACCAAATAACACCTAAATTTTTATAATGTTTCGCCACACCAGCTAACGTACCGATAGCAATACTATGATCGCCGCCCAATACAAGTGGAAAACGACCTTCTTCTATAATATGATCAACCTTAGTCGCTAGTTCGTTACATACAGTTGCAACTTGAGTAAGGTTTCGTAATTTTGTATTTTCATCTACTTCTTTTTCTCTCTCTATACATATATCTCCCATATCTTTTACGTCATATCCAATTTGTTCAATTCTTTCAACTACCCCTGCATAACGGATCGCGCTTGGTCCCATATCAACCCCACGACGCATCTGTCCTAAATCCATTGGAACTCCAATAACTGAGATTTCTTTTTTCATAGATAGTATCCCCCTTTTATGCCTTCACTAAATATTTTAAATCTTTTATATAGTCTGACTCAACTCGACATTTTTCTGCATGGATATACATTTTATTCACTTATATTTACGTTAAAATCCCAATTTTTAAACCATTCTATGTATAAAGTTAACTTAATGAACCAACTAACTTTTCTATCAGCTAATATTTTTATCAGTGCTTTTCTCCATCACCACCTAGGATTACACAAGATACCCTCAAATAACTGGATAAAAAAACACTTCTACATTTAGAAGCGTTTTTTTGATGCTAGTTTCCACACTGCTGCAATATTTTTTGCTGTCATTTCGATATTCTCTTCTGCCGCTTTATATGCTTCTTCTAATGTCATTGGGCTAGCCGTAATACTAAACACTGCATCAATTCCCTTTTCGTAAACAGTCGTATAATTCGAGGATACAGATCCACCAATAGCAATTACAGGAATATGACGACATTTCGCCCGCTTCGCGACACCAACAGGAGCTTTTCCATAAGCTGTTTGTTCATCTATTCTTCCCTCACCAGTTACAATAAGATCGGCACCCTCTATACACTTATCAAAATTTGTATAATCTAATACAATTTCAATCCCTTTTCTTAACTGTCCCTTTAGCACTGCAACAATAGCAGCTCCCATTCCTCCAGCTGCCCCTGTACCAGGTATTAGGGACACATCAAAAGATACGTACTGTTTAAGTATATTAGCATAATGTTTTAAATTCCCGTCTAGCTCTTTCATCATCTCTACATTCGCACCCTTTTGTCTCCCAAATACAAAAGACGCTCCCTTTGGTCCAACTAATGGATTGTCGACATCACATGCTGCTTCTAGCTTTATATCCTTCAAACGTGTATCCATACGAGAAAGGTTAAGAGCAGTAATCAAATGTAATGTTCCTCCAGAGGGCTCAATTACTTCACCTTTCCTATTAATAAACTCTACGCCTAAAGCAGACAACATACCTGCCCCACCATCATTTGTAGCACTTCCTCCAAGCCCTAAAATAATGTGTTTAGCTCCTTGATCTAATGCATGTAATATCAGTTCGCCTGTCCCTTTTGTCGTTGTAATAAGTGGGTTTCTCTTTTCAATTGAAACGTGTTGTAATCCTGATGCTGCCGCCATTTCAATAAATGCTGTCTCCCTATCCTTAGACATACCATAATAGGCTTGCACGCTCTCTCCAAGCGGCCCTGTCACATTAAGTGATATAATTTCCCCCATTGTAGCACCAACAAGAGATTCGACCGTTCCTTCACCTCCATCTCCAATTGGTACTTTAACGTACTCTGCTTTAGGAAAAACTGCTGCAAAGCCCCTTTCAATAGCTTCACATACCTCTATAGCTTTCAGGCTTTCTTTATATGAATCCGATGCAATGACAACTTTCATAATTATCCCCCCCTTATTCAATCCCTTTTTTTCATTTTAAACGATATACGGAAAAGTTTCCTTTTTGAGTGAAATTTAAACACAAAAAAAGCTTACATCATTTGATGTAAGCTTTCCCTATTTATATGGAGCCTAGCGGGATCGAACCGCTGACCTCCTGCGTGCAAGGCAGGCGCTCTCCCAGCTGAGCTAAGGCCCCTTAGTAATTAAGCGGAAGACGGGATTCGAACCCGCGACCCCAACCTTGGCAAGGTTGTATTCTACCACTGAACTACTTCCGCGAAAATGGTGAGCCATGAAGGATTCGAACCTTCGACCCTCTGATTAAAAGTCAGATGCTCTACCAACTGAGCTAATGGCTCGTAAATGGCTGGGCTAGCTGGATTCGAACCAGCGCATGACGGAGTCAAAGTCCGTTGCCTTACCGCTTGGCTATAGCCCATTAATATTTACTAGTATGGTTATCTTTTCAAAAAAATAAACCCTCTCAGGTTATTTTAAAGAAAATGGTGGAGGGGGGCAGATTCGAACTGCCGAACCCAAAGGAGCGGATTTACAGTCCGCCGCGTTTAGCCACTTCGCTACCCCTCCGACATTTAAAAATATATGGTGGAGGATGACGGGATCGAACCGCCGACCCCCTGCTTGTAAGGCAGGTGCTCTCCCAGCTGAGCTAATCCTCCAAAAGTGGTGACCCGTACGGGATTCGAACCCGTGTTACCGCCGTGAAAGGGCGGTGTCTTAACCACTTGACCAACGGGCCAAAAAAAAAACAAAAACTTTTCCCAAGCTTCCAACCGGGCTTGAACCGGTGACCTCTTCCTTACCATGGAAGTACTCTACCAGCTGAGCTATGGAAGCATAATGGCTCCGCAGGTAGGAATCGAACCTACGACCGATCGGTTAACAGCCGATAGCTCTACCGCTGAGCTACTGCGGAATAATATAAGCCTGGCAACGTCCTACTCTCACAGGGACAAGGTCCCAACTACCATCGGCGCTAGAGAGCTTAACTTCCGTGTTCGGTATGGGAACGGGTGTGACCTCTCTGC
>NZ_JBIYCZ010000021.1:0-58437 GCF_044908245.1 Bacillus sp. RC242
CAGGATCAAACTCTCCAATAAAGTTAGTTTGTCTAGCATCTAAAAATAAAAATTGACGTTCACGTTGTTTGTTTCGTTCAGTTTTCAAAGAACTACTTGGTCGCTCATTTGCGACTTCCTTATGTTAACATCTTCATTTTTCGATGTCAACTAAGTTTTTCAATTTCTTTTTTGCCGTTTTCTGCGTTTCTGCATCAGCGACGTTTATTAATTTATCATATACTTATTCTTAACGTCAATACTTTTTAATAAAAAATTCTTTTTCTTACATAACGAATACATTCTTCCCTATTAGCAACTCTCCGAAATAAACAAAAAATGATTTTATACCTTTCTTCCATCGCCTTTTTTACAACGCTATGTATACGCTCATCTTCAAAATCAAATAAAAGTTCCTCTAACTCTCTCTTCAGTATGTATTCCATTTCTTTTTTCTCTTCCTTCGTCAACATAATCCCAAGCAAATTATCACCCCAATAACTCCTTACGTGTACCTATAAACGCCCCACTCATTTTCAATTATCAATAATGTATCATCAAAAAACAAAATTCTATCACTCATTATATCCACCACTTACGATATTAATCCCTTGTTCTCTTTTTTTAATTTAAAGCATATATGTAACTGAAAAGGATTGGACAAAGGGGCGTAATATTATGTTTTTCTTTTTTATTACGAGTAAAAGAACATTTAAACACATTAGCTTAATAATCGTACTTTCCTTATTTACAGCATGGCTACTCTTTTTAAAAACATATTCACATGAATCTGCTTTTTCAACTGCTACTGGCCCTAAAGTGATTTACAAAGGGGACACTGCAAAAAAACAAGTTGCATTCACGTTTGACATTAGTTGGGGGGACAAAAAAGCTATTCCAATCCTTAATACACTCAAAGAAAGAGAAATTAAGAATGCAACCTTCTTTCTCTCTGCTGCATGGGCTGAAAGACACCCTGATATTGTCGAACGCATCATGAAAGATGGACATGAGATTGGTAGTATGGGCTATAATTACACATCCTACAATTCACTAGAAGCAAATGAAATACGACGAGATCTTTTGCGGGCACAAGATGTTTTTACGAAACTTGGCGTAAAACAAGTCAAGCTATTACGTCCACCTAGTGGCGATTTTAACAAAACAACTCTTAAAATAGCGGAATCACTCGGATACACCATCGTTCATTGGAGTAACAATTCAAATGACTGGAAAAATCCCGGCGTAAATAAAATCATTTCCACAGTCTCTAGCAATTTAAAGGGTGGAGATATCGTCTTATTACATGCTTCTGATTCTGCCCTTCAAACAAATAAGGCTTTACCATTACTCTTACAAAAATTAAAGAGCGACGGATATGAACAAACATCTGTATCACAACTTATTTCCAACACAAGTACAAAAAGTGAAGATATTAAGTAGTTCCTTTCTACACGGTCCTTCACACATAAAAAGCTCTGCTATCTTTTGTTAAGATAGCAGAGCTTTTTTATCCTAGCATTTACAGACGATAAGAATCTGGATAATTAAAAATCCCCTCTCCTCATTAAGCTGACTTACTCTTTTGTCCAATTAAACGATGCAATACAAGTAACTGATATGAATTACATAATAAAAGTGGTATCACCATTAAATATAACCAATCTGTATCATTAATCCGGAGCGCTGGTACCCATTCAAGAATTGTTACAACAACCATAAAGAACAGAGCGGGAACAAATGCTTTTTTATTCGTTTCTTTACTCTTTATATAAGCGACAATTGCCCCAAACACAAATAACATCCCAGCAACAAGTATGTTATTCCCTAATGAAACTTCCCCATTTGCAACAAGTACTGACCTTAAATAAACGAAATCAAATAATACGAACGCAATAAAGAACAGTTGCACTGTATTCCATAAAGAAGATGACCGAAACATCCCTAATCCAAAACGATGGATCGTTAAATACGCAAAGAACCCCATTTGACTTATAACACTAAAAATAAACCCTACGCCCATCAACCAAAAGGAAATTGCTAAAATCTCTTTTCCGTCGAAATTTTGAAAAAATTTAGCGTACTTGTCCCACTCTAAAACAAAACCAATAAAGACTGTGCTAATCCCACCAAGAAACAACGTCGTAAAAAATAGTCGTACCCACTTGCGGCTATTCACAACACATCCCCCATTATTCTTATATTTCTAATTAAATTGTAACAATGACAATTTCAAAAAGCTAGCCATGTTAATGTATAAATTCCTTAAAGAGATTTATATTAAAAAAAGAGAACTTTGTTGAAAGGAGCTCCAACTTATGAAACGGATGCTGCTCGTTTTGATTTCTTCTTTTCTATTTATAGCACTAGCGGCATGTGCACAAGAAAAAGAAGCAAAATCCGAACTTGATTATGATCAAACAAAAAAAATGATTGTTGATATTTTAAAAACCGATCAAGGAAAAAAAGCGATCCAAGATGTATTAACTGATGAAAAAATGAAACAAGCACTCATACTAGATGAAACAGTAGTAAAGAAAACGATTGAAGATGCACTGGTATCTGAAAAAGGGCAACAATTCTGGGAAAAGCTCTTTAAAGACCCTGAGTTCTCATCGAAATTTGCTAAAAGTATGGGAAAAGAACAAACAAACTTAATGAAAACTTTACTAAAAGATCCTGAATACCAATCAGGTGTTATAGAGATTATGAAAAATCCTGAAGTAGAGAAAATTATGTTACAAACAATGAAGAGTAAAGAATATCGTCAATATTTACAGCAAGTACTAACTGAAACTGCCGAAAGTCCACTCTTCCAAGCTAAGATGATTGACATCATTAGTAAAGGTGTACAAAAAGCCGAAAAAGGTGGATCTGATAAGAAAGGCGCAGGTGGTGAAGGCGGTTCTCAAGATGGGAACAAAGAACAATAATAAAAATTATAGTAATGAGTGGACAATGTATATATTGTCCACTCATTACTACTTTATTTTTGCGCGACAGCTGTTTTATCAATAACTGTCTCAGCTATCGTACGATAAATGAGACCCGTTGTATGTGTATCTTCATATACTGACGGCGCAAAGTCCTCTTTATTCCAATCAGGTTGTTGAAGTGGAATTCGGCCAAGTACATCCGTTTGGAGTTCCGTAGCCAATTTATCTCCTCCGCCTCTTCCAAACACATACTCTTTTTCACCAGTTGCTTTACTTTCAAAATACGCCATATTTTCAACAACACCAAGAATACTATGTTCTGTACGTAAAGCCATGGCTCCAGCGCGCGCTGCTACAAATGCCGCTGTTGGATGCGGCGTTGTTACAATAATCTCTTTACAAGCCGGCAACATCGAATGTACATCTAGAGCAACATCACCCGTACCTGGTGGTAGGTCCAATACTAAGTAATCTAAATCACCCCACTCTACTTCTGTGAAAAAGTGATTTAACATTTTCCCAAGCATCGGTCCTCTCCAAATAACAGGTGCGTTATCTTCTACAAAGAATCCCATTGAGATTACTTTCACGCCTAGACGCTCCACTGGTATTATCTTATCACCTCTTACGATTGGACGTTTTTCTATACCCATCATATCCGGTACACTAAAACCGTAAATATCCGCGTCAATGATACCAACCTTTTTGCCTAAACGAGCTAAAGCAATTGCAAGGTTAACAGAAACAGTTGATTTCCCTACTCCACCTTTTCCACTTGCCACTGCTAAAAATGTTGTATTTGAGTTCGGCGATAATAAGGATTCACTTTTCTCTTCCTCTTGCGGTGGTGCAAACTGAGCTAATTCCTCTTCTGTAAATTCTGCAAAACGAAGTCCAACTGTTGTTGCTCCAAGTTCTTTTACTAACTTTACAATTCCAGACTGCAACTGCATTTGTTCCGCTGTACCCGTCTTTACAATTGCAATTTTAACACTTACATGTTTTTTCTCAGGCTTGACTGTCACCTCTTTAATTGCATTTGTTTCTTTTAACGTTTTATGTATAAACGGATCTACAATCCCTTCCAATGCTTCCACTACCTGCTCTTTTGTTACCATAATTAGCCCAGCCCCCTGTATAAAAAATAACGTAATGTTAATTAAATTTATCTCTCTTTATTTTTGAAATAAATGCGTTTACATTTCCAGTATAACATATTTTCGGAAAACTTCGTTAACGAGAGAAACTCGAAAAAATCCTCCTTATTCTGGAGGATTTCCTTTTTCCGTAAAATAACGTAATATACCACGATATATTGCAGCAGCTACTTTTTGTTGGTATTTCTCCGAATTTAACATATATCTTTCATTCACATTCGATAAAAAGCCAGCCTCAATTAAAGCACCTGGTGTTTTGGCATACTTCAATAAATACACGTGAGGAATTGTTTTAGCAGAACGATTCGTATTTTCTAAGCTTGTTCTCAATTCAGCTTGTATAAATTTCGCAGCCCGTTCATTTTCAATCGAAGAACGATAGTAGAACGTTTGTGCGCCCTTAGATCCACTACTAGTTAGGGCATTTAAATGAATACTCGCAAAAAAGTCTACATCAGGCTTATTAATGATCTCAACACGCTTTTTTAAATCCTCTGCTTTACGTCTACTATATGACTTTGTATCTTTATTAGCTAAATCATAATCTCCTTCACGCGTTAAAATAACTAAAGCACCTTGTTCTTGTAAATAATCTTGTACCTTTTTTGTAATCTCAAGTGTAATATCTTTTTCTACAATATCCTTTCCACCAACAGCCCCTCCGTCTGGCCCACCATGCCCAGCATCTAGTACAATCACTTTCCCTGATAAGGGTAAATTCCAAGCTCGCCACGATTTTGTAATTTGAAATTCTTGTTTAACTAAAAAAAACAAAACAACCGCAGCGAGCGCAAAAGAGATAATTCGAATTCTCTTCATACCTTTCCTCCTCCAGCTAGTCCCTCTAATTACTTATATGGGACAAGAGGAAAGTTTATGCTTGTCTTAGTGTAGCTTTAATCGATATCTTCTTTCGCCTTTTTCATACCCTTCCTGCCACCACAAGCCGATAAACTGCTGGCAAGATTCAAAAAGCAATTCCTCGTCTTGCAACTTAATTTCACGTATAGTCATACTCGTTAAAAATTGAAATAACGTTTCAGTTAATTGTTGTTCTTCTTCTAAAGCCCTATATTTCACATCAAAGAATGATTCACCATGATAACCAAATTTACTGTATCTCGCTCCTAATAAATAAGATTCTATCCCTAGTTCAATACAATAATCTTCATACTGACGATGAAGTTCTTGCATCTGAAAGGCATCACGAATATTTAAACGCAATGTTTTTAATGATAATTCTCGCAGCATCTTCCGCTCGTATTTTAACTGCTTTTCTTTTTGTTTTTCTTGTAAGCTGACAATGACATTCATAGTACTTATAAACCTCCCTAATACGTATTAGTCTAAACTTCTAAAGAAGAAGCATACGCGAGGCGGTAGCACTAAAATATTCCAAGCTAAAAAAATTATAAAAGAAGAATTAAACATAAAAAAACCCCAACCAAAATGGTTGGGGTTTGTAGTTCGCAAAAATTAACGTTTTGAGAACTGAGGTGCACGACGTGCGCCTTTAAGACCGTATTTTTTACGCTCTTTCATACGTGCGTCACGAGTTAATAGACCCGCACGTTTTAATGTTAGACGGTATTCTGGATCAGCTTTTAATAAAGCGCGAGAAATACCGTGACGAATAGCACCAGCTTGACCAGTGTATCCACCACCATTTACGTTTACAAGTACATTGTAGTTACCTAAAGTTTCTGTTGCAACTAGAGGTTGTTTCACTACTTCACGTAATGCAGCAAATGGGATATAGTTTTCAAAATCACGACCGTTAATAATAACGCGTCCTTCGCCTGGAACTAGGCGTACGCGCGCTACTGAACTCTTACGACGTCCAGTGCCATAGTATTGAACCTGTGCCAAAGTAAGCCCTCCTTTAATTAATTATCCGCGAAGTTCGTAAACTTCTGGTTGTTGTGCTTGGTGTGGATGCTCTGCTCCAGCATACACGTTTAATTTCTTAGACACTTGACGTCCTAAACGTCCTTTTGGAAGCATGCCTTTAATTGCAAGCTCTAACATTTGTACAGGGTAGTTTGTACGCATTTCTAGAGCTGTTCTTTGCTTAAGTCCACCTGGGTGGTTAGTGTGACGGTAGTAAATTTTATCGTTTAATTTATTACCTGTTAAATGAATTTTCTCAGCGTTAATAATAATTACATGATCACCCGTGTCAACGTGTGGTGTAAATGTTGGTTTGTGTTTACCACGTAAAATGGATGCTACTTCAGTAGATAGGCGACCTAAAGTTTGACCTTCAGCATCAACCACATACCATTTACGCTCAACTTCGTTAGCTTTTGCCATAAAAGTCGTACGCATGTGTTTCCCTCCTCGTTATCTTTTCCATAGAAAAAATCTATTGTTTATCTTAAACACGATTTCCTTCCGGGGCTAATCGTGGTTTTAGAAACAATACCATATGTTATGATATACTTTTGAGTTTCTAATGTCAAGCAAATGTTACACCAGGATTAGTTGTTATAGTTTACCTGCCATAAGTAAAGTCCATGACCTGGAGCCATCTTTCCAGCAAACTGGCGATTTTGTTTCGCTAAAATCTCTGGAATACTATCCGGATCAAGCTTTCCTTGACCTACGCTAAGTAACGTACCAACAATAATTCTGACCATATTATATAAAAATCCATTACCTACAAAGCGAAAAATTAATTCATCGTCTTGCTCAATTAATTCGATTTCATAAATTGTTCGCACTTTATCTTTTTTGTCAGTTTTTGCCGAACAAAAAGAAGTAAAGTCATGCGTTCCAATAAAATAAGGAATCGCTTTTCTTATAGAGTTTATTTCGAGCGGATATGGATATTGATATACGTAATTTCTACGGAATACATCCGCAGTCTTTGATAATAATACACGATAGCGATATTCTTTTTTCTCGACACCGTAACGTGCATGAAATTCTTCTGTTTTCTTCTCTACCTGCCTGATAATAATATCATCCGGCAACATTGTATTTAAAGCATTACTCCATTGCCACTCTTCAAGAGACAAAGGTGTATCAAAGTGTATCACTTGTCCTTTGGCGTGAACGGTAGAATCCGTTCTGCCTGATGCCTGCACACGAACAAGTTCTCCTTTATGCAACTTCTGCAATGCTTTCTCTATTTCTTGTTGAACAGTCCGATGCTGTGGTTGAATTTGGTAACCACAAAAATGAATGCCATCATATGCAACTGTACATTTTATTCTTTCCATTTCTCTATTCTCCATTACGACCGCACCCATGCCAAAATACAAGCTAAACAAAGTAAGCTTACAATTGTTACTGTATCACTTATTTTCCAGCGTAGTTGCCTAAATTTAGTACGTCCTTCGCCACTTTTATATCCACGAGATTCCATCGCAATCGCTAAGTCCTCTGCACGCTTAAAAGCACTGATAAATAATGGAACGAGTAGTGAGATAATAGCTTTCATCCTATCTTTTATCGGTCCCCCGGCGAAATCAATGCCACGTGACGCTTGTGCTTTCATAATTTTACTCGTTTCATCCATTAATGTCGGGATAAAACGTAGTGAAATTGACATCATTAATGCGATTTCATGAACAGGAACTTTTATACGCTTGAACGGCTTTAATAACGTCTCCAACCCATCTGTAATTTCAATAGGTGTCGTCGTTAACGTTAATAATGTCGTCATTAAAATAATAACGAAAAATCGTATAGAAATGTATATCCCTTGCTCTAATCCTTTTTCATGTATCGAAAACCAACCAAGCTGGAATAGTACTTCCCCTTCTTTATTTGTAAAAATATGCAGGAAAAATGTAAAAAGAAAAATCCACAGAATTGGTTTTAAGCCCGAAAGTACATAACGAATCGGCACTTTTGCAAAAAATAAAGCAATGAGTGCATATAAAAATAAAAATCCATATGAAATCGCATTATTTGCTAAGAAAACAACAAATACATATAAAAAGACAATCAACAGCTTCGTACGAGGATCAAGTTGATGAATGAGTGACTGACCTGGAATATATCTCCCAATAATCAACTGCTGCATGATTCATGACCACCTTTTCGTAACACCTGTACAACTTCATGAGTAAGATCCTCTAAAGATAAGGTAGCCTTCGAAATTGAAATACCAAACTTCTCTTCAATTGCACGTTTATACTTTAAAGACATTGGAAGATTCACACCGATTTGTTCTAATTCATCAGCATATGAAAATACTTCCTCTGCTCTTCCTTGCAAAAAGACCGTTCCTTTATGCATGACCACTATTTGATCTGCATACTTAGCGGCATCCTCCATATTATGGGTAACAAGAATGACTGTAAGCCCCTGTTCCTTATGCAAATTGTAAAACATCTCCATGAGCTCGTGCTGTCCTTTTGGATCAAGCCCTGCTGTAGGTTCATCTAATACAAGCACCTCGGGTTCCATCGCAAGTACGCCTGCTATTGCAACACGCCTCATTTGCCCACCGCTTAATTCAAACGGAGAACGTGCTAATAACTCTATGTCCAATCCAACAAGCTGGATTGCATCTTTCGCCTTTTGTTTTGCCTCTTCTTCAGATACACCAAAATTAGTAGGTCCAAAACAAATGTCCTTTTCAACTGTTTCTTCAAATAGTTGATGTTCTGGAAACTGAAAGACAACCCCTACTTTTTTTCGTAGCGGCTTAAGTTTTTTCTCTTTCTTCCCTGCTGAAATTAAATGTTCACCAATTTGAACCGTACCATTTGTCGGCTGCAATAAACCATTTAAATGTTGAATCATCGTCGACTTACCTGAACCAGTATGACCGATAATGGCATAATAGCCCCCACTTGGAAACGACACGTCTACATCATAAAGTGCGCGTCTTTCAAATGGAGTTTTATATTGATAACGATGTTCTACTTTTTGGAATGTAATCTCCAAAGTTCGTTCACCAAGCTTTCCATTGTAAGATGCGTATTTTGCAAGTGAATTTCATTTCTTTTTAATAATTCTGCTATTTTCACCGAAAAAGGTACATCTAATCCAATCTCTTGGAGCATATGAGAGGATTTGAAAATTTGCTCTGGAGTACCTTCCTCTAATATTTCTCCCTTGTTCAAAATAATAATACGGTCTGACTGTGCCGCTTCTTCTAAATCGTGCGTAATCGATAACACCGTAATACCCTTTTGATTAACAAGTTGTCTGACCGTTTCTACTACTTCACGTCTCCCCTGAGGGTCTAACATTGAAGTTGCTTCATCTAGTATTAAAATAGATGGCTGAAGTGCTAGAACACCTGCTATTGCGACTCGCTGCTTTTGTCCACCAGATAACGAATGGGGTTCTTCATTTAAAAAATCTTCCATACGGACAAGTTGCAGAGCTTGTTCTAGTCTTTCTATCATCTGCTCCCTTGGCATTCCGATGTTCTCTAGGCCGAATACAACGTCATCTTGTACTGTCGTTCCAACAAATTGATTATCTGGATTTTGAAATACCATCCCAATTTGCTTTCGAACATCCCATACTGTTTCCTCTGATAAAATCATTGTATCATTTAAAGTGATTGTCCCTGATTCCGGTAAAAATAAGCCATTCAATAATTTTGCAAGTGTAGACTTCCCTGAACCATTTTGTCCAATAACAGATACCCATTCTCCTTCATATAAGGAAAACGAAACATCTTTTAATGCATAAGAGGCTGCCCCAGGATATTGAAATGATATATTTTCTGTCCGAAGTTTCTCTTTTTTCAATACAAGGCACCCTTTCTTTCGCCAAGTTAGCCTATCTTTTTATACTTAAAAAAAAAGGGCCATGACCAGTTACTTGAAAAGAACTGTCCTGCCCTTTTAATCATCATTATACTAACTCGATAATTACCATTGGTGCTGCGTCTCCGCGACGTGGACCAATTTTTGCAATACGAGTGTATCCGCCTTGGCGCTCAGCATAGCGTGGAGCTACATCAGCGAATAATTTTTGAAGTGCATCTTGACCAGTCTCAGCGTTAGCAACCTCATTACGGATGAAAGCTGCTGCTTGACGACGAGCATGAAGATCTCCGCGTTTACCTAAAGTGATCATTTTTTCCACTACAGAACGAAGTTCTTTTGCACGAGTTTCTGTCGTTTGGATGCGCTCGTTGATAATTAAATCAGTAGCTAAATCACGTAACATAGCTTTACGTTGCGCACTTGTACGGCCTAATTTTCTGTATGCCATTCGTAGTTCCCTCCTTTGTTGATGGGTTTAAATCCTCAGTCGTCTTTACGTAAACCTAAACCTAATTCCTCAAGTTTATGTTTAACTTCTTCTAAGGATTTACGTCCTAAGTTACGAACTTTCATCATATCTTCTTCTGTTTTGTTCGCAAGCTCTTGTACAGTATTAATTCCTGCACGTTTTAGGCAATTATAAGAACGAACAGAAAGATCTAGTTCCTCGATAGTCATCTCAAGAACTTTTTCTTTTTGATCTTCTTCCTTCTCGACCATAATCTCAGCATTTTGTGCTTCGTCAGTTAAACCAACAAAGATATTTAAATGCTCAGTTAAGATTTTGGCACCTAAAGAGATAGCTTCTTTTGGCCCGATGCTTCCATCCGTCCATACATCAAGCGTAAGCTTATCATAATTAGCCACTTGTCCGACACGTGTCTTTTCCACTTGGTAAGTCACACGTGATACTGGAGTATAAATAGAATCAATAGGAATTACTCCTATTGGTTGATCTTCGCTTTTATTTGCATCAGCTGGCGTATACCCACGGCCACGCTTTGCAGTTAAACGCATGCGGAAATGCGCATTTTTTGCTAACGTCGCAATGTGTAAATCTGGATTTAAGATTTCAACATCACTATCGTGAGTAATATCAGCAGCTGTGACAATACCTTCGCCCTGTACATCGATTTCCAACGTCTTCTCTTCTTCAGAGTAGATTTTAAGAGCTAACTTTTTCAAGTTTAAGATCATCGTCGTAACGTCTTCTACTACGCCCTCAACTGTTGAAAATTCGTGTAAAACGCCATCGATTTGGATAGCAGTTACAGCGGCACCAGGGAGTGAGGATAAAAGAATACGACGTAAGGAGTTACCCAAAGTAGTACCATATCCACGCTCAAGCGGTTCAATCACGAATTTGCCATACTTAGCATCTTCGTTAAGTTCAACCGTTTCGATTTTCGGTTTTTCGATTTCAATCATTAACTAAACCCTCCTTCAAAACGTCGAAACCCCGGTTAAACAAAGGAAGAACCTCTGTTTAACCGAAAGTCCCCCTTAGGCAGTTCCCGATTGTGCACAACAAGCGATGTTTCTGTACGAAATTTCTCGATAATGCATCATATCCATTATAGACAAAAGGGAAAATTCTATACAGAAAAATTACACACGACGACGTTTTGGTGGACGACATCCATTATGAGGAACTGGAGTAACATCTCTAATTGCTGTTACTTCTAGACCTGCCGCTTGAAGAGCACGAATTGCAGCTTCACGACCAGCACCAGGACCTTTAACAGTAACCTCTAAAGTTTTTAAACCATGCTCCATTGCAACTTTAGAAGCAGCTTCAGCAGCCATTTGCGCAGCGAATGGAGTAGATTTACGAGATCCACGGAAACCAAGTGCACCAGCACTAGACCAAGAAAGTGCGTTACCATGAGTATCTGTAAGTGTTACGATTGTGTTGTTGAAAGTAGAACGAATATGAGCTATACCAGCTTCAATATTCTTTTTCACACGTTTTTTACGAGTGTTTGTTTTACGTGCCATTGTTAGTTCAACCTCCTTTACTTATTATTTCTTTTTATTTGCTACTGTACGACGTGGACCTTTACGTGTACGAGCATTGTTTTTAGAGTTTTGACCACGAACTGGTAAACCACGACGGTGACGAAGACCACGGTAAGAACCGATCTCCATTAGACGTTTAATATTAAGAGATACTTCACGACGAAGGTCTCCCTCAACTTTAATACGATCGATGATATCACGGATACGTCCTAATTCATCTTCCGATAAATCACGAACTCGTGTTTCCGAAGAAATACCAGCTTCTGTAATAATTTTTTCAGCAGTTGTGCGACCAATGCCGAATACGTAAGTTAAAGAAATAACAACGCGCTTGTCACGAGGAATATCTACACCTGCGATACGTGCCATTCTGAATGCACCTCCTTCTGATTAACCTTGTTTTTGTTTATGTTTAGGGTTTTCACAAATAACCATTACTTTTCCACGTCTACGAATAACTTTACATTTTTCGCAGATTGGTTTAACTGACGGTCTTACTTTCATGTCTCGAACCTCCTTAAAGATTACGGAGTGCTATATTATTTAAAACGGTACGTAATACGACCACGATTTAAATCGTACGGAGATAATTCTACCGTAACTTTGTCTCCTGGTAAAATACGAATGAAGTTCATACGGATTTTACCAGAAACGTGAGCCAATACGACATGCCCATTCTCTAATTCTACTTTGAACATAGCATTTGGCAACGTTTCAAGAACGGTACCTTCGACTTCAATTACATCATCTTTAGCCATTCAATAGTTCTCCCTTCTTCAAATCAGTAACATTTTACACTGCTCTGAAATCCCGGAGAGCCAGCTACTTATAAAGTGGTAAGGATTTCGTATCCTGCTTCTGTAAGAGCAATCGTGTGCTCAAAATGGGCACACCATTTACCATCTACCGTTACCACTGTCCAGTCATCAGATAGTGTTTTTACATATCGTCTTCCTTGATTCACCATCGGCTCAACACAGATGACCATTCCCGGCTTTAATCTAGGGCCTCTATTTGGTGGACCATAGTGCGGGATTTGAGGGTCCTCATGTAAGTCTTGCCCGATTCCGTGACCAACATACTCCCTAACGATCGAGAACCCATTCTCTTCAGCATGTGTTTGAACCACATGCGAGATATTTGATAATCTTTCGCCTGGTTTTACTTGTTCTAGACCAAGATACAACGATTTTTCTGTGACATCAAGTAGCTTTTGAACAGATTCAGAAATGTTTCCAACTGGATACGTCCATGCAGAATCTCCATGGTACCCATTGTATTTCGCACCAATATCGATACTGATGATATCGCCCTCTTCGAGCTTACGCTTCCCTGGAATCCCGTGTACAAGCTCTTCATTTACAGAAGCACAAATGCTCCCCGGAAATCCGTTGTATCCTTTAAAAGATGGCGTAGCACCATATTTTCGAATCGTCTTTTCCGCTATTTGATCGAGCTCTTTCGTTGTAATTCCTGGAGTAATATGTTGTTTCAACTCTTGATGAGTTAAAGCAACGATCCTGCCAGCTTCTCGCATGATTTCTATCTCGCGAGGAGTTTTGCAGATGATCATTACGCTAAGTCTCCGATGAGAACATCGATATCAGCAAATACTTTATTGATACCTTGCTCACCATTAATGCTTTGTAAGTAGCCAAGCTCCTCGTAGAAATCAAGCAAAGGTTTTGTTTGCTTAATATTTACATCTAAACGATTTGCTACAGTTTCTTCATTGTCATCAGAGCGTTGATATAATTCGCCACCACATTTATCGCACACATCAGCTTTTGCTGGCGGATTGAATTCTAAGTGGTAAGTCGCACCGCATTCTTTACAAATGCGACGGCCTGTAAGGCGTTTTAATAACAACCCTGAATCCACATTAATGTTTAAAACATAGTCGATTTTTTTGCCAAGATCTTTCATAATCTCTTCAAGAGCTGATGCTTGTGCAACAGTTCGTGGGAAACCATCTAATAAGAAGCCTTTAATACAGTCTTCTTGGCTTAAACGTTCACGAACAATTCCAATTGTAACTTCATCTGGAACAAGCGCACCTTTATCAATAAAAGATTTTGCTTGTAAACCAAGTTCAGTTTCAGCCTTCATAGCTGCACGGAACATATCTCCTGTTGAGATGTGAGGGATGTTATACTTGGCAACAATCTGTTCGGCTTGTGTACCTTTACCAGCACCAGGAAGCCCCATTAAAATCAAGTTCATCCTTGTTCCCCCTCAGTACATGAGCATGTAGGGAAGACAGTTCTTCCCACTTACTCACTGCTTGATAAACCCTTTGTAATGGCGTTTTACCAATTGGCTTTCTAGCTGCTTCATTGTTTCTAAAGCAACGCCGACAACGATTAACATACTCGTTCCACCAATCTGTGCAGATGGAGGAAGATTTCCCAATTTCGTAAAGATAACTGGTAAGATTGCAATCGCTGCTAGGAAAATTGATCCCACAAAGGTCAAACGATACAAGATTTTTGTTAGATATTGTTCTGTATTCTTACCCGGACGAATACCTGGAACATATCCACCTTGCTTGTTTAGATTCTCTGACATTTGCTCTGGATTAACCTGAACAAATGCATAGAAATATGTGAAGGCTACAATGAGCGCAACATATATGATCATTCCCACTGGGTGAGAATAGTTAAAGTTTGCAATAATCCACTGCGACACATCATGTTTCGGGAAGAACTGTGCAATAGTTGGAGGCGTAATTAAGAATGAAACAGCAAAAATGACTGGAATAACACCCGCACTATTTACCTTAAGTGGTAAATGAGTGTTTTGTGCTCCAGCATGATTCCCATTCCCTCCTGTTACACGCTTCGCGTATTGAATTGGGATCTTTCTAACAGCCTGTTGAATGAAAATAACACCAACAATAACTGCTAGCACAGCTAGTAAAATCAATGCAACTTTAACGATACTCATGAACAATTGATCTCCGATATTTTGAAACTGTTGTTGATACACTTGAGATATAACACTTGGGATCGCTGCGGCAATACCACCAAAGATAAGAATGGAAATACCATTACCTACACCTTTAGCTGTAATCTGTTCACCTAACCACATTAAAAATGCAGTACCAGCAGTCAGTACCGTAGCAATGTATAAATAAGTGCTCCAACCTGGATTCAAAATTAATTGCCCACCTACCATACCGTTAAAACCGATTGACATACCAAACCCCTGAATAAACGCAAGAACAATTGTAAAGTAACGCGTGAATTGCGTTAGTTTACGACGGCCCATTTCGCCTTGCTTCGACCATTCCGAAAATTTAGGAACAACATCCATCTGCAATAATTGCACGATGATGGATGCTGTAATATACGGCATGATTCCCATCGCGAAGATGGAGAAGTTCTTCAAGGCGCCACCGCCAAATGTATTTAGGATACCTAAGGCATTTAATTGATCTTGTGCTTTCAGTACGTCTCCATTTGTAAATGGCACTGGGATAAACGTGCCAATCCTGAATACGACTAACATGGCTAAAGTGAATAATATTTTACGTCTTATCTCAGCAACGCGCATAAAGTTGGAGATTGTACGAAACATTAGATCACCTCAACTGATCCGCCAGCTGCTTCAATTGCTTCTTTAGCACTTGAAGAGAACTTGTGCGCTTTAACAGTTAATTTTTTCTCTACTGCTCCGCTTGCAAGAATTTTAACACCGTCGTTTAACTTGCTGATAACGCCAGTTTCCAGCAATAATTCAGGTGTTACTTCTGTACCATCTTCAAAACGATTTAACGTTGATAAGTTTACAATAGTAAACTCTTTACGGTTAATGTTTGTGAAGCCGCGTTTTGGTAAACGACGGAATAGTGGAGTTTGACCACCTTCGAAGCCAAGACGAACACCGCCGCCAGAACGTGCGTTTTGTCCTTTATGACCTCTACCAGCAGTTTTACCGTTACCAGAACCGATACCACGACCGACACGGTTACGTACTTTACGAGAACCTTCTGCAGGTTTTAATTCATGAAGTTTCATTCCCAGGCACCTCCTTATATTAATGAGTTATCCTTAAGCTTCTTTTACAGTTATAAGGTGAGAAACTTTGTTGATCATACCAAGAATAGCAGGAGTTTCTTCCTTAACTACAGTTGAATTCAACTTTTTAAGACCTAAAGCTTCTACCGTCGCACGTTGATCTTGTGGACGACCAATTACACTACGAGTGAGGGTAATTTCTAACTTTTTCGCCATTTGTTTTCCCTCCTTAACCTAGTAGCTCTTCTACAGATTTACCGCGTAATTTTGCAACATCTTCAGCGCGCTTAAGTTCGCTTAATCCGTTCACAGTAGCGCGAATCATGTTGATTGGTGTGTTAGTACCAAGAGATTTCGAAAGAATATCTTGTACACCAGCTAATTCTAGTACCGCACGAACAGGTCCACCAGCAATAACACCAGTACCCTCAGCAGCAGGTTTTAAGAATACTTCACCAGCTCCAAAATGACCGTTGATTGTATGTGGAATTGTTGTACCAACTAATGGTACTGCGATTAGGTTTTTCTTAGCGTCTTCGATAGCTTTACGGATTGCGTCTGGTACCTCTTGTGCTTTACCAGTACCGAATCCAACATGACCGTTTTTATCGCCAACTACAACTAGTGCAGCAAAGCGGAAACGACGACCACCCTTAACAACTTTCGCGACACGATTTATCGTAACTACACGTTCTTCAAGTTCTAATTTACTTGGGTCAATGCGTTGCATCAATTTTCCCTCCTTTGACCATTAAAATTGTAATCCAGCCTCACGAGCAGCTTCAGCTAGAGCTTTAACACGGCCATGGTATAAGTAACCACCGCGATCAAATACTACTTCTTTAACGCCTTTCTCTACAGCACGCTTAGCAACTGATTCTCCAACTTTCGTAGCAGCTTCAGTATTGCTAGTACCGTTAAGAGCAAGGTCTTTATCAAGAGTAGATGCACTTACTAATGTTACACCATTTACATCATCAATAACTTGAGCGTAAATATGTTGGTTAGAACGGTACACGTTTAAACGTGGACGTTCTGCAGTACCAGTAAGTTTAGCACGTACACGTGCATGTCTTTTCTTACGAGTCGCATTTTTAGCAGCTTTAGTGATCATTCTTGTCACTCCTTTCTTTCACCTAACGGGTTTACTTAGCAGTTTTACCTTCTTTACGACGAACAACTTCGCCTTCGTAACGAATACCTTTACCTTTATATGGCTCAGGAGCACGTACAGCACGGATGTTAGCAGCAAATTCGCCAACACGTTGCTTGTCGATACCTTTAATTACGATTTTAGTTGGTACAGGTACTTCAACTTCAAGTCCTGCTTCTGGAGTCATTTCTACTGGATGAGAATAACCTACGCTTAAAACAAGTTTATCACCTTGTTTTTGAGCACGGTAACCAACACCGACTAATTCAAGTCCGCGTGCAAAACCTGTAGTTACACCTTCAACCATGTTTCCGATTAAAGCACGAGTTGTACCGTGTAATGCACGGTGTTCCTTCTGTTCAGATGGACGCTCAACTGTTAGTGTATTTTCTTCAATTTTGATAGACATATCAGTTTTGAAAGTACGAGTTAATTCACCTTTAGGGCCTTTTACTGTTACAGTATTGTCTTCTGCAACTGTAATAGTAACACCTGCAGGGATTTCAAGAATCTTTTTACCAATACGAGACATGTGGTCACACCTCCGTTCGTTTTAAATATATATTACCAAACGTATGCTACTACTTCTCCACCAGTTTGTAATTGACGAGCATCTTTGTCTGTCATTACTCCCTTAGATGTAGAAACAAGAGCGATACCTAATCCGTTAAGTACACGAGGTACTTCATCAGCTTTTGCGTAAACGCGTAAGCCAGGCTTACTGATACGCTTTAATCCAGTGATTACACGTTCATTGTTTGCACCATATTTCAGGAAAATACGAAGGATACCTTGTTTGTTATCCCCGATGTATTCTACATCACGAATGAAACCTTCACGTTTTAAAAGATCAGCGATCTCTTTTTTGATTTTAGAAGCAGGAACCTCTAATTTCTCATGACGTACCATATTCGCATTACGGATGCGAGTAAGCATGTCTGCAATTGGATCTGTCATCACCATGTGTTTTACCTCCTTCCCATTTGTGGGTTTTACCAACTAGCTTTTTTAACACCAGGAATTTGACCTTTATATGCAAGTTCACGGAAACAAATACGGCAAAGCTTAAATTTGCGGTATACAGAATGCGGACGACCGCAGCGTTCGCAACGTGTATACTCTTGTACTTTAAACTTAGGAGTACGCTTTTGTTTCGCGATCATAGATTTTTTAGCCACGTTTTCGCCTCCTCTACTTAGCGTTGGCTTCCATTATTTTTGGAATGGCATACCGAATTGTGTTAAAAGTTCACGAGCTTCTTCATCAGTTTTCGCTGTAGTAACGATTACGATGTCCATACCTCGGACTTTACTTACTTTATCATAATCAATCTCAGGGAAAATTAGTTGCTCTTTAACACCTAATGTGTAGTTCCCACGACCATCAAATGATTTCTTAGAAACACCACGGAAATCACGTACACGTGGTAAAGAAACTGATACTAATTTGTCGAAGAACTCATACATTTGCTGACCGCGTAAAGTTACTTTCGCACCGATTGGCATACCTTCACGAAGACGGAAACCAGCGATTGATTTTTTAGCGCGAGTTACAACAGGTTTTTGACCTGCGATTTGAGTTAATTCTTCTACTGCATTGTCTAAAGCTTTTGAGTTAGATACCGCGTCACCAACACCAGTGTTGATTACGATCTTTTCGATTTTCGGTACTTCCATCACAGATTTATAGTTAAACTTGCTCATTAGAGCAGGAGTAATTTCCTTTTGGAACTTCTCTTTAAGGCGATTCAATGAAGTGACCTCCTTTCTTAAGAAAATTATTTATCTAATAATTCACCAGATTTTTTTGCAATACGCACTTTTTTACCATCTTCTACTTTGAAGCCTACGCGAGTAGGTTCGCCTGTTTTCGGATCTAATACCATAACATTAGAAACGTGAATAGGTGCTTCTTTCGTAATAATTCCACCTTGTGGATTTAATTGAGATGGCTTAGAGTGTTTTTTAACGATGTTAACACCCTCAACGATAACACGGTTTTGCTTTGGGAAAGCCACAAGGATAACACCTTGTTTTCCTTTGTCTTTACCAGTGATTACCTGAACTTTATCACCTTTTTTTACATGCATCTTAATTCTGCACCTCCTTAGCAAGGCAATACCTTAAATTATAGAACTTCTGGAGCTAAAGAAACGATCTTCATGAAGTTGCTATCACGTAATTCACGAGCTACTGGTCCGAAGATACGAGTACCACGTGGGCTCTTATCGTCTTTGATGATAACCGCTGCGTTTTCATCAAATTTAATGTAAGAACCGTCCGGACGACGAGCTCCGCTCTTCGTACGTACCACTACTGCCTTAACAACGTCACCTTTTTTAACAACGCCACCTGGTGTTGCTTGTTTTACCGTAGCAACGATAATATCACCAATATAAGCATATTTACGACCAGAGCCGCCTAATACTTTAATTGTTAAAAGTTCGCGGGCACCAGAGTTGTCAGCAACTTTCAAACGAGATTCTTGTTGGATCATGTTATGAAACCTCCCTTCGGACTAAAAATTCCGATTCGTCTATTTAGATAACAACCGCTTCTTCAACGATTTCAACTAAACGGAAACGCTTAGTAGCAGAAAGCGGGCGAGTTTCCATGATTTTAACGATATCGCCAAGTTTCGCTTGGTTTTGCTCATCATGGGCTTTATACTTTTTAGAATACTTAACACGTTTTCCGTATAAGGAATGAGTTTTGTAAGTTTCAACTAAAACTGTAATCGTTTTGTCCATTTTGTCAGAAACAACACGACCAGTATAAACTTTGCGTTGGTTACGTTCGCTCACTATGCAAACCTCCCCTCAATTTATCGATTAATTCCGATCTCTCTTTCACAAACTACAGTTTTCATACGAGCAATCGCTTTACGTACTTCACGGATGCGAGTTGGGTTCTCTAATTGTCCTGTAGCAAGTTGGAAGCGAAGATTAAACAACTCTTCCTTTAAAGCTTTAACTTTTGTTTCGATTTCGGCAGTGGTTAATTCACGAATATCATTAGTTTTCATTAGATTCACCACCATTTTCTTCACGTTTTACGAATTTACATTTCACAGGTAACTTGTGAGCTGCAAGACGTAATGCTTCGCGTGCTACCTCTTCAGATACACCCGCAATTTCAAACATAATTTTCCCAGGTTTTACTACTGCTACCCAGCCTTCTGGTGCCCCTTTACCGGAACCCATACGTACTTCTAGAGGTTTTGCAGTGTAAGGTTTAGAAGGGAAAATTTTAATCCATACTTTACCGCCACGTTTCATGTGACGAGTCATTGCACGACGAGCAGCTTCGATTTGACGGTTTGTAATCCATGAAGCAGCTAGTGCTTGTAAACCAAATTCACCAAAAGCGATTTCAGTTCCACCTTTTGCACGACCACGCATTTTACCACGATGCTCTCTACGATATTTTACGCGTTTAGGCATTAACATATTATTTTCCTCCTTCCTCAGAAGCTTTCTTTTTTGTAGGAAGGACTTCTCCACGGTAGATCCATACTTTTACGCCTAATTTACCGTATGTTGTATCAGCTTCAACTGCTGCATAGTCAATATCAGCGCGAAGTGTATGAAGTGGAACAGTTCCTTCACTGTAAGATTCTGCACGAGCGATATCAGCTCCGCCAAGACGACCAGAAACCTGTGTTTTAATACCTTTTGCTCCTGCACGCATAGCACGTTGAATAACTTGCTTTTGTGCACGACGGAATGATACACGGTTTTCTAATTGACGAGCGATGTTTTCGCCTACTAATTTAGCGTTAAGATCAGCTCTCTTAACTTCTAAAATGTTAATGTGTACACGCTTGCCTGTTAATTGGTTAAGAGCTTTACGAAGTGCTTCAACTTCAGTACCACCTTTACCAATTACCATACCAGGTTTTGCAGTGTGAATTGTAACATTTACACGATTTGCTGCACGTTCGATTTCTACTTTAGCAACAGCAGAATCTTTTAAGCGTACAGTAATGTACTCACGGATTTTGATGTCTTCATGTAATAACGTAGCATAATCTTTCTCAGCGAACCAACGAGATTCCCAGTCGCGGATAATACCGACACGAAGACCAATTGGATTAACCTTCTGACCCATCGATTATCCCTCCTTCTTTTCTGATACCACAACTGTGATGTGGCTTGTGCGTTTGTTAATTTGGCTTGCACGACCCATTGCACGTGGACGGAAACGTTTCAACGTTGGACCTTCGTCAACGAAGACTTTTTCAACAACTAGGTTGTTAATATCCATCTCATAATTGTGCTCTGCATTTGCGATTGCAGATTTTAAAACTTTTTCTACAACTGGAGAAGCAGTTTTTGGTGTGTGGTTAAGGATAGCAATCGCTTCACCCACTTGCTTACCTCGGATTAAGTCTACTACTAAACGAACCTTACGAGGAGCAATACGAACTGTTCTCACTACTGCTTTAGCTTGCATTGAAGTGCCTCCTCTCATTATCTTCTAGTTTTCTTATCGTCAGCAAGGTGACCTTTATACGTACGAGTTGGTGCGAATTCACCTAACTTATGGCCAACCATATCCTCAGTGATGTACACAGGTACGTGTTTACGACCATCATATACAGCAATTGTATGTCCGATGAACTGAGGGAAGATTGTTGAACGGCGAGACCAAGTTTTAACAACTTGTTTTTGCTCAGATGCAACTAATTTTTCCATTTTGTTCATTAAGTGATCATCGACAAATGGTCCTTTTTTTAAGCTACGAGCCATTTTGGTGCCTCCCTTCGTGATTGGCGTACGGTTCTTGAAATGAACCGTACTACAATCCCATTATTTTTTACGACGACGAACGATAAATTTATCAGACGCTTTGTTTTTCTTACGAGTCTTGAATCCAAGAGTTGGTTTACCCCATGGAGACATTGGAGACTTACGTCCGATTGGAGAGCGTCCTTCACCACCACCGTGTGGGTGATCAACCGGGTTCATTACAGAACCACGAACTGTTGGGCGCTTACCTAACCAGCGAGAGCGACCTGCTTTACCGATTTTGATAAGTTCGTGTTGTTCGTTACCAACTTGACCGATTGAAGCGCGACAAGCAGATAATACTAAACGTACTTCACCAGAAGTTAAACGTACAAGTACGTATTTTCCTTCTTTACCAAGTACTTGAGCAGACGTACCAGCAGAACGGACTAATTGTCCTCCACGACCAGGCTTAAGCTCGATATTATGAACAACAGTACCTACTGGAATGTTGATTAATGGTAATGCGTTACCGATTTTAATGTCAGCTTCAGGGCCAGACATAACTTCCATACCTACTTCTAAAGTTTTAGGAGCAAGAATGTAACGTTTTTCACCGTCAACGTAGTTAATTAATGCGATATTCGCAGAGCGGTTTGGATCGTATTCGATCGTAGCAACGCGTCCTGGAATTCCATCTTTGTTACGCTTAAAGTCGATGATACGGTATTGACGCTTATGTCCGCCACCTTGATGACGTACAGTAATTTTACCTTGGTTATTACGACCAGCCTTTTTGCTTAAAGGAGCAAGTAAAGACTTTTCCGGTCTGTCAGTCGTGATTTCAGCGAAATCATTCGTAGTCATGTTACGACGACCGTTAGTAGTTGGATTATACTTTTTAATTCCCATCTCAATTTCCCTCCTTCTTTAGTAAGAATTAAACGCCTTGGAAGATTTCGATTTCTTTGCTGTCAGCAGTTAGCTTAACGATTGCTTTACGACGACGGCTAGTAAAACCAGCGTGACGACCAACACGTTTTGCTTTCGGCTTGTAGTTCATGATATTTACTTTGTCTACATTAACACCAAAGATCGCTTCTATAGCGTCTTTAACCTCTGTTTTATTAGATTTAACGTCCACGTCGAACGTGTATTTTTTTTCAGCCATCATTTCCATAGAACGTTCAGTGATAACTGGGCGCTTAATGATATCACGAGGATCTCTCATTATGCAAGCACCTCCTCTACTTTTTCCACTGCCGCTTTTGTCATGATTAGCTTATCATGATGAAGCACATCTAGCACGTTTACGCCATCAGCAGTGATTACTGTTACTCCAGGGATATTGCGAGCAGATAACTCTACAGATTCGTTTGCATCAGCAGTTACGATAAGAGCTTTCTTCTCAACAGTTAATCCTTTAAGTACTGCTACCATGTCTTTTGTTTTTGGTGCATTTAACACTAGGTCCTCAAGAACTACAATGTTGTTCTCAACTACTTTAGTAGCTAATGCAGATTTGATTGCTAAACGACGAACTTTCTTAGGAAGTTTGTACGCATAGCTTCTTGGTGTAGGTCCGAATACCGTACCACCACCACGCCATTGAGGAGAGCGGATAGAACCTTGACGAGCACGTCCAGTTCCTTTTTGACGCCATGGTTTACGACCACCACCGCGAACTTCAGAGCGAGTTTTTACTTTGTGTGTACCTTGACGTAAAGATGCACGTTGCATCATTACAGCTTCAAATAGTACAGCTTCATTTGGTTCGATACCGAAAATAGCTTCAGCTAATTCGATTTCACCAACCTGTGAACCAGTTTGGTTATATACAGTAACTTTTGGCATTGGAATTCCTCCTTCCTATTGTGAATTATTTGCTAACCTTCACAGCGCCTTGAACAACTACAAGAGATTTCTTAGCACCTGGAACGTTACCTTTTACTAGTAATAAGTTGCGCTCAGTGTCAACTTGAACGATTTCTAAGTTTTGGATAGTAACTTGGTCTCCACCCATACGTCCAGCAAGTTTTTTGCCTTTGAATACACGGTTCGGAGCAACTGGCCCCATTGAACCTGGACGACGGTGATAGCGAGAACCATGAGACATAGGTCCGCGAGATTGTCCGTGGCGTTTAATAACACCTTGGAAACCTTTACCTTTAGAAATTCCTGTTACGTCAACGATTTCACCTGCAGTGAAAACTTCAACTTTTACCTCTTGACCAACCTCTAATCCGTCCACGTCTGCATCGCGGATTTCGCGAATGAAGCGCTTAGGAGTTGTAGATGCTTTAGCAGTGTGGCCTTGTTCAGGTTTGTTAGTTAACTTTTCACGTTTATCTTCAAATCCTAACTGAATTGCGTTGTAGCCATCAGTTTCAGTTGTTTTCTTTTGAAGAACAACGTTTGGATTAGCAGCGATTACCGTTACTGGGATTAACTCACCGTTCTCAGCAAATACTTGAGTCATACCGATCTTTCTTCCTAAGATTCCTTTGGTCATGAGTTACACCTCCTACATTTTTAAGTTATATGAATTATAGTTTGATTTCGATATCTACACCAGATGGTAAATCTAAACGCATTAATGAATCTACTGTTTGTGGAGTAGGACTCACGATGTCGATTAGACGTTTGTGTGTGCGCATTTCGAATTGTTCACGAGAATCTTTGTACTTATGAACAGCACGAAGAATTGTGTAAATAGTCTTCTCAGTTGGTAATGGGATCGGACCAGAAACTGTTGCCCCAGAACGCTTAGCTGTTTCTACAATTTTCTCAGCTGATTGATCAAGAATACGGTGATCATAAGCTTTTAAACGGATACGAATTTTTTCTTTTGCCATTATTTTCCCTCCTTCGTTCGCCTATTTCTAAAATAGACCTTCTCCATGGAAATTTCCCCACACCATGCCATGGCAAAGCGGCCGGGTGTGTCAGCAACCTTCCACTTCATCGCAGTCAAAGACCAACATTGTCTATTATACAATGTTATTCGTCTAGATGCAAGCATCTTTTTGTTCGCATCTGCTTTTCTCTACTTTTGCTATTATACATGGCACTTTAAAGAATATCAAGTTTTCATCTACTCTTATTCACCTTACAGTTTTTGGGTGTTATTTTCGTTTTATATACTATAGAAGAAACTCATCCAAAAATAGAAGATACATCTCTTTCTTCTATAGTAATAAGCAATAAAAAAACTCAAGGGAGAATCCCTTGAGTTTTTAATAATCTAATTAAAGACTACTCAGCAACGATTGTAGCAACTACACCGTAACCTACTGTACGTCCACCTTCACGAATAGAGAATTTAGTTCCCTCTTCGATAGCGATTGGAGCGATAAGTTCGATAGTCATTTCGATGTTGTCACCAGGCATTACCATTTCAGTACCTTCTGGTAATTGGATGATACCAGTTACGTCAGTTGTACGGAAGTAGAACTGTGGACGGTAGTTAGCGAAGAATGGAGTATGACGTCCACCTTCTTCTTTAGATAATACGAAAACCTCAGCTTTGAATTTAGCGTGTGCTTTTACAGAGCCAGTTTTAGCAAGAACTTGTCCACGTTGGATGTCTTCACGAGCAACCCCACGAAGTAGAGCACCGATGTTGTCTCCAGCTTGAGCTTGGTCAAGAAGCTTACGGAACATTTCTACACCAGTTACAGTTGTAGTAGCATTCTCTTCAGCAAGACCGATGATTTCTACTACGTCACCAACTTTAACGATTCCACGCTCAACACGACCAGTTGCAACTGTACCACGACCTGTGATAGAGAATACATCCTCGATAGGCATTAAGAATGGTTTGTCAGTTTCACGTTCTGGAGTTGGGATGTAAGCATCAACTTCAGTCATTAATTCGATGATTTTTTCTTCCCACTCAGCTTCTCCTTGAAGAGCTTTAAGAGCAGAACCTTTAATTACAGGAATATCGTCGCCTGGGAATCCGTATTCAGATAATAGGTCGCGAACTTCCATTTCTACTAATTCTAATAATTCTTCGTCATCTACCATGTCGCATTTGTTTAAGAATACAACGATGTAAGGAACACCTACTTGACGAGAAAGAAGGATGTGCTCACGTGTTTGAGGCATTGGACCATCAGCAGCAGATACTACTAAGATACCGCCGTCCATTTGAGCAGCACCAGTGATCATGTTTTTAACATAGTCAGCATGACCTGGGCAGTCAACGTGTGCATAGTGACGAGTTTCAGTTTCGTACTCAACGTGTGCAGTTGAGATTGTGATTCCGCGCTCTCTTTCTTCTGGAGCAGCGTCGATTTGATCGTATCCGCGTGCTTCAGCACCACCAGCTTTTGCAAGAACTGTAGTGATCGCAGCAGTTAATGTAGTTTTACCATGGTCAACGTGGCCGATTGTACCGATGTTAACATGGGGTTTAGAACGTTCGAATTTAGCTTTAGCCATTCTAAATTCCTCCTTAGTTTATATGGGTTATTTTATATTCAGACTAGAAAGTGAAACTTGCGTCTCACTTTCTAAGCTTACATAAGTAGTTATACTTGAACAATCGATAAAAATCAATTATTCACCTTTATTTTTTTTAATAATTTCTTCAGAAACAGACTTCGGTACTTCTTCATAATGATCAAATGTCATTGAGAATGTTCCGCGTCCTTGAGTGTTAGAACGTAATGCCGTTGCATAACCGAACATTTCAGAAAGTGGAACCATAGCGCGAACAACTTGTGCGTTACCGCGAGCTTCCATACCTTCTACACGTCCACGACGAGATGTTACGTCGCCCATAATGTCACCCATGTACTCTTCAGGAATTACAACTTCAACTTTCATCATTGGCTCAAGAATTACTGGGCTACATTTAGAAACCGCAGCTTTAAGCGCCATAGATGCAGCGATTTTGAACGCCATCTCAGATGAATCGACATCATGGTAAGATCCGTCAACTAACGCAGCTTTAATATCAACTAGTGGATAACCAGCTAGTACACCATTTTTAAGTGCGTCTTCAAGACCCGCTCCAACAGCTGGGATGTATTCACGTGGAACTACACCACCGACTACCTTGTTTTGGAATTCGAATCCTTTACCTTCTTCATTAGGTTCAAACTCAATCCAAACGTGACCGAATTGTCCACGACCACCAGATTGACGAGCGAACTTACCTTCAACTTTCGCAGCAGCGCGGAAAGTCTCACGGTATGCTACCTGAGGAGCACCAACGTTTGCTTCCACTTTGAATTCACGGCGCATACGGTCAACAATGATATCAAGGTGAAGTTCACCCATACCAGCGATGATTGTTTGGCCAGTTTCTTGGTCAGTGTGAGCACGGAATGTTGGATCTTCTTCAGAAAGCTTAGATAATGCTGTACCCATTTTATCTTGGTCAGCTTTAGATTTTGGTTCGATAGCTACAGAGATAACTGGCTCTGGGAATTCCATAGACTCAAGGATAACAAGGCTCTTCTCGTCACAAAGAGTATCACCAGTAGTAGTATCTTTTAAACCTACAGCAGCAGCGATATCACCAGCGTAAACTGTTGAAATCTCTTCACGGCTGTTAGCGTGCATTTGTAGGATACGACCTACACGCTCACGCTTACCTTTAGTTGAGTTTTTCACGTATGATCCAGAGTTTAACACACCAGAGTACACACGGAAGAACGTTAACTTACCAACATAAGGATCAGTCATGATTTTGAATGCTAAAGCTGCGAATGGTTCTTCATCGCTAGACTTACGCTCGATAGCTTCATCTGTATCCGGAAGAGTACCTTTAATAGCAGGTACATCTAATGGAGATGGTAGGTAGTCGATAACTGCGTCTAACAGAATTTGAACACCTTTATTTTTGAATGCAGAACCACAGATTACTGGGAAGAATTCTACAGAAGTTGTAGCCTTACGGATACCAGCTTTAAGCTCTTCTACAGTGATTTCTTCACCTTCTAGGTACTTCATCATCATTTCTTCATCAAGCTCAGCTACCGCTTCAATAAGTTTTCCACGGTATTCTTCAGCTAATTCTTTATGCTCTTCAGGAATTTCGACACGCTCGATGTCTGTTCCTAAATCGTTAGAGTACATGTAAGCACACTCTTCAACAAGGTCAATGATACCATTGAACTCATCTTCAGCACCGATTGGTAACTGAATTGGATGTGCGTTTGCTTGTAAACGATCGTGGATTGTTCCTACAGAGTATAAGAAATCTGCACCAATCTTATCCATTTTGTTAACGAATACGATACGAGGTACACCATAAGTAGTAGCCTGACGCCAAACAGTTTCTGTTTGTGGTTCTACACCAGATTGTGCATCAAGTACTGCTACTGCGCCATCAAGTACGCGTAAAGAACGTTCTACTTCTACTGTGAAATCTACGTGTCCTGGAGTGTCAATGATATTTACACGGTGACCTTTCCATTGTGCTGTAGTTGCAGCAGAAGTAATTGTGATACCACGTTCTTGCTCTTGCTCCATCCAGTCCATCTGAGATGCACCTTCATGAGTTTCACCGATTTTATGAATACGTCCTGTGTAATACAGAATACGCTCAGTTGCTGTTGTTTTACCAGCATCGATGTGAGCCATGATACCAATATTACGAGTGTTTTCTAAAGAGAACTCTCTAGTCATTTGGTGTCTTGCTCCTTCCATATATGGATTGGATTATTTTATTTTAAGTAGCAAAAAAGCCACTTTATATTGTTACATATGCCAGTGTCCAGTACCCTCATTATGTAAAACGAGCGCCCAACGAAAGGGAGAGGCATTCTCCCTCTCCACACTTCCATAAGCGACAAATAAAGCGGTTTATGCTTACATTTATTTTACGTTGAATCCTACCAACGGTAATGAGCAAATGCTTTGTTAGCTTCTGCCATTTTATGAGTATCTTCACGTTTCTTAACAGCTGCACCAGCGTTGTTAGATGCATCTAAGATTTCGTAAGCTAGACGCTCTTCCATAGTTTTTTCACCACGAAGACGAGCATAGTTTACTAACCAGCGAAGACCTAAAGTTGTACGGCGTTCTGGACGAACCTCAACTGGAACTTGGTAGTTAGCACCACCAACACGACGAGCGCGTACTTCAAGAACAGGCATGATGTTCTTAAGAGCTTGCTCGAATACTTCCATTGGTTCTTTATCTGAACGTTCACGAACGATTTCGAAAGCGTTATAAAGAATTGTTTGAGATTTACCTTTTTTACCGTCAACCATCATTTTGTTGATTAGGCGTGTTACAAGCTTAGAATTGTACATTGGATCTGGTAACACGTCACGTTTCGCAACAGGTCCTTTACGAGGCATATTGAGTTCCTCCTTTCATTATAAATTTATTATTTTTTAGCAGGTTTTGGTCGCTTAGTACCATATTTAGAACGTCCTTGCATACGTTTGTCAACACCAGCTGTATCAAGCGCACCACGAACGATGTGGTAACGTACCCCTGGTAAATCCTTTACTCGACCACCGCGAATTAATACTACGCTATGCTCTTGTAGGTTATGACCGATACCTGGGATGTAAGCTGTAACTTCAATACCATTTGTTAAACGTACACGAGCGTATTTACGTAACGCTGAGTTAGGTTTCTTCGGAGTCATTGTACCAACACGAGTACACACACCACGTTTTTGAGGTGCAGAGATATCAGTTGATTTTTTCTTTAAAGAATTAAAACCTTTGTTTAACGCAGGTGATTTAGACTTCCATACTTTATCAGTACGACCATTTCTCACTAATTGGTTAATAGTAGGCATTTGATTATCCTCCCTTCGCATGTTTGTATGACCACATATCCAGGTGGTTCATTATTAGTTGAAAACAAAGTTTTTGCAAGGAAGAGCAAATGCTCTCTCCTCACAAAAACAGTTTTAACTTATTATTCCTATTGCTGAAGCTCCCACTTGAATCCCCGAAACTTTTCCAAGCTTACGAACTGATTCAACTTTGGTTATGGGTATGTTATGTTGCGAGGCAGTACGAATGATAACATGGGTTAACCGCACATCAGCATCTTCTGCAATAACAACTTCTTTAACTATACCATTTTTGATTGCTTCCAATGTTCGTTTATGACCAACGACTACATTTTCAGCATTTGACACTTTTTGATAAGACATTTAAATATCCTCCAAAGCATCGTTCAGGAGCAACCTTGATTATAGTAACATTTTGTCTCATACAATGTCAACTAGGATCAGCTGTTTTTATACAAAATTTACGACGGAAAATTTTACTGTTCCACATAAACTTCATCGTTTTCTACATTCATGTTATCTTGTGTTGTTTTTACAAGATCCACTTTGCGATAACGATTCATACCTGTTCCAGCAGGAACAAGCTTACCTATAATAACATTCTCTTTCAATCCTAGAAGCTCATCGCGTTTACCCTTAATTGCTGCATCTGTTAGAACACGAGTTGTTTCTTGGAATGACGCCGCAGATAAGAACGAATCTGTCTCAAGTGAAGCTTTTGTAATACCAAGTAGAACCGGTCTAGCCGTTGCTGGTTGTTTACCTTTCAGTAACACCTTCGCATTCGCATCAGTAAACTGATGGATATCTAGTAATGTTCCTGGTAATACATCTGTTTCACCCGCATCACTTACACGAACTTTACGTAGCATTTGACGTACCATTACTTCTACGTGTTTGTCACCAATTTCTACCCCTTGCATACGGTATACTTTTTGAACTTCACGTAATAAGTACTCTTGAACTGCTGTAATGTCCGTTACTTTTAGTAATTCCTTCGGATCAATAGAACCTTCTGTTAACTCTTTACCGTGGCTAATTGGCTGTCCTAGAGTTACTTTCAGACGAGCACCGTAAGGAATAGCATACGTACGAGCTTCAACTTCACCCTGTACAACTACTTCTTGGCGATCTTTAACATCGTTGATCGCTGCGATAACACCGTCAATTTCACTGATAACTGCCTGACCCTTCGGATTACGAGCTTCGAAGATCTCTTGGATACGAGGTAAACCTTGTGTGATATCATCCCCGGCAACCCCACCTGTATGGAACGTACGCATCGTTAACTGTGTACCTGGCTCACCGATAGATTGAGCTGCGATAATACCTACCGCTTCTCCTACTTCTACGTCTGTACCAGTTGCTAAGTTACGACCGTAACACTTCTTACATACACCATGGCGAGTATTACACGTAAACGCTGAACGAATGTTTACAGTTTCAACACCCGACTTTTCAACGATATGAGCAATATCTTCAGTAATTAATTGATTTTCAACAACTAATACTTCACCTGTTTCAGGATGTTTTACAGTTTTTCTTGCAAAACGTCCAACAAGACGATCATATAGTGACTCAATAACTTCATTACCCTCTTTAATCGCACCAATTAGTAAACCGCGATCTGTTCCACAATCATCTTGACGAACAATTACATCTTGTGCAACGTCTACAAGACGACGTGTTAAGTAACCAGAATCGGCAGTTTTAAGTGCTGTATCGGCAAGACCTTTACGCGCACCATGCGTAGAGATGAAGTACTCAAGTACTGTTAAACCTTCACGGAAACTCGATTTGATCGGAAGCTCAATGATACGACCAGATGGATTGGCCATCAGACCACGCATACCAGCAAGCTGAGTAAAGTTCGATGCGTTACCACGGGCACCGGAATCACTCATCATGAAGATTGGGTTGCGTTTATTCAAGGATTTCATCAGCTTTCCTTGGATAACATCTTTTGCATTACTCCAAATAGAGATAACGCGATCGTAACGTTCTTCTTCCGTGATTAAACCGCGACGGAATTGTTTAATTACATTATCTACTTTTGCTTGTGCTTCATGGAGAATTTCATCTTTTTCACCTAATACAAGAATATCTGATACCCCAACTGTAATACCAGCTTTTGTAGAGTATTTAAATCCTAAGTTTTTCATACGGTCAAGCATGCGAGACGTTTCTGTAATTTGGAAACGTTTGAATACTTCCGCAATAATGTTACCAAGGATTTTCTTGCTAAATGGTGCCACTTCTTCGCGACTAGCAATAATTTCTTTAATGTTCGCACCTTTTTCAACGAAATATTCCGCTGGTGTTTCTTTTTCAAGGTTTGAGTTTGTTGGTTCATTAATATAAGGGAACGACTCTGGTAAGATTTCGTTAAATATTAATTTACCAACTGTTGTTAATAGAAGCTTACTCTTTTGCTCTTCAGTAAACGTTACATTATTTACCGAACTCGCAGCAACTGCAACACGTGTGTGCAGATGTACATATCCATTTTGGTATGCAAGTATTGCTTCGTTTGCATCTTTGAAGACCATACCTTCACCGATTGCACCCTCGCGCTCAAGTGTTAAGTAATAGTTACCTAATACCATATCCTGAGATGGAGTAACAACTGGTTTTCCGTCTTTTGGATTCAAGATGTTTTGTGCCGCTAACATAAGGATACGAGCTTCTGCTTGTGCCTCTGATGATAACGGAACGTGAACCGCCATTTGGTCACCGTCAAAGTCCGCGTTGTATGCAGTACATACAAGTGGGTGAAGACGGATTGCACGACCTTCTACTAGTGTAGGTTCAAACGCCTGGATACCAAGACGGTGAAGTGTTGGTGCGCGGTTTAGAAGTACTGGATGCTCTTTGATCACAGATTCTAAAACGTCCCAAACTTCAGGGTGTACACGCTCGATTTTACGTTTAGCACTCTTAATGTTGTGTGCTAATCCTTTTCCAACTAACTCTTTCATAACGAAAGGTTTAAACAATTCAAGTGCCATTTCTTTCGGCAATCCACATTGGTACATCTTTAAGTTCGGTCCTACAACGATTACAGAACGGCCAGAGTAGTCAACACGTTTACCTAATAAGTTTTGACGGAAACGTCCTTGTTTACCTTTAAGCATGTGAGATAGTGATTTTAATGGACGGTTACCTGGTCCAGTAACTGGACGGCCACGGCGACCATTATCGATTAATGCGTCTACAGCTTCTTGTAACATACGTTTTTCGTTTTGAACGATAATGCTTGGTGCACCTAAGTCCAATAGACGTTTTAAACGGTTGTTACGGTTAATTACACGACGATATAAGTCGTTTAAGTCAGAAGTAGCAAAACGTCCACCATCTAACTGTACCATTGGGCGTAGTTCTGGTGGGATAACTGGAAGAACCTCTAAGATCATCCAAGATGGGTGATTTCCAGAGTTACGGAATGCTTCTAATACTTCTAGACGTTTAATAGCACGAGTACGGCGTTGTCCTTGTGCTGTTTTTAATTCTTCTTTTAAGAAGTCTACTTCTTTATCTAAATCGATGTCTTGCAGTAATTTTTTAATCGCTTCTGCACCCATAGCAGCATGGAATGTACTGCCATATCGATCACGATATGCACGGTATTCTTTTTCAGAAAGTAATTGCTTCTTATCAAGTGGTGTATCTCCACTTTCTGTTACAACATAAGAAGCGAAATAAATTACTTCTTCAAGCGCGCGAGGGGACATGTCTAAGACAAGTCCCATGCGGCTCGGGATACCTTTGAAATACCAAATATGAGATACAGGAGCAGCTAATTCGATATGACCCATACGTTCACGACGAACTTTTGCACGCGTTACTTCAACGCCACATCGATCACAAACTACACCTTTATAACGTACACGTTTATATTTTCCGCAATGACATTCCCAGTCCTTTTGTGGTCCGAAAATACGCTCACAGAACAAGCCATCTTTTTCAGGCTTTAACGTACGATAGTTAATTGTTTCTGGTTTCTTAACTTCACCGTATGACCAAGAACGAATCTTGTCAGGTGAAGCAAGTCCAATCTTCATATATTCAAAGTTATTTACATCTATCAAGGGGCCTACCTCCCTTTTAGTCTACAGGTTATCCCAATTATTCCTTAGTTGTCTCAACTTCAACATTCAATTTATCTGCTGATTGATGATCATCGTCATCTTCCGTATCACGCATTTCAATTTCTGTATCGTTGATAGACATCATTTTAACGTCCATACCTAAACTTTGCAGTTCTTTAATCAATACTTTGAATGATTCAGGAACACCTGGTTCTGGAACATTTTCACCTTTAACAATTGCTTCATACGTCTTAACACGCCCAATAACATCATCAGACTTCACTGTTAAGATTTCTTGAAGAGTATAAGCAGCACCATAAGCTTCAAGTGCCCAAACCTCCATCTCACCGAAACGCTGTCCACCGAACTGAGCTTTACCTCCAAGAGGTTGCTGCGTTACAAGTGAGTATGGTCCAGTAGAACGAGCATGAAGTTTATCGTCAACCATGTGCGCAAGTTTGATCATATACATGACACCAACAGATACACGGTTATCGAATGGCTCACCAGTACGTCCGTCATACAGGATTGTTTTCGCGTCATTTGCCATACCAGCTTCTTCAATTGTGCCCCATACATCTTCCTCACGAGCACCATCGAATACCGGTGTTGCAATGTGAATACCAAGGTATCTTGCTGCCATACCAAGATGAAGCTCTAATACCTGACCGATATTCATACGAGATGGTACCCCTAATGGGTTTAACATGATATCGATTGGCGTACCATCTGGTAAGTAAGGCATATCTTCTTCCGGTAAAATACGGGAAATAACACCTTTGTTACCATGACGACCGGCCATTTTGTCACCTTCAGAAATTTTACGCTTTTGAACGATATATGCACGTACAAGTTGATTCACGCCTGGTGGCAATTCATCGCCATCTTCACGGTTAAACACTTTTACGTCTAATATAATACCGCCACCACCGTGTGGTACACGTAGTGATGTATCACGTACTTCACGTGCTTTTTCACCGAAGATTGCATGTAATAGACGTTCTTCTGCCGTTAATTCTGTTACACCTTTTGGCGTTACTTTACCAACAAGTAGATCTCCATCTTTTACTTCAGCACCGACGCGAATAATACCGCGCTCGTCAAGATTACGAAGTGCATCTTCTCCAACATTCGGGATATCACGTGTAATTTCTTCTGGTCCAAGCTTCGTATCACGAGCTTCTGATTCATATTCTTCAATATGGATAGAAGTGTACACATCATCTTTTACAAGGCGCTCACTCATGATGATCGCATCCTCATAGTTATAACCGTCCCATGTCATAAAGCCAACAAGCACGTTACGTCCAAGCGCCAGTTCACCTAATTCCATAGAAGGACCATCCGCAAGGATTTCACCTTTTACAACTTGGTCTCCAACACTTACGATTGGACGTTGGTTGTAGCAAGTTCCTTGGTTAGAACGAATGAATTTTTGCATTTTGTAGCGATCTAAGTCGCCTTTTACTGTTTGACCGTCAACGTCTACATAGCGACGTACCCAAACTTCACGTGCTTCTACGCGCTCAACAACACCAGGCTGTTTACAGATTACTGCAGCACCTGAGTCTTTTGCTGATACGTACTCCATACCTGTACCTACAATCGGAGATTCCGGATTTATTAACGGAACCGCCTGACGTTGCATGTTCGCTCCCATAAGTGCGCGGTTAGAGTCATCGTTTTCTAAGAACGGAATACAAGCTGTCGCTGCCGACACTACTTGTTTTGGAGATACATCCATGTAGTCGATGCGTTCTTTATTTGTGACAATGTTTTCACCACGGAAACGAGCTACGATATCTTCATCAAGGAATTCCCCTACTTCAGATAATTTCATATTCGCTTGGGCTACAACATAGTTATCTTCTTCATCTGCTGTTAAATAATCAACCTGCCCTGTTACAAGACCAGTTTCTGGGTCAACACGACGGTATGGCGTTTCAATAAAACCAAACTCATTTACTTTCGCAAACGAAGATAATGAGTTAATCAAACCGATGTTTGGTCCCTCTGGCGTTTCAATTGGACACATACGACCATAGTGAGAGTAGTGAACGTCACGTACTTCAAAGCCTGCGCGCTCACGCGTTAAACCACCGGGTCCTAATGCAGATAGTCTTCGTTTGTGAGTTAACTCTGCTAATGGGTTTGTTTGATCCATGAACTGAGATAACTGAGAACTTCCGAAGAACTCTTTAATAGATGCAATAACCGGGCGAATGTTAATTAACGCTTGTGGTGTAATTGCATTTGTATCTTGAATCGACATTCTCTCACGAACAACACGTTCCATACGAGAAAGACCGATACGGAATTGGTTTTGTAGTAACTCTCCTACAGAACGCAGACGACGATTTCCTAAGTGGTCAATATCATCTGTATCCCCTACTTTATATAGCAAGTTAAAGAAGTAGCTAATAGAAGCAAGAATATCACCTGGTGTGATGTGTTTTATATCACGAGTAATATTTGCATTCCCAATTACGTTTATAGATCGTTCGCCTTCTGATTCTGGAGCATAAATCTTAATAGATTGCAGCTCAACATCGCCTGCTACCACTCCACCCATTGGTTTCGCTGTTTTGAATCCAATGTTTTTCTCTAAGTAAGGTAGAATGCGATCCAGTGTACGACGATCTAAGACTGTTCCTTCTGCCGCTAAAATTTCACCAGTTTCTGGATCCACCAGTGTTTCAGCTAAACGTTGGTTAAACAATCTGTTTTTAATGTGTAGCTTTTTGTTGATCTTATAGCGACCTACATTTGCTAAATCGTAGCGCTTCGGATCAAAGAAACGAGACACAAGTAAGCTCTTTGCATTTTCTACTGTTGGTGGTTCACCAGGGCGTAGACGCTCATAAATTTCAAGCAATGCTTTCTCTGTGCTATCTGTGTTGTCTTTTTCTAACGTATTGCTTAAGTATTCGTTATCACCTAAAAGCTCGGTGATTTCTTGATCAGAGCCAAACCCTAATGCGCGTAACAAAACAGTTACAGGAAGTTTACGCGTACGGTCAATACGCACATATACAACATCCTTAGCATCTGTTTCATACTCTAACCAAGCTCCGCGGTTTGGAATTACAGTAGCAGTAAAACCACGTTTTCCGTTTTTATCCACTTTGCCACTATAGTATACGCTTGGAGAGCGAACTAACTGGGAAACGATAACACGTTCTGCACCGTTAATTACGAATGTTCCAGTCTCTGTCATGAGTGGGAAATCTCCCATGAACACATCTTGTTCTTTTACTTCACCAGTTTCCTTGTTGATTAGACGCACTTTTACACGAAGTGGTGCTGCATACGTCACATCACGCTCTTTGCATTCTTCTACAGAGTATTTAGGTTCACCCAAGCTGTAGTCGATAAATTCAAGCGATAGATTTCCCGTAAAGTCTTCGATCGGAGAAATGTCTTGGAACATTTCTCGCAAACCCTCATCAAGAAACCACTGATAAGAAGAGGTTTGAATTTCGATAAGATTTGGTAACTCTAATACTTCACTAATACGGGCATAACTTCTTCGTTGGCGGTGGCGTCCGTATTGAACTAGTTGACCTGTCAACTGCTTCACCCCTCAAATCATGAGTATTATAAATGCACAAAAAAATTTGTGCAAAATCACAAATAAATACAACTACTGCTATTAGCGTAGTTTTTTTCTCTTAAAGATAGATACGTTGAGTCTTTCTACCTGCTCAAAAAAGAAAAATGGCTTCTATAAGAAAACCATCATTCTGTTTCATAATCTGCTGATTTTACTATCTTTTCCAAGAGAAGCAAAAATATACATCTTTCTCAACGCAGAAAATCATATATTGGCATTGTATAATGTTAACATAGCCAAAAATAACCGTCAACGCTTTTTTGATTTTATGATATAATATCCTTTTTTCTTTTCTACAACTTCAACTTCAGAAAATACTTCTTCTAGTTTTTTCATCGCAGATGGCGCACCTTGTTTCTTTTGAATAACAATCCACAATTCTCCACCTGAAACTAAATACTCCACAGCCTTTTCTAAAATCTCATGCACGATATCTTTACCAGCACGAATTGGAGGATTAGATAGAATAACAGCATACTTGCCATCAACGTTTTCATAGACACTACTTTGCAAAATACGTATATTTTCAATTCTGTTATTAGCGGCATTTTCTTTTGCAAGTCCCAAGGCCCTTTCATTCACATCCACCATGTGAATTTCACGATTTTGAAACTCTTTCGCTAACGACAAACCGATTGGACCGTATCCACATCCTACGTCTAACACATTACCTTTAACATCTGGCATTTGAAACGCTTCAATTAAAAGACGAGAACCAAAGTCCACTTCGTTTTTCGAGAACACCCCATGGTCAGATAAAAAAGTAAATCGAGATTCACGAAGTGTAACTTCCCATCGTTTACGATCACTTTTACTAGAAGGGTCGTTAGAAAAATAATGGTCTGCCATATGGCCACCTCTTTTCTTTACAGTTAAAAAAAAAGCTCGCATGAGAGCGAGCTTTTTTTAAAGCACCAAAAGTTAATTACTTAACTTCTACAGCAGCGCCAACTTCTTCAAGTTTAGCTTTCATTTCTTCAGCTTCCTCTTTAGTAACGCCTTCTTTGATTGCTTTTGGAGTGTTGTCAACTAATTCTTTAGCTTCTTTTAAGCCAAGACCAGTGATTTCACGTACAGCTTTGATAACTTTGATTTTTTGAGCGCCAGCACTTGCAAGTACTACGTCAAATTCAGTTTGCTCAGCAGCAGCTTCACCAGCGCCACCAGCTACAGCTACAGGAGCAGCAGCAGTTACGCCGAATTCTTCCTCGATAGCTTTTACTAAGTCGTTAAGTTCTAATACAGTCATAGATTTAACTGCTTCAATGATTTGTTCTTTAGTCATTGTAAATATCCTCCCTTAAATAGGTTTGTATTGTTTTATAGATAACAAGTAATTATCTTTTAAAAAATTAAGCGCCTTGCTCTTCCTTTTGATCTGCAACTGCTTTAGTAGCAAGTGCAAGGTTACGGATTGGAGCTTGAAGAACGCTAAGAAGCATAGAAAGTAAGCCTTCACGTGATGGAAGAGTAGCGATAGCTTTAACCTCATCAAGTGTTACAAGTTTACCTTCGATTACGCCCGCTTTAATTTCTAAAGCTTCATGATTTTTAGCGAAGTCGTTTAATACTTTCGCAGGAGCAACTACATCCTCGTTACTGAACGCGATTGCGTTTGGTCCTGTTAAGAATTCGTTTAACTCAGCCATTTCAGCAGACTCTGCAGCACGACGAGTTAAAGAGTTTTTGTAAACTTTGAACTCAACGCCAGCTTCACGTAAGTTTTTACGTAATTCTGTTGCTTCAGAAACTGTTAAACCACGGTAGTCAACAACAATTGTAGATTTACTCGCGCGAAGTTTTTCAGCGATTTCAGTTACAACTTGTTGTTTAGTTTCGATTACTTTGCTCATGTTATTACACCTCCTGTAGATTATATAGAAGATGTACCGAAAGTGCACTAAAAACCTCCATGCCCAACTTGTAGACATGGAGGCATATAGTCACAGAAAAAAGATTCCGCTTCGTATATTAACACCTAGGTAGGAAATTAAGTCGAATCGACTCCTACTGTCTACGGTACACTATTAAAATTCACAACATAAATGATTATATTAAAACTTCTTTATGAAGTCAACTTCCAATTTTTACGCAAGTGTAGAAACGTCTACGCGTACGCCAGGTCCCATTGTAGAAGCAACGGTTGCGTTCTTCATGTAAGTACCTTTTGCAGCAGCTGGCTTAGCTTTTTGTAGCGTGTCAGCAATTGTTTTGAAGTTTTCTACTAATTTAGCATCTTCGAAAGATACTTTACCGATTGGAACGTGGATGTTACCAGCTTTATCAACGCGGTATTCAACTTTACCAGCTTTGATTTCGTTAACAGCTTTAGTTACATCGAAAGTAACTGTTCCAGTTTTAGGGTTTGGCATTAAACCTTTAGGTCCTAATACACGACCAAGTTTACCAACTTCACCCATCATGTCAGGAGTTGCTACTACTACATCGAAATCGAACCAACCTTTTTGGATTTTACCGATGTAATCAGCATCGCCTACGAATTCAGCGCCAGCAGCTTCAGCTTCTTTTGCTTTTTCGCCTTTAGCGAATACTAATACACGTTGTACTTTACCAGTACCGTGTGGAAGAACAACTGCACCACGAATTTGTTGGTCAGCTTTCTTAGGGTCAACACCTAAACGGAATGCAGCTTCTACAGTTGCATCAAATTTAGCTGTGTTTGTTTTCTTTACTAATTCTACTGCTTCTGTTGCAGAGTAAGCAGATGCACGATCAACAAGCTTCGCAGCTTCAACGTACTTTTTACCTCTTTTAGCCATGTTTGTTTCCTCCTTGAATGTGGTTTTAGCGGAATAACCTCCCACGTTTACGCCTTCATTCCGGGAACCCCCGAGGATGTGCGCCCATCCATTTATTTAAAAATGATGATCATTTACGATAATAAAGGTTGCGAATTGGAATTCCAGACCCGCAACCTTTTTTACAAAAAACAAATCGAATTAGTCTTCGATAACGATGCCCATACTGCGCGCAGTACCTTCAACCATACGCATTGCAGCTTCTACACTAGCAGCGTTTAGGTCAGGCATTTTAGTTTCAGCGATTTCGCGTACTTTATCACGCTTAACAGTTGCCACTTTATTACGGTTTGGTTCACCAGAACCAGACTCAATACCAGCTACTTTCTTAAGAAGAACAGCAGCAGGAGGAGTTTTAGTAATGAAAGTGAATGAACGGTCCTCAAATACCGTAATTTCAACAGGGATGATAAGACCAGCTTGATCAGCTGTACGAGCGTTAAACTCTTTACAGAAGCCCATGATGTTAACACCTGCTTGTCCTAATGCTGGACCAACCGGCGGAGCTGGATTAGCTTTACCTGCAGGAATCTGAAGTTTTACCATTTTAATTACCTTTTTAGCCACGAGACACACCTCCTTAAGTCCGTGATGTGGTCAATTGGGCAGTGATTTGCCCTCCCACTTCATATTTTATCATAATGATAAAATCTTTTTCAAAAAACGTCTCCGTTACCGAAGACGTACTGACTTAAAAGATATTATCACTTTTTACAATTCATTTCAAGTTTCATTTTATAATTTTTCGATTTGATGGAAATCAAGTTCAACCGGAGTCTCGCGACCGAACATGTCTACAAGCACGCTAACTTTTTTCTTTTCCACATCAATTTCTTCAATCGCACCTGTATAATCCGCGAATGGTCCCTCATTTACACGCACTGTTTCATGAAGTTCAAATTCGAAATCAACCACTTCATTGTCCATTCCCATATGCTTCATGATGGTAACAACTTCCTCTTCTAATAGAGGCGATGGTTTAGATCCTGAACCAGAAGAACCGACAAAACCTGTTACACCTGGCGTGTTACGAACAACATACCAAGAATCGTCAGTCATGATTAGTTCTACTAATACGTAACCTGGGAACACTTTTCTTTTCGTTATTTTTTCTTTACCATTTTTCATTTCTACTTCTACTTCTTCCGGGACAACAACACGGAAAATTTTATCTTGCATACCCATTGATTCTACACGTTTCTCTAGGTTTGCTTTTACTTTATTTTCATATCCAGAATAAGTATGGACAACATACCAACTTTTTTCCATTCATTTAGGACGAGCGTCCTTCCCTCCCTGACGTACATTTTTTTGCGCAAATGAAAAAACCCGTTCACCGGGCTTTTACACAGTTCTTATAAATAACATTATATCATGGATAAGTGCTTCTTATTCAAGAATTAACCAAGAATTAACCGAATTAAAGAAGAAATGCCCATATCAACCACTGCGAAGAAAATCGCAAAGAACACAACTGTCGCGATAACAGTCGTTGTTGAGCGGAGTAATTCATCTTTTTTAGGCCAACTTACTTTTTTCATTTCGCGACCTACATCGCCGAAAAAGTTCGTTAAACGCATCTACGGGACCTCCAGTGTATTATTTCAATTATTTATTTTGTTTCTTTGTGAACTGTATGCTTATTGCATGTTTTACAAAACTTCTTTATCTCAAGTCGCTCTACTGAGCTCGTATCTTTCATCGTAGAGTAGTTTCGATTTTTACACTCTTCACATGAGAGTACAACTTTTTTCCTCATTAGTTACACCAACCTTGTAACATTGTCCCTAAAAATGTATCATACAACAAAAGATAATGTCAATGTCATGACTTTCACTCTCTTAACAAAAAGAAAACAGGTGAATTATTTTACACCTGCGGCACTTGCTATGAATTTAAAGTTGTACTCTCTCTCATCTCCATATATCTTTCTAATTTCCTTTTTACACGCTGCAATGCGTTATCAATAGATTTCACGTGCCTGTTTAACTGTTCTGAAATTTCTTGATAGGAACGACCATCTAAGTATAAAGAGAGCACTTTTCTTTCTAAATCGCTTAATAATTCAGATATTTTTGATTCTATGTCTGTATATTCTTCCTGACTTATAATCATCTCTTCTGGATCAGTTACTTTCGATTCCGAAATAACATCTAATAATGTTCGATCAGATTCCTCATCGTAAATTGGCTTGTCTAAAGACACATACGAATTTAACGGAATATGTTTTTGCCTTGTTGCTGTTTTAATAGCGGTAATAATTTGTCGAGTGATACACAGTTCAGCAAATGCTTTGAACGAAGACAGCTTGTCCCCTTTATAATCACGAATGGCTTTAAACAATCCAATCATGCCTTCTTGAACAATATCTTCTCGATCGGCACCCACTAAGAAATAAGATCTTGATTTCGCGCGAACAAAGTTCTTATATTTGTGAATTAAATATTCTAGAGCGTCAGTATTACCTTTTCGAACTAACTCAACGATTGCCTCATCCTCTAAATCACGAAATGTAACGTCACCTACACTTACGAAGCCTGCTTCCACCTTGATCCCTCCGACCGCTATATATTTAGCAATATTATACAGTAAAAAGATAAAGAGCGTCAATGCTTCAACGCTCTCCTCTTCTTAATTTTTCTAATTTTTCTGTAATATCCTCACTAAATATCTTTCGCATGGCGGGTTGCCTTTCTTTCGTGTCTTTGGTGCACCTTCTTACTTGTTGTTCCATCGCTTGCACTTCTAACTCTAATTCACGCGCAGATTTTCGAAGTGCACCTTGCGCAAATATAATCCATTGCTCCGTATAATCCGAAGTTGCAACGTATATTTGTGTATTTATATTTCTAAGCTCAATTGCAAGTTGTTCTATCTTTTCATCTGCAGTTTGATTTTTTCTCGTGAATATTACTTCCACCCGTGATTGTTTCATCTTTTTTTCAATACCATAGACTGTATAGGCATCAAAGACAATCATTACCTTTGTGCCTGTATAGCCTTGATAATCCGCCATCTTATCAATAAGTGCGTCTCTTGATGACTGTAAATCTACATCCCGCAGTTTCTTCAAGTCTCCCCAAGCCCCGATAATGTTGTAACCGTCAACGATTAAAATATCGTTCATTTTTTATTTACCAATTTCGTGACGTTTACGATATACCTCATACATTAACAAACTTGCGGCTACTGAAGCATTTAAGGATGTAACTTTACCGACCATCGGTAAAGTAATTAGGAAATCACACTTTTCACCAATAATACGACTCATACCTTTTCCTTCACTACCAATTACTAGTCCGATTGGCATATTACCATCTAAATTACGGTAATCTGTTTTCCCTTTGGCATCTGTACCAGCAATCCAAAGTCCACGTTCTTTTAATTCATCAATTGTACGCGATAAGTTTGTTACACGTGCAACAGGAATATATTCAATTGCCCCAGTCGACGCTTTCGCAACTGACGCTGTAAGCCCCACCGCTCTTCTTTTTGGAATAATAACCCCATGAGCCCCTGTTGCATCCGCAGTACGCATAATAGAGCCTAAGTTATGTGGGTCTTCAATTTCATCTAAAATTAAGAAGAACGGATCTTCATTGCGTTTTTCTGCTAATTTAAACAAATCCTCTAACTCAGCATATTGATATGCAGCTACTTGAGCAATTACACCTTGATGATTACCCTCAACCAATTGATCTAATTTCTTCTTTGGTGCGTGTTGCAAGATAACCTTATTCTCTTTTGCTAATGCTAGTACAATTTGCACTTGTCCTTTGGCAGCACCTTCCGCTACCAAAATTTTATTAATATCTCGCCCCGCTCTTAAAGCTTCAATTACAGGGTTACGTCCGATAATATATTCACTACTCATGATGATGTGCTCCCTTCCTTTTCTTCCAAAACGTCAATCGCCTTATATACAATCTCGTCCAATCTTTCACGATTATTCAACAAGTGATGATAACCGATTAGCGCTTCAAAGGCTGTACTGTGTCGATATGTTTGTACATCTGTATTTTTTGGAACAGTACCCGAATTCGCATTACGCCCTCTTCTTAATACCGCCTCTTCCTCTTCTGTCAAAAATGCCGTTTCTAATAAATGATAAACAACTTTCGCCTGTGCTTTTGCCGAAACAAAGCTCGTCCCTAAGCGATGTAATTGATTAGGGCGAACTTTCCCCTTTTGAAGGAGGTGATAGCGGATATATTGCTCATATACCGCATCACCCATATATGCTAAAGCTAAGCTGTTTAATTGCTTTGCATCAATCATTCTTATCCTCTTTTCCATCTTGTACCTTGAGCGGTATCTTCTAAAATAATATTACGTCCTTTTAAATCATCGCGAATTTGATCAGATAGTGCGAAGTCACGATTTTGACGAGCTTCAATACGCTTTTGGATTAGTGCTTCAATTTCTTCATCAAGCAACTCTTCTTGCGCTAATTCTAATCCTAAAATACTAAATAATGTTTCAAGTTGTTTTACATACGCTTCAATTACAACTTTAGAAGTATGTTCTTCTAACAAATATTGATTTGCGTGATTTGCTACGTTATATAATTCAGTAATCGCATTAGCCGTATTGAAATCATCATCCATCGCTTCTTCGAATGCAACCTGGAACTTTTCCATTTCAGCTAACCATTTTTCATTATGGTCCGTTAAATCCGTACTACTTTCCATACGATGCTTTAAGTTACCGTAAGCTGTTTTAATTCTTTCTAGTCCATTATTAGTACTTTGCAATAAATCCTCGCTAAAGTTAATTGGGTGACGGTAATGTACCGATAGCATAAAGAACCTGATTAACTGTGGATCATATTGTTTAATGATATCGTGAACTAAAATGAAGTTTCCAAGCGACTTAGACATCTTCTCGTTATTAATATTAATATATCCGTTATGCATCCAATAACGTGCAAATGTTTTTCCTGTCAACGCCTCAGACTGCGCAATTTCATTTTCATGATGAGGAAACGCTAAATCTTGACCACCAGCATGAATATCAATTGTATCCCCTAAATATTTACGCGCCATTGCTGAGCATTCAATATGCCACCCTGGGCGTCCTTTCCCCCAAGGGCTTTCCCAGAAGATTTCTCCTTCTTTCGCAGCTTTCCATAAAGCAAAATCAAGAGGGTCTTGTTTCTTTTCTCCTACTTCAATACGTGCACCGTGACGTAAGTCTGCAGTCGGTTGATGTGATAATTTACCGTAACCTTCGAATTCTTTCGTTTTAAAGTACACATCACCTTCTGATTCATATGCATACCCTTTATTCACAAGTTCTTGAATAAATTCAATAATGATATCCATATTTTCCGTTACACGTGGATGAACCGTTGCATGTTTGCAACCTAGTGCCGTTACATCTTCAAAGTAAGCTTCAACAAAACGATCTGCAATTGTTGGCACATCTTCACCTAATTCATTTGCCGCCTTAATTAATTTATCATCCACGTCAGTAAAGTTAGATACATACTGCACATCATATCCTTTATATTCTAAGTAACGGCGTACTGTATCAAACACCATAGGTGGTCTTGCATTCCCAATGTGAATGTAGTTATACACTGTAGGTCCGCACACATACATCTTTACCTTATTTTCTTCTAATGGCATAAACTCTTCTTTTTGACGCGTTAACGTATTATAAATGTGAATAGTCATTTTTATCCTTCCTTCCTACCTTTACTTCGAGTTGCTTTCTCAATTTATCAAGTTCTACTTCCATAACCTTTAATTTATCAAAAATCGGATCCGGAAGATCAGAATGATTTAATTCTTGACCAATCTTTACTCCATTTTGAATAACGACTCGGCCAGGTATACCTACAACTGTAGAATGCGCAGGAACTTCCTTTAACACGACAGATCCTGCTCCAATTTTAGAATTCTCTCCAATAGTAATAGAACCTAGTACTTTAGCACCTGTTGCAATTAATACATTATCCTGAATTGTAGGGTGCCTCTTTCCTTTTTCTTTACCTGTACCACCTAATGTGACACCTTGATAAATTGTTACGTTTTCGCCAATTTCACACGTTTCTCCAATTACAACCCCCATTCCATGATCAATGAAAAAACGACGACCAATAGTTGCTCCTGGATGAATCTCAATGCCAGTAAAAAAACGACTAACTTGCGAAATCCAACGTGCCATAAAGAAAAAATCCCTTTTATAAAAAGCATGTGCAATTCGATGGGCCCAAACTGCATGTAATCCAGAGTAAGTTAAAATGACTTCGAAATAACTTCTTGCCGCTGGATCCTGTTCAAAAACGACTTCAATATCTTCCCGAAGCCTCTTAAACATCGATGTTCCCTCCCCTTTATGGGCTGCTTTTTTCGAGTGAACTAACTCCCCACTTCCCCCTAAATCTTTATACGAGGGGATAAAACTTATACTCACACCATTTACATGGTATAAAAAAAAGACGCCTCTGTCATATAGACAGAGACGCCTTTTAAGCGCGGTTCCACTCTGTTTAGGCTAAAGAAGCCTCAAACTCATCCATGATAACGGTTTACACCGCTTCTGTTTACTTTGCGCCCTAAGACGTTCCGCGAAATACTTCGCTGTTCAACAGAAGACTCGAAGGGGCATTTCAAAAATCCGCTTATAAACCACTTCCAGCCTAAGGGTGGTTCTCTCTGTAAAAAGCCTGATTTTCTACTTCTCCTTCTCGTCGCTTTTCCTTATTAGATTTTAGATATACTTATTATATTGCTAAACCTAGAAAATGTTAACCAATTACTTTTTGAATACGATTTAAAACTTTTTCTTTTCCAAGAAGAGCAATAGCGTTAGGAAGCTCAGGACCATGTGTTTGTCCAGTAGTAGCAACACGGATTGGCATAAATAGGTTTTTACCTTTATGTCCTGTTTCTTTTTGAACTGCTTTAATAGCCGCCTTAACTGCCGCTGGCTCCATTGCTTCTAAAGCTTCTAATTGATCGGCAAATGCACGAAGTACTTCAGGTACTTGTTCACCTTTCAATACTTCTTGTCCCTCTTCTTCATGATCAACATGATCTTTAAAGAACATTTCAGAAAGCTCTACAATTTCAGCTCCAAAGCTCATTTGGTCATGATATAAAGCAATTACATCACGAACCCACGCTTGTTCTTGTTCGCTTAAGTTTTCACCTACGCGACCCGCTTTCACTAAATGCGGTAAGCTTAGTTCAACAACCGTATCTAAATCTTGTTTTTTCATATATTGGTTGTTCATCCATTTTAGTTTTTGGGAATCAAATAATGCAGGTGATTTTGATAAACGAGCTGCATCAAACATTTTGATAAACTCATCTTGAGAGAAGACTTCTTCTTCACCTACTGGTGACCAACCTAGTAATGCAATAAAGTTAAAGATTGCTTCTGGAAGATATCCAAGCTCTTTATATTGCTCAATAAATTGAATAATAGATTCGTCACGCTTACTTAGCTTTTTACGGCTTTCGTTTACAATTAAAGTCATATGACCGAACTTCGGGATATCCCAACCGAAAGCTTCATAAATCATCATTTGTTTTGGCGTGTTTGAAATATGATCATCACCACGAAGTACGTGTGTAATCTCCATTAAGTGATCATCTACCGCTACCGCAAAGTTATAAGTTGGAATTCCATCTTTTTTCACGATAACGAAATCACCAAAATCATTTGAATGGAATGCAACTTCATCTTTTACGAGATCTTTAAACGTGTAGTCGCTATCAGCCGGCACACGGAAGCGAACACTTGGAATACGGCCTTCAGCCTCAAATCCTTTAATTTGCTCCTCAGTTAAATCACGGTGGTTTCCTGCATAACGCGGTGTTTCACCACGAGCGATTTGACCTTCACGCTCTGCTTCTAGCTCTTCTTCTGTCATATAACATTTGTAAGCTAAATCACGCTCTAATAAATCTTTATATAATTTTTTATAAATATCTAAACGCTCTGTTTGACGATATGGTCCAAATTCACCACCAACATCAACACCTTCATCCCAGTCCATACCGAGCCATTTCAAGTATTTTAATTGGCTTTCTTCTCCACCAGCAACATTACGTTTCACATCAGTATCTTCAATACGAATAATAAACTTACCATCTTGATGACGAGCAAATAAATAATTAAATAATGCCGTACGCGCATTTCCGATATGTAAGTGTCCTGTTGGACTTGGCGCATAGCGCACTCTCACTTGCTTTTCCATAGTTGGTACACCTTCCAATCTTAATGTCAACACATTCTATAATTGTACACCAAAAAAACGTGATTATCCATCTTACGAATTAAAAACCACTATTTTTTCTGTAATAAAACAACCGCTTGAGAAGCAATCCCTTCTTCTCTACCTGTAAATCCTAATTTTTCTGTTGTTGTTGCCTTTACATTAATATTATCAATAGACGTTTCTAATAGTTCACTAATGCGTTTACGCATGCTTTCAATATGCGGTGCCATTTTTGGCTTTTGGGCAATAATTGTACAATCTATGTTCCCTAGCTCATAACCTTGTTCACGCACAAATTCCCAAACCTTTTGTAACAATACAGCTGAATCCGCATCTTTAAAGGCAGGATCTGTATCAGGAAAATGTTTTCCAATATCTCCTGCTGCAATTGCTCCTAGACATGCGTCAGCAATCGTATGTAACAATACATCTGCATCCGAGTGACCGATTAATCCTTTTTCATGAGGAATTGTAATTCCACCGATAATTAACGGTCTACCTTCCGCAAATTCATGTACATCAAAACCTTGTCCAATTCGAAACATTCTTTACATCCTCCTCAATCTAAACTACTTTATGAATTCTATATTATATTGCTATCTCTATAAAGAAAAGCCCGGCAACTGCCGAGCTTTTCTTTACTATAATACCATCACTTCTATTTCTTCTGAACATGAAGGAAACTTTCAGCAATTAGTAAATCCTCTGGAGTCGTCACTTTAATATTATAGTAACTCCCCTCTACTACGCCTACTTTCTTCCCTACACGTTCTACGAGACTTGCGTCATCTGTACCAAGAAAACAACTTTGCTTTGCACTTCTATGAGCTTCTAATAAAAGAGGAACAGAAAATCCTTGCGGTGTTTGAACCGCTTTAAGCTGAGAACGTTCTACCGTTTCAACAACAACACCCTGTTCTACTTTCTTAATGGTATCCTTCACTGGCACCGCACAAATGGAAGCACCATATTTCTCTGCTGCAGTTAATACATCTTGCATCATCTTATTCGTTACGAACGGGCGCGCACCATCGTGTACGAGAACATATTCAACACCACTCACATACTGAAGCGCATTATACACACTATCTTGTCTTTCGGCCCCGCCTTGAATAAATTGCACCTGCTTTTCAACCGGGTACTTCTGCATTAACTCCTCAAAATAAGGGCGTTCCTCTTCGTTAATCGCCATGATAATGCGTTTACATGCTTTATCTTTTTCAAAAGCACGTAATGTATGCACAATGATAGGTACTCCATTTATAAGTAAGAACAACTTATTTTTGCCAGCACCCATCCGTTTCCCTTGACCCGCTGCCGGAATAATTAATGTATACATATTAATAATCCTCTACTTATAATGCTTTTTCTAATAATTTACGTTTTGCGAAAATCATACGACCAGCCGATGTTTGCAACACACTTGTAACTAGTACATTAAGTTGCGAACCGACATATTCTCTACCGTCTTCTACTACAATCATCGTGCCATCATCTAAATATGCCACACCTTGATTTTGTTCTTTACCATCTTTCACAACATAAACACTTAATTCTTCGCCAGGGAGTACGACTGGTTTAATTGCATTTGCTAAATCGTTAATATTTAATACTGTTACTCCTTGTAATTCAGAAACTTTGTTTAAGTTGAAATCATTTGTTACAACAGTTCCACCAGTGATTTTAGCTAACTTTACAAGCTTGCTATCCACCTCTTGGATATCCTCAAAATCGCCTTCATAAATTTCCACCGGAATTGGTAGCTCTTTTTGAATACGATTTAAAATGTCTAATCCTCTGCGACCACGATTACGCTTTAATGCATCAGAAGAATCGGCAATATGCTGAAGCTCTTCTAATACGAATTGTGGAATCACAATTGTTCCTTCTAAAAACTTCGTTTGGCAAATATCCGCAATACGTCCATCAATAATTACGCTTGTATCGAGAATTTTCCAATGAGTTGTAGATTTTTCTACCTCTACCTCTTCGTTCTCGCTATTGTTTTTCTTCTTACCTCCACGCTGGGGTAATGTAAATAATCCTAGCAATTCATTTCTCTTTTTAAATCCTACTTGGAATCCTAAATAACCAAGTAAAAGAGTAAAGAACACTTGTAATACTGTACTAATGACTGGAATCGTGAATTCACGAATTGGTATCAAAATTAAATATGCAACAATAAGACCAGAGATCAACCCTAATGTACCAAATAAAACATCCGCTACCGGTGCCTTTACAAGGGCTTCTTCGATATGTTTAATAAGTTGAACAATATAATCCACAAGCCAAAATGTTGTTAAAAATAAAATAATTGCACCAATAATTGCACGAACGTACGATCCCTCAAGCAAAGGAACAGCACCAACGTCCAATACATTAATAACTTTTGGGATTAGAAAAATCCCTAACGCTCCCCCAATTACTAAAAAGAAGAGCTGTACGATCCTTTTTAACATCCAACCACCTCCTACTCATTATTAACCATTGTTTTGCTAATCAAAACGCCGAATGCAAAAGCGGACGTGTTTTTTTGTAAATAGTTTTATTTACCAATATACCATATCATATAACAAAAATGTTCTAGTGTCGTTATATTATGGAATCAATGTAATATTCTTAATTGTGTCTACTCATATAGAGATGCTCTTGAATTCTTTTTAGGCCCTCTCGTATTTTCTTCGCCCTAACTTCCCCAATTCCTTCCACATCATCCAATTCATTAATAGTTGCACGACAAACACCTTGCAATGTTTTAAATCGATTAATTAAATTTTCAATGATAAGTGGTGGAACACGAGAAATTTTGCTTGCGATTCGGTATCCCCTCGGTGTCACGCTTTCTTCTAAGCTCATTTGCCCTGGATAGCCGAGCAATTTAACTAAATCGCTATCCTCTAAAAGCTGTGTATTTGCAAGATCTTGTAACTTTTTCAAAATTTGATGGTGATCCTGCGTTTTTTCTTGATAATAATCCTTAATTAATAACGCTGCCTCTGCTTCTAAGTCGGCTAGTAATTCTGTAAGTTGTAAACGAATTAACCTTCCTTCCGTTCCTAACTCATGAATGTAGCTCACTATTTCATTTTTAATACGCAGTACCATTTCAACACTATGTAAAACGTGAACTACCTCGGACATTGTAACGACCTCTTCAAATTCTAGAATGCCCAAATTCGTAATCCCATCATTCCATACAGCTTTATATTTTTCTAACGTTTGAATAGCTTGGTTTGCCTTTGTTAAAATTACACCTATATCCTTTAGTGTATAACGTAAGTTCCCTTGATATAGTGTAATTACGTTACGTCTTTGTGAAATAGCCACAACAAGGCTAGCCGTCTGCTTTGCTACACGCTCTGCCGTTCGGTGACGCATACCTGTTTCAATAGAATCAATGGATGGATCTGGAACTAATTGTGCATTTGCAATTAAAATTTTGCTCCCAGTTTCATTTAAAATAAGTGCCCCATCCATTTTTGCTAATTCATATAAACTAGCCGGTGAGAATGCACAATTAATGTGAAATCCTCCATCAACAATACTTTTAATCTGCTCATTATACCCAAGAACAATTAGCCCTCCAGTTTGCGCACGAAGTACGTTATCTATCCCCTCGCGTAGTGGTGTTCCTGGGGCAACAAGCTGTAGAATATTAATCATACTTTTGACACGTTGCTTGTTTTCCTCCATAGCCTAGCCTCCTAATGTCAAACGAAGCGCTTCTCCTAAATTAGAAACACCTACTACCTCAATCCCATCTGGAATTGTCCATCCTCCCAAATTTTTTCTAGGAATAATAGCACGTTGAAATCCTAATTTCGCTGCTTCTTGTACACGTTGTTCAATTCTTGATACTCTTCTTATTTCTCCAGTTAGGCCTACTTCTCCTATTACCGCATCGGCTGGTGCAGTAGCTTTATCTCTGAAACTTGAAGCAATACTTAAGGCGACAGCTAAATCGATTGCTGGTTCATCTAATTTCAAGCCACCCGCAACTTTTAAATATGCGTCTTGATTTTGCAACAATAAACCTGTTCTTTTTTCTAGCACTGCCATAATAAGTGAAACGCGGTTATGATCAATTCCCGTCGCCATTCTTCGAGGATTTCCAAAACTAGTAGGGGAGATTAATGCTTGTATTTCTACTAAAACCGGTCTTGTTCCTTCCATTGAAGCAACCACTGTGGATCCTGCAACTCCAACTGGACGTTCCTCAAGGAAAATTTCAGAAGGATTTAGTACTTCTGCAAGACCTAGTTCCTTCATTTCAAAGATACCCATTTCATTTGTGGAACCAAAACGGTTCTTCACAGCTCGCAAAATACGATATGTATGGTGACGATCTCCTTCAAAGTAAAGAACTGCATCAACCATATGTTCTAGCATACGTGGTCCTGCAATTGCCCCTTCTTTTGTCACATGTCCGACGATAAAAATAGGAATCCCTTTCGTCTTTGCAAGTTTCATTAATTCCGCTGTACATTCACGTACTTGCGTTACACTCCCTGGGGCTGACGTCACTTCAGGTAAATGTATCGTCTGAATGGAGTCAATAACAACAAAAGCTGGATTCATCTCTTCAATGTGCGCTGCAATTCTCTGTAAATCAGTCTCTGCTACAACAAATAGATTACTACCCTTTACATGCAAACGATCTGCACGAAGTTTGATCTGCTTTGCTGACTCCTCACCTGATATGTATAGTACATCATATGAAGAATCTGCTAATTGCGATGAAATTTGTAATAACAATGTTGATTTCCCAATCCCAGGGTCTCCACCAATAAGTACTAAAGATCCATCTACAATCCCGCCACCAAGTACACGGTTAAACTCTTGAAATTTCGTTTCAATACGCGCCTCAGACTTTGTTTCTACCTCTGTTAAGCGTCTTGGTTTTGTTACTTCTGATTGAATTGCATTGGCATAATTAAGGCGTCTTGATGATACAACTGGTTCCATCTCTTCAACAAGCGTATTCCATTGACCACATCCAGGACATTTCCCCATATATTTTGGCGACTGATAACCACATTCTTGACATGTAAATTTTGTTTTCTTTTTAGCCATATCTTTTATAGTTCACTTCACTTTCATCTACAAACGTTTATCCTTCTCGTACAAGAAAGAGGGCTATCGCGTAGCCCTCTTTGTTTGTCTATACTTATTTTACCTTTTCTGCACTATGAATGACAAATGATTCTCCTTCTATATCAAAGATAACTTTTTGTCCTTTCTCAATAGCACCTTTTAACAGTTCTTCTGATAGTCTATCTTCTACATGTTTTTGAATTGCTCTACGAAGCGGACGAGCACCGTACTCTCGATCAAATCCTTTATCAGCAATTGCTGAAATTGCTCCTTCTGTTAAATGCAATTCAATCTCTTGTTCTTTTAAGCGATTCACTAACTGATTCACCATAAGAGTTACAATTTCTTGAATATGTTTTTTCTCAAGCATATGGAACACGATAATTTCATCAATACGGTTTAAGAATTCTGGACGAAATGCTTTTTTCAATTCATCCATTACTTTACCTTTCATATCTGAATAATCGCGGCTCTCATCTTGTACGTTAAATCCAAGATGTTTATTACGTTTTAATGCGTCTGCACCAACATTAGACGTCATAATAACAATTGTATTACGGAAATCAACTGTACGTCCTTTAGAATCTGTTAAACGGCCATCTTCTAATACTTGTAGTAAAATATTAAACACATCAGGATGAGCTTTCTCTACTTCATCTAATAAGACAACTGAATATGGCTTACGACGAACTTTCTCTGTTAATTGTCCACCTTCTTCATATCCAACATATCCTGGAGGAGATCCAACTAAACGAGAAGTAGAATGCTTTTCCATGTACTCAGACATATCGATGCGGATCATTGCATCCTCATCACCGAACATAGATTCCGCTAATGCCCTTGCTAGTTCTGTTTTACCTACACCAGTAGGTCCTAGGAAAATAAATGAGCCAATTGGACGTTTCGGATCTTTTAATCCCGCTCTCGCACGACGAACAGCTTTTGCCACAGCTACAACTGCTTCATCCTGCCCAATTAAACGATCATGTAAAATTGATTCCAAGTTTAATAATTTATCTGTCTCTGTTTGTGCAAGTTTAGAAACTGGAATACGTGTCCATGTGGAAACGACATTTGCAATATCTTCTACTGTTACTTCTGAGTTTTCTTGTCCTTGTTTCTCTTTCCACTGACGCTTTGTATCTTCTAACTTTTCACGTAAACGTTGTTCCATATCACGTAAGGAAGCAGCCTTTTCAAATTCTTGGCTTTGTACAGCTGCATCTTTTTCTTTTCTAATTTCCTCAAGCTTCACTTCAAGCTCTTTTAAGTTTGGCGGTGTTGTATACGAACGTAAGCGCACTTTTGATGCAGCCTCATCAATTAAATCGATTGCTTTATCAGGTAAAAAACGGTCTGTAATGTAACGATCTGAAAGTTTTACAGCCGCATCAATTGCATCATCTGTAATAGATACGCGGTGATGCGCCTCATAACGGTCACGTAAACCTTTTAAAATTTGAACTGATTCTTCTAAGTTTGGTTCATCAACATGAATTGGTTGGAAACGTCTTTCTAATGCCGCATCCTTTTCAATATATTTACGATATTCGTCTAAAGTTGTTGCGCCAATACATTGTAATTCACCACGTGCTAAAGATGGTTTTAAAATATTCGATGCATCAATTGCACCTTCCGCCCCTCCTGCACCAATTAACGTATGAAGCTCATCAATAAATAGAATGATGTTACCAGCTTGGCGAATCTCATCCATCACTTTCTTTAAACGATCCTCAAACTCACCACGATATTTTGTTCCAGCAACAACTGTACCCATATCTAATGTCATAACACGCTTATCTCTTAAAGTTTCAGGAACTTCATTATTTACAATTTGCTGTGCTAATCCTTCCGCAATTGCTGTCTTACCTACACCAGGTTCTCCAATTAATACTGGATTGTTTTTTGTTCTACGGCTTAACACTTCAATTACACGTTGAATTTCTTTACTACGTCCAATAACAGGATCTAAACGATTTTCACGTGCAACAACTGTTAAATCACGTGCTAGACTGTCAAGTGTAGGTGTATTCGCATTTGTTGATGAACCACCCTGGTGACCTGAACTAGCTTCATTACTTCCAAGAAGTTGTAACACTTGTTGTCTTGCTTTATTTAGGCTTACACCTAAATTATTTAAAACACGTGCTGCTACACCTTCACCTTCACGGATTAAACCAAGTAAAATATGTTCTGTTCCAACGTAGGAATGGCCTAGCTTACGAGCTTCGTCCATAGACAACTCAATAACTTTTTTAGCACGAGGTGTGTAATGTACTGTTTGAGAAGCTTCTGTTCCACGCCCAATTAATGCTTCTACCTCTTTTTGAACTTTCTCTGGACTTAATCCAAGAGCAATTAACGCCTTTGCTGCAATTCCTTCACCTTCGCGTACAAGCCCAAGTAAAATATGTTCTGTTCCAATATTATTATGCCCAATGCGAATTGCTTCCTCTTGAGATAAAGCTAATACTTTCTGTGCTCGTTCTGTAAATCTTCCAAACATCATAGAAATCGCCTCCTACTTGCGCTTAATTTTGTTCAATTCGTAATCGCTCACGGATTAAGGTTGCTCTTCGATAATCTCTTTCTTCTGGTCCTAAAGGTCCTCCTGCATATTGTTGCAAAATGCCTGGCTGAGTAAGAACCATTAACTCAGTTAAAATATTTCTCGATATACCTTGTATATATCCTAAGTCAATACCAAGCCGTACATCTGATAAGCAATTGGCTGCTTCTGCAGATTGAATTAAACGACTGTTAGCTAGTATTCCGTAAGAACGATATACTTTATCTTCAAGCTCGATACTTGAATTTTGTACAATTAATTCTCTAGCCATTTTTTCTTGATGGATGATTTGTTGAATGACACTCTTTAAATCTGCAATAATATCTTCTTCTGATTTCCCTAGTGTCATTTGATTTGACACTTGAAATATATTACCTAACGCTTCGCTACCTTCACCGTATATTCCTCTTACTACTAACCCTAATTTTTGAATTACTTGTATAATACGGTTAATTCTTTTCGTTAAAACCAGTCCCGGCAAATGAATCATTACCGAAGCCCTTAATCCTGTACCGACGTTAGTCGGGCAACTCGTAATATATCCAAGCGATTCATCAAAAGCATATTCAACCTGTTCCTCGATCCAATTATCTATTTGATTGGCACTTTGAAGCGCCTCTGATAACTGTAAACCTGAAAATAGGCACTGAATCCTAACATGATCCTCTTCATTAAGCATGATACTTATATGTTCACTTTCTGATAGTAGGCATGCTCCGTATTCTGTTCCTGCAAGATTTGGACTAATTAAATGCTTCTCAACTAAAACTCTCCTTTGAAGAGGATTTAATTCATTCATTTTTAATAGTTCAAACTCCCCAAAAGGTTCTACAGGTTTATTTATAAACTTCTTCTTAAATAACTCGTGAATCTGTTTAGCTTCTTCCTCGTTTTGCATAGTAGAGAATTGATATTTTTTAAAATTACGAGCCAAACGAATTCGACTACTTAAAACAATATCAGAATCAGGGCCATCTCCCTTCATCCATGGACTAATCGCTTCATTCATGATTCTGTCCAGTGACATAGAACTATTCCCCCTCTCTATGCTCACTAAGCTGATTTACAAGACCTCGAATTTTATCTCGTACTTCAGCCGCTTTCTCAAATTCCTCTTTCTGTACATATTGTTTCAGATTGAGTTTTAGTTCATCTAATTCTTTCTTTAAGTAGATATTTCCTTCTATACGTTCAGGAATTTTTCCACAATGATCCGTATGCCCACCGTGAAGACGTTTTAACAATGGTTTTAAATGCCCCTTAAATGTATCGTAACAAGAAGCACATCCAAAGCGTCCCACTTTTGTAAATTGTTCATATGTCATCTTACAATTCGGACATCTTGATATATTTGTATTTGAAAATGCATCTTGCCCTTCTTCAAACATTGCTGGTTCACTATGCAATAATCCGGCTAATAGGTCATGGAATGAAAAATTAGACTGCGGTGATTGAAAGAAAGACGTATAGCCACTTTGTTCTGCACATTGCTCGCAAAGATGAACTTCCGCCTTTTTTCCGTTGATTACTTTTGTATAATGTAAAGTTGCTGGTCTTATATTACAGTTTTGACAAGTCATCGCTATCCCCCACCTTTACAACAGGAACGATCTATCTCATGATACTTTTCATACATTACTAGATTGTTCTCTTTCCTTAATCCATTTAGTAAAAGCACATGTCATCTTTCAAAATTCCTACAATATTAAACTGCATTATCTTAGTTATCATTCTTAACAAAAGTTATATTTATTTATATTTCAGTGTTCTTAACATTGCGCATAATATTCGAGCCCTAAGTTCATCTCGAGAAGGAACATCCATTAATAATACAGAACGATCTAGTACGCTTAACATAAGTTTAGCTTCACGATTTGTTATAATCCCCTCTTCTATTAAACGTATAATCATACTTTCAGCATTTCCTTGTGCAACGCTATGATCAATCATATGAAGCATTTGATCAATAATGTCTATATCATCATGCAGTTTGACTTTTATAATGCGAATGTAACCTCCTCCACCTCGTTTACTTTCTACTACAAATCCTCTTTCTAACGTAAAACGGGTATTGATTACATAGTTGATTTGAGACGGCACACAATCGAATCGATCAGCGACCTCATTCCTCTTGATTTCAATCGCATTATTATTGCTTAAGTCAATAACTTGCTTTAGATATTTCTCAATGATATCAGATATATTTCTCATTTATCCGCCACCTTTATTGACTTTGACTATCTTTGACTATAATTATATACGTATTAAAAAAATTTGCAACTCTTTTGCTTATTCACTATCCTAGCCACATTTCACAATCTTTAATCAAAAGGACGATTCTTTAAATAAAGATTTTTTAAATTACTATGAATTATAAAAGAAAACACGAAAAAACACGAGTCAAATGACTCGTGTTTTTAGCTTGCTTGGCGACGTCCTACTCTCACAGGGACAAGGTCCCAACTACCATCGGCGCTAGAGAGCTTAACTTCCGTGTTCGGTATGGGAACGGGTGTG
>NZ_JBIYCZ010000022.1:0-55329 GCF_044908245.1 Bacillus sp. RC242
TTCGTTGTACAAAACCAACATCTCTAGCAAGATCCCGTAAGGCATTTGGAGATAAAAAACTTTGAATCTCTTGAGCAAATAGTTGTAATTCGTCAGACACAGAAACAGACATAAAAAAACGCCATCCTTTCCTATGATTCTACAGAAAGAATAGCGTTTTTTTTCATTTTAAGGAAATTTAGTTTTGTTATCTTTCCTTAACAACAAACAAGACGCCACCCAGATCACGGCAGCGCCTACAATAATTGCTATTGGTTTAATCATTAACAAATATATCTGGCCCCTTCTTCAACGCGTACGAGAAACCCGAAATAAATACAACACTAAATATAATAATAGAAGACCACATATTAAAATGATATTCTTTACCTGCAACTAAATTATATATGTTATGGACCAAGAAATTAGCACCTATAATAATTCCGCCTAACATTGAACTAATTAAAATGCTCATTAAATAAAACTTGAACTTCTGGAACATTTCCCTTCTACCCCTTTTCTAAAATAAATTTTATTTAGGTTATACCAGAAAATTGTACCATTTATTTTCCATATATTATCAAAACTATGTTTTAATTAAGGTTATTTTAAGGAAGGCATTATCTATTCAAATGTCAATTTCGGGGTTCCACCAATATGCCCATCAAGCTAATGAAACTAGTTGCCCCAAAACAAAAAATGTATATTTTCACCTGGAGATGCCAATTTTCTCGTTTTGGGGGTACTATAAAATTTTAGGTTGATAGCCATGGGGTAGCACCACATGCCCATCAACTTAAGAATTTTTACTACCCCTAAGTACAAAAAAACGTTATTCTTTCTAGACAATCTAAGAAAAAAGCAACCTTTCTTTTTAAGTAAGGTTACTTTTTTCTTATTCCCTCTTTTCGGGAGATAGACATGTATGGTGACCCAATTAAAAGAAATTAATTAGTTGTTTTTTTAAGCCTCTCTGCACTAACTGATAACAAAAACTTTGGAAGTACAAGCTGTCTTTTTATCCTCTTAGGCTGTGTTATCAATCTATATAACCATTCTGTTCCTGTATTCCTCATAACTTTAGGTGCTCTTTTTACCATACCTGACCAGATATCAATCATACCCCCAATCCCGATAGACAAAGGTACGGTTAATTCTTGAAGATTTTCATAAATAAATATTTCTTGCTTTGGAGATCCTAATCCTACTAGTAATAAATTTGGTTGAAACTGTTGTATTTGAGCGCTGACCTCTTCCATCTGTTCTTGATTTACAAAGCCATGATGTCCTTGGAAAATAGCATGAGGAAAGGACGTTTTTAAATTTTTTATTGCTTTCTCATTATTTTCTGGCGCAGCCCCAAAAAGAAATACTCGATATCGATTTTGATTACATTGATTTATTAAATCATGAGTTAAATCTGCACCTGTAGCTCGTTCTTTCAACTGTCCATTTAAAATTTTAGAACCAAGTATAACACCTATTCCATCAGCTGTTATTAAATCTGCAGATAATAGAATATTTTTAAACTGCACTGATTCAAACGAGGTCTGCTGAGCAAACATCACGATTTCAGGATTAGCCGTAACAACAAATCTAGGTTTATCTGTTTTTTCAGATAGCCAATCTTTTAATAAATTTACTATCTGTTTATACTCCAAACTACAAAATGGTATCCCTTTTATATACTGTTGTTCCATTTCTCTCGTATAACCTCCGCTCATATATTGTTGCAATTTTGTAAATTAACCAAATGTTCATTCTCTTGTTATTTTATCATAAATAAATATGTATATCTTATTGAGGTATGACAACATGCACATCGAGTTAAGATAAATTTGTCTCCCTATAATCAAAAAACGTCATCCTTTCTGTATATTTTTACAAAAAGAATAACGTTTTTCTCGTTAAATAGATATAAAATTATTGTACCTTGATGGCAAAATAGCGCTACTCCTTAATTCATTTAATATTAATAATAGTTATTTAAAAGCTTCATCAATACTAACCTACATAAAGAATACATTGAAATAGACAAATAAAAAACGCCGGATCCTGAATAGGTGAATCTTCATCAATTTCTAAATATGTCTTAAACAATTCTGTTGTTTTCATTCTCCAACGAGCGACTTCTTTTCCCTTATAATAAAACTTAGCCCAATCCATTGGAGTGTGTTTTACTACATACTCTTCAGTAGCTGACTTAATTAAGAGTTCTGGTGCAACAATTTGTAAACTCGTATATGTAATTTGATATGTACTATGGTCCTTATAATTTTCTATATAGTATTCTGTTTTACCCACCTTCGATAGCTTTTTCATTCCTCTATAATTTAGTTCTCCACGAACAGAATATGTGTCAAACTTTACAAAACTACTTCCTTCTAAAAGAAAAGAATCTAAAAGTTTAATAAATAAATTTTTATATGACCTTTTAAACCTTAATACTACTTCATTTTCTTCATTTCGCACATCTACTAATTTACTTGAAGTTTTAATTTTTGGAGCGTGATAAACGTATCTATTCAAAAATATTTCTCCTTTCGTAAACAAAATTCCTAATATTAAGAAAAATAATTCTTCCATTTCATTATAGCAAAATTTGCAAATTCTCTCACAAATATCAAGAACGAATAGTATTTTTTACTCTTGGGGGCAGTTAACATTTTTAAGTTGATGGGCATGTATGGTGACCCCTTATAGGCAGTAAAATAATATTGAAAAAAGAGGGGGGAATTAGTTTTTTATTTTCATAAACTTTAATAAATCGTCCAAAACTTCTTGTTGATTTTGCCATAGTTCAGGCAAGTTATCTAAGGGGAAAAATTTTAGCTGTAAGCTTTCTTCGTTATCAGTATGTAATGTTCCATGAAAATCTTTACAAATATAAGTTAATTTCACTAAGGCAACTTGATCACCGTTAGATAGCGTTTTTTCGTATTTTTTTCCAGAATACACATTGAAAAATTCAAGTTTCCCTAATTTTAAACCTGTTTCTTCAAACACTTCTCTTCTTGCTGTATCTTCAACTGTCTCGCCAAATTCCATAAACCCGCCAGGGTGCCCCCACTTCCCATTATCAGATCGTAATTGCAGAAGTACTTCATTCTTTTCATTTAGCACAAAACAACCTGCGACCACCATAATTACTTTTTCATGTCCAACCATATTTCTTAAATAACTTATATAATCCATGTGTTTCAGCTCCAATATGAATTTACATTTAATATAAATAATTTCATAGAAAGTTATTTTGTCCCATTGCAGTACCGATTATAAGAAATGATGTTCCATAAAACACAATATACTCCATAATATCCCTATATCATCCTGATTGTACCATTAGCAATTACACTTATAAACAATGAAAATAGGGATGAATACTTATTCATGATTGGTTAACATAACGTCTCATTATCAGTAGTCAACGATGCATAAAATTTTCGTTATGGGGGTAATTAAAAATATTAACTTGATGGGCATGTGGCGGTGCCCCATATAATCAAAAAAGGACAAACTCTCCAAGGTGAGAAGTTTGTCCAAAACCATGATCTCTTTGATTCAACAATATAAATTGCAATTCCTCTAGGAATCTTTCGTCCTTTTTCATATCCCATTATTTTTGCATGAGAACCAACAATAGTGACCTAGAATAATGACTTAATACTTGCAAGAACAGTAAGTATCCCTATAACAATGACAAATACATTGCTCATCTTCCCTCTATATTTAGCTAGTACAGGCACTTTACGAATTGCATACATTGGTAATAGACATAAGATAGCAGCAACTAACGGACCGCTAAGGGCATCAATGATTCCAAGAATACTTGGATTTGTATAAGCAGCATACCAGCATGTTAATACGACAAAAGTAAGAATGATTGTCTTAACTGTTTTCTCTCCTAAATCTTTCCCACGTTTTTTACCGGACTTGATAATCATGTCACGCATTACCTCATACGCTCCTATATAATGGCCAAGGAAAGACTTTGTAATAGCCACAAACGCAATGATAGGAGCCGCAATAGTGATTACTGGTGAATTAAGCTCATTAGCAAGATATGATAGGATTGACAAGTTCTGTTCTTTTGCCACCTTAAGATCATCTGGAGTCAAACTTAAAGTACTGCTCCAAACAAAGAACATAACAACAGCGAATGTCATGATATAACAAACTTTTTGTATTTGAGCACACTTGGCATCAGTAGCGTCTATTCCATACGTAGCTCTCTGTTTCATAACGAATGACGAAATCATAGGGGAATGGTTAAATGAGAATACGATGATTGGTAGAATCATCAATATCGTTCCCAAATATCCTGTTCCTGTTGAAGCAGTAGAAACAGCTGAAAAGCTAAGCATTGACGTATTCCACTGTGGAATTAAAGATATTGCGATAAAAAGTAGAGAAACAATGAAAGGGTATACTAGCATGCTCATTATCTTTACAGTAATATCTTGACCAAAATTTAGTATAGCGATAAGACCGAGTACTAATACAAGTGATAAAATGGCCCTTGGAGGCTCCGGCATGTGCAATTGATGCACGATAAAACTACTTGCAGTATTTGTAAGTGCAACCGAATACATCAGCACGATCGTATAAATTGAGACGAAATATACTATGTTAAAAATGATACTTGCCTTATTTCCGAAATACTCTCTTATAGTACCCGTAATCCCCTCATCAGCAGAATTAGAAGCGTATATCATTTTAGCAAGCGCCCTATGTGAGTAATACATAACTGGATATGCAAGTATAGTAATTAACAGTAATGATAATAAACCACCTGAACCTGCATTAATAGGTAAGAAGAGTACTCCTGCTCCAATTGCTGTTCCAAAAAGACTCAATGCCCAGGTAGTATCCTGTTTATGCCACTTTTTAGGGTCTGGATATTTCTCATTTTTTACTGCAGTATTATCAGCTTGAAATTCTATGTTTTTTGCAGTATTCCCATTCATATAATAATTCCTCCTAGTTTCCTATTCTTACTTCTCTATTTAAGGCATCGGAATATAGACCGTTCTTGAAAAATGAATTGCTTATAAAGTGCGCCACATCGTATATCCTTCTTCTAAGTTAATCAAAATCAAAAAATTAGCGAAGCATCAACCTGACGGGGTTGTCAACACTTACAAAATATTCCAATTATATAGTAGTATATTTTATTAGTAATTCCCCCAATATACAGACATCCTTAGGCGAGCAATAGAGAATAGATTGTTAACTATTTCACAATATACCCGATAATTGTTCATTGATTTGATTGTTTCTCTCCAAAGATTTTATTTTTAATGGCAATCCCTGTAGGTGTAGCTGCAATTCCACCTAAACCTGTCTCTCTTAATTCGCGAGGCATCTGTCTTCCAACTCTATACATCGCTTCAATAACTTCGTCAGCATTGATGATATTGTTTACGCCGGCTAATGCGATGTCCGCTGCTGCTAAAGCATTTGCCGTTCCAATGGCGTTTCTCTTTACACAAGGAATTTCTACCAAACCAGCGACCGGATCACAAACTAAACCGAGTAAATTTTGTAATGCAATCGAAAAAGCTACAGAAGATTGCTGTGGCGTTCCACCTGCAGCTTCTACCGCAGCTGCAGCCGCCATCGCTGAGGCACTGCCAACTTCAGCTTGACATCCTCCGTACGCTCCTGAAATACAAGCGTTGTTTGCGACTATCGTTCCAAATAACGCTGAAGTAAATAGAAAATGAATCATATCTTCATGACTTAACTGCAACGTATCTTTAATACTAAATAGGACTCCCGGAATCGTCCCACTCGCACCTGCTGTTGGAGTTGCACAAATAGCTCCTAATGCAGCATTTACTTCATTAACACCGATAGCACTTTGGATCCCTAACACCATCAAATCTCCAGAAAGGGTTTTCCTATTTTCTCGATAGTTTTTAATTTTAACAGCATCACCTCCGGTTAAACCAGTTGGAGAAAATACACCGTCGCCCTCGATACTTTTATTTATAGCATTTTGCATAGTCGCTAAATTTCGTTCCATTTTACTCCAAACTTCTTCATAAGTAGATTTAGTTTGTTCAATTTCCTGTTCAATTGCTAATTCATAAATTGTCTTTTGGCTTTTATTAGCTGCATCCACAATTTCTTTTATGGCCATATACATATTTTTTCACTCCTTAATGTAACTAAAGAATAATGAGCTTAGCTATATTGCTTAAATTTCCTAATTCCTCCTGGACATTACCAGGCAATAGCGTATCCAAAGCGAATGCATATAAATATTTCCTGTTTTCTTCTAAACTATGAAAGTTGTTTATTTCCACATCATATTGTTTAAAGATCCTGCGTAAGACAAATTCAAAGTCAGCTCTTTCAGAAATCGCAATAATAACTGGCAATGGCCCCTGCAGGTCTAAGCTAAATCCGTCAATTTCAACATGTTTGATTTCAATTAATCCACCGCCAACCGAAATCCCCATCGTTCTAATACTTCGATTTTCATCCTCTAAATATACATCTGCCGTATTTGGATGGCCAGCAGGACTATCACCTGCTTCTTCAATAAAGGTAATTTCAATTCCTTTAGATTCTGCTATTTCAATAGCATCTGGCACTTTGCTGTCATCGGCAGCAAATCCTAATATCCCAGCAATAATTGCAAAATCAGTTCCGTGACCTTTATGGGTTTCAGCAAATGATTCATAATACCTTACCACGACTTTTTTTGGAAGACCTTGAAATAATTTATTGGCTACTGTTCCAATAGCCAAAGCACCTGCAGTATGTGAACTTGAAGGACCTATCATTATGGGCCCAATCACATCAAAACAACTTTTGTATTTAACAACCTTTTTTTCTTTAATAGATGCTACATTTATATTCATATAAGCACCCCCATAATTTGTTATTTTTAATTGCAGTCGAATCTGAGTTATTAAAATGATTAATTCAAAATAAGATCCATTTGATAACGCTTTCTTTTTTAAGTTGAATAAACTTCTCTTCTGATCACACACCTTTCGTAGAGTAATCGTATCAGTATGTTCAATTTTAGAAAGTTACTTGCAAGGTCTTTAGAATTTTTGCACCAGAACTAGGTTTGATATTTTCTCTAGAGGTAATAGATTATCTCTCGACGCCCTCATTATAACTTGTATATTTATGAATATAATATTTTTTTATCTTCAGAAATATTGAATAAACAGAATCTTGAATGGGTAATAAATTACACCTGGCATGTAGCAATTGTGTCCTTTGTTTGAAGCTGTATTAGTTAATAGAAATGCAAAAATGACACAGAGTTCCTTTCATTAACACATTGATTATATTGGAAAATCAGTATAAAGATACTTATACTTTCCTTTGTTGAAACATCTTATTTTAGATGTGAAAGCTGTTGCAATAAATGATTAATGTAGATGGAAAGGAATACATTAATTATTTATAAAACCATTTCGAATATTAATGATTAATTATGCATAAATATCTATTTTCAGAAAAAAAGAACTTCTTCTTATAATCTTAACTTAAAGTAATACTTTGGCAATATCCACTATTTTAAAAGAAGATTATAACAAAACATACTAAACTATAAATTATAAGTATAATATATATTAAAAACAGGCTCTTAACTATTCTATTAAACCAAATACCCCCCTAATATGCATAGCACGGTGAATTATTAAAGGAAGTGCCTACTCAAATTATCAAATGTCTTTAATAATTTATTTATAAAGTTTAGAGCTTAGAAATACTTATTTGTTTCAAGGATAATCCTTTATTTACCTAACAATCGGGATATAGTAAGGAATGACAATTTTAAAATTGGCTATATATATTATGCACTTGAAATTACGAAATAAACCAACATTACGTTAAACGTTATTCATTTCATTTTTATAAAACCAAAAAAATCTCTATACTTATCGTATTACCCTCGTTAGTAAAACCTCTTAAAAAGGAATCTGAGGGTCCGTTTTTTCAAATTCACAATTGCACTTTTTATTTTTTGTAAATAAAAGGGAAAAAGAATCCGCATTACAGATTCTTTTTTTTATTACTGCTTTAACTTAGTGTAAACTGTATTGACCTGTTAACTGTTCTTCAGCCATTCGAACTAAGCGTTTTGTAATTTCTCCACCGACAGAGCCATTTGCACGCGCTGAAGTATCAGGCCCCAGTGTGACTCCTAATTCACGAGCAATTTCATACTTCATTTGCTCAATAGCACTTGCGGCGGCAGAAATAAAAACTTCATTTGTATTATTTTCGTGTCTTTGAATATTCATAATTGCACCTCCATCATATTTGTATATAACATGTGCCTAATTATGATATTTATGCATGGGTAAACTATTTTCTTCTAGTATTTTTAGGGGAAATCTTTTTCTCTTTCCCACATTCCACTAATTGAATTTGAAACACATACGAATCCTTAATTCATATAACATTCATATCTTCTAGAAATGAACGCCAAAACTCTACTTTTATTGATTTTTCTTGACCATTTCTTAATGTGTAGATCCTTGAATACTATATAATTAGCCCTCATCAAATGTTAAATAATACATCACAGAGCATATACATTGCATTTCAGTATAACTCAAAAAGAAACAGCCTGTGAGGACGGTTTCTTTTTGAGTTACTTTTTTAAAGCTCTACGCTTTCTTAGTTTTTCTTTAATATATTTTACGTTATGTATGCCTAGACGAATTGAAGCGAAGATAAGGTAAATCATTATAATTACGTAGACTACTAACCAACTCGTATAAATATATGTACCCTGAAATCCATTTTCAGTAAGCCAGTTAGTGACCCACATTCCACCAAAGTAAGCCGGGATTGTTAGCAAGCTTACGTCTTTAGGATCTGTCGCAAGATAAATCATTAGAAATAAAAAAGCAAGGGCCCCTATCGTACTGACATTTTCAAGAATCATCATCGAAAATCACCTACTTTATGATTAATAATATAGTAACAATTCACTATATCAATTTAACAAGCGTATATTTCTTACATTTTCCGCGAATAACTTGTCTCGCAGTATTTCATAACTACTATTCCTTATGCTAAGTATATCAAAAATTAAGGTGAAATTATCCAATAAACAAGATGTCTACTTGACAATTTCATCATCAGCAAGTAGACATCTTGTTTATTTACGAATAATTGATAAAGAATACTAATTTTTATTGCAACATATCCGCAAAGGAAGTACCTACATTATTCTTCCGTTTCATATGCTTCTCTAAATAGATTTTTGTTGTTTGGATATTCTCATGCCCTAGCGTTTGCATTAAATGATATAAGTCTGCATTTCCTTGTTCAACTGCCATGATTGCAAAAGCATGACGGAATGTATGCGCCGTTACTGGGTTTTCACGATACTGCAGAAATTCTAAATTGGTCTTTTTTATCATATCCGTTATCTGGTTCGATAACGTTTTTGAATTATAAAAGTTCCCTCTTTGATTTACAAATAAAGGACTTTCATCTCCTCGATCCAATATTGTTTCGAACCCTCTTCTTCGTCTCATTTCACAAATACACTCATATAAATGTTCCGAAATGAAAAGTTCACGTACTTTACTTCCTTTACCTATAACTTTTAACCAGTGCTTTCCGTCATAATGTAAGTCTTTTACCCTTGTTGTACATAATTCTTGAATTCTTGCACCGGTACTTGCCAGAGCTAGTAAAATTGTATAGTTTACTAAATGACCTTGTTCTTTATAAAACCCTAAAATTTTCATAACTTCCTCATAGGATAGGTCCCGATTCGGCCGATCCTGTTCATTTACATTCGCACGCTGCAGTTCTTCATGAAGAGGCTTTTCAATATAAGAAAATACATGAAGGTGTTTTAGAAAAGAACGAATGAGCACTGTTTTCTTTGCAAGTGTTGCAACTGCATATGTGTCACCATTCCTACCGTTCTCTACCTGCTTCAACCAAGAATTGTATTTACGAATATGCCAAGGCTGTAATATTTTCAATAAAGAGTCATTTTGCTGTACCTCTTCCCCATTTAATTCGAACTCTTCTGCATGCTGCACCATGCACTGACAAAATGACAAGATTTCAGATATATAACTCTTTTTCGTATCCTCTTTTCTATTCTTCTTCTCATCCATATCTTTTTGTAAATGTACGAAATGATAAATGACTTCCAGATCACTTAAATACGTATATTTACTCTTTCCCTCTTTTTCTGCAACCTCCATCTTCTCTTCCACTTTATATACATAACGATTGTTATGCAGGTATGGAACGATATCTCTTATATTCTCTAAATGCATATCTATATATTTACTTTGATTATTTATAATAGGTAAGTTTTCTCTTCCACTTTTATTATCCATATTTCGAACTCACCTTTCCTATTGAAGATTATGAATATAATTCTATTTATTAACTATACTTATCATTTTATTTCACTTCTATCTATTATACAAATGATAATTCATATTCTTTCTATAAGAATCCTATATTCTTCTCTATTGTCTTATACTTATAATTTTTTATAATTTATTAGTAAATATATATTATTTAATAGTTAATATCTCAGGTTTTAAATCCCTTTTATAAAGAAAATAAATTTAAAAATATATTAAGAGATAAATCAAATCTAAAACGCTTATAAACTATAAAAATTTATAAGAACTTTAATAAATTCTATTTCTCATTTTAAATATATCTCATATTCTGATATGATATATACATATCTAAAATACTAGTAAACAATAGTTATGGAGGTGTCCTTTCATGACACAAGATTTATTGTTCATTACAAAACCTACTGTAACGACCAAAGAGGCAGCCGACTTATTAGGAGTAACGGTACAAACAATTTTAAAGAAAGAAAAAGATGGATTAATAGAATGTGTATATAAAGATAACTGGAAACAATTCGGTAGTAAGATTTTCTATTTAGAGGATATTGAACGTTTAAAAGATGTCGAAGAGATTGAGGGTTATAGTACAAAAGAAGCAGCTGAGATTCTGAATGTAGCACCATCTACTGTCTTTACATATATCAAATCTGGAAAACTACCTGCTTCAAAGATTGAAAAGCGCGGAAAAGAAGTATATATCATTGATAAAGATGACCTTGAAACTTTTCAACTTACTTATGAAAAAACTACCTCAAAAGAGCGAAAAACATTCATTGCTAAGATTCAAGACGAAGATATATATTTATATCAATTATTAACACATCAACATACCGGAAAAATAGCGAGAGTAATAGAAATCAATGGAGCAGATGGCAAGATTCTTACAGAAGACGAAGAAATTTTCCCTCTATCTACTTATAAAGAACATGATTACTCCTTTGAATCTTTCCGTAAGCAAGCTGTAATTACAAAACGAGGGTATTTATCTTTTTCATTTAAAAAACCTCAACTATTTAATTCCATTACTTATAATCTAATAAATTTATTTTATAAAGAGCTAGGTGTCACAAATATGCGATTAAGTGTTTCATCTGATACTATTAAATTAGAAATTAAACCTTTCGTATTACAAGTTGATCCATTGCAATTTCAAGAAGAGATTAAATACTTACATTCTCATATGAAATCTGGTACAATACTTCCACATGTTGAAGGAATTTATTTTAAAAGTAATGTAGAGCCATTAACTTTTCATGCAGATCATGAATTTAAGCAGAAAATAGTTCAAATGGCAGCGAGTGCAGGTATGGGACAGGAAGAATTCTTATTACAAGCTGTAAAATCTTATATAAGAAATTTAGAACAACAATAAATATTTCTTAAGAAGAAAAAGCGTAGGAATCTAATCTTTCTACGCTTTTTAAAATATTCAATGTAGATATTTATTTCCATGAAATCACTACATGCACTATCAACCTATTAGGAATGTATATTATTTTAAACAAAGACAATCTTTGCAGAAAAACCTTATATACTATAAGAGCGTATATAGGAGTAGCACCATACATCCATCAACTTAAGGTATATTTTTATACAAAATGAGGTCTTTCCATATAATTTTTTATTATTTTCACTGTTTACTTTACAGGGAGCTGTTCATCTTTGTTCAAAATGAGTTCTTTTTCCTTTATTTAAAGTAAGCGTCAAATGTTTTACTAAAAGGTAGTGTAGCAATCAACCTCTAAAGCACGGGCTTGATAGTTGGTGCTGTAGCCTTTATGCGATGGGCAGTAAATACAACCTGCTTAGATTCAGAATTAGTTGGTGCTGTATCTTGGTCTTGAACCGTCCAACCGTAAGTACCCTTTCCAATAATTTTAAAACCTCCTATTAATGTGTTTCCAAAATCAAGTTCAGGTTGAACATCGATTCCGTAATTTTTTCCTTCAATATGCACATGCGAGCCTTCCGTTTGACTATGGACAGTGGTAATCGTTACCGACTCCGTTTCTTGAATGACTTCAAACGTATTGGCCTTGTCAAACTTTTCTCTTGGAATTGTCACTTGGAAGTTGCGTGTATCCTTCCATTTTTGTACATTCCATTTTGCTTCGTACGACGACAACACTTGTGGAACTCCAACGATAGTTCCAGTGATAAGCACTGTGACAGCATTCTTTCCTCCAAAACTCTCAGGGATTGACATCTGTACTCTGTTACCGACCTCTACACCGGAAACTTCACGGAAATCATCAATAGTTTTCCACTTATTATCTTTTGGTGTATCATTACCCGAAATTAACTTCACAAACCACTCCCCATACATAGAATCATTTGTGTCAAACTTAAAAACAAAGAAAATATCTTTAGTCTTGGACGATGTTGACGATGCTCGTTCTGGTTGCTTAATTTGGCCCCTATTAGGTGCTGCCGGTGTTGGTGTCGGCATTGACGGTGTGTTCTGTGACGCAGGTGTATTGGGTTTGTCTGTGCCAGTGTTAGATGGCGACGGTGCTGATTGCCCAATTCCAGAGGCATGAGGAGATGCAGTTGCCATTTTCACCTGTCCCGTTAGTAACTCACTCATAAGCATCGCGCGTTGCTCAGAAGTTAACTCCTTGGCACTTCGGATTGTATTCATGAGACCTGCTGTTTGTGCATTCTTTAATCCCTGACTTGCAAGCTGGGTCGCGTTATTTGAGAGAGTTTGGAGATATGTGCCAAGCTCCTTGATTCCGGACATATCTCGGAACGGACCTAGTGCTGATAGAACATTACCCGCAGTTGCAAGTCCCATCGGATCAGGCAAACTCTGCGGATTTACAATATTGATAAGGCTTGTAGGGAACGGTGTTGGCACTGTTTCCTTAGTGATATCCTGCGCTTTATCGCCAGTGCTTGGCGGAAGAATCGTAGGAGGATTATCTGGAATAGGCGACGTCTGCCAATCCCAGAACCGACTCGGGTCTATTATCTCAGAAGCGTTGCAGTGACCAAGCTTCGCCTCCGCAAATACTCCTCGGGCAGGTATCGTGAGCAAATGCTCTACATATTCATTTAATTCCGGTGCATGTAATAGACCTTCATTGCCTTCAAATATACCCTCCAATAATTTAACGGCCTTATCATCCATCGCAGCAGTAGCCATTGGCATGACTATCTCATCTCCAATCACGTCAAGAACACGATTTTCCACAATATCAAGCAAACTAAGGTTATTGAGTTTCCAATTATCGAGACGAAGTGCTCGATCGGATTCAAGTTCTGCTAACCAAATTGCTCGCCAGTAGCGACCAACATGTGCATTAAGATGTATGACAACACCGCTCATCATCGGTGAGACTATCATCTGGATCGATAGTGATACTCTCTTCGTAAGGAACCACTTCAAAAGTCTCCGGCTGCCCGAGAAAGCTGATTTTAATTTGATCGAAGCTATCATACATGTTCCAAGTATCACCAGCAGCAACCGTCTTCACGTGAATTTCACGTAAGTCCCATTCTTGTACATTATTAAAAGTGGTATGCTCATTACCAATTGGTCCCTGGTGAATCTCAATTGCTTGAACATTCGTCCACCGCAGGTGATAGTTTCTAGGTCTAAACTTGATGGTGGTACCAGCATTGGCGGGAATTTGTAATGGATCTACAGCATTTCGATAGATATTTCCAAAAAGAGTGGCTGCAAATTGCACGTCAACGACATCGCATATCACTGGTGGCCCATATTTAGGCAATATCTTAACATGAACATAGGTCGCAGGTCCATATATCCCCGTGACAAAGTCAATCGAAAACTCACCCAACATATGTAAAGGCTTTTTTTCTACTTTTGCATTCTCATAATCAGCTTTAACTTGCAAGCAGACACGCTTCGACAATACCGATAGACATGGCCTGAGGCTCTCATCAAGCAAGTTCGCCGCAATAACATCACGGTACTTCTCCAGAATATAAACTTCATCTCCATCGTAATTGAATGGTTTGACCTTATGCTTTAGCATAAGTACTGGTCGTACAGACGTTGCACGTGTTACCAATCTATGATGTTGCAACACCTCATAGTAAAGGATAGTAAGGGCATGGCTATGATTATAATTAGCAATTACTCGCGTCTTAGCCGTTGCAGATTCAGCTTGTTGCCCTTGAACAACTACGGTAGATGTAAGTTCCCGAGCAACACTCGATGCTTGATGAAAAGCATCACTAATGTTTTGAGTTGTATCCGATATAAGCGAGCGCATGCCTTCAGATTTGCTGGAAGCACCACCAATACCGATAGCAGTGCCTAATCCTAGACTTACAGGACCAATTGGAATTCCAGCCCCAGCACTGAGTGATCCACCCGCCATAAAAGAGGAACCTTTTTGACTTTCGCGTACCAACATATTGACCGCTTCACTGAGACTACGGTCTCGGTAAGTGGCATGATTGAGATCTTCAGTCTCTGTGGTCTGTTCAGTCCGTTTAGCAACATCGCGCCGAGACCAATCTACTATAGCGATAAGTGTTTTTTCACCTGGAGCAAGCGGAACACTATATGCAATCTGACCCAAAGAATGCCCCAGTGGAAACCACTCAGTATGTAACTGAACGACGTATCCCAAACGTACCTTACGGTCAAATCCAGTTCCGAGACCAGGGATAGCGTTCGTTTCACTTCTATCACTCTGATTAGCATAGGCTGTCTTCGAGGAGCGGACAATTTGCTGAAATCGAATCAATCTTGTAGCAAGATTGCTAGGCAACAAGGTTTCGCATCCGTCTTCACCAATAAGTAGGGTACTGGCCATAGAGAACGATCCAGGCGATAGCCGCCAATCCCGAATACCAGGTGTCTGCATTGAAGGCATGGGTGACCATTCGGTTCTATTGGCAAGCTGAATTTCGTCAAGATCCATGCGAAGTGAGATGTAATCTGGTCCAAGATCCCCTTCAGCTATAGCATCGAAGGCAATTGATTGATCCTTGAACGGCATGACTAGAAGCTGTCCCAGTTGGATAGTCAACCTCGGTGTATGAGCGCCAAAGAGTTTCTCTTCATCGAGTACCTGCTTAAACCTTTGCATCAATTGCATTTGCCTTAGTGGAGTAAGATCAAAAGATGCATACCCCACATGATCTGTACCTACCACACCAAGAGGTACCGTCGGTAGTTTACTCTCTATCTTATCTTTTAGTCTCTCAAGCTGTTCGCGGTTTTCATTGCTGAATCTAAATTGCGCCAATCCGTATAACGGCAACTTACTGATAGGTGCTGCAGTATTTATGTGGCGGGAGAAAACGCCAAGCATCTCATATGGTATTTCAAGAGCGAATCCCCAATCAAACATCGGTTCGCTCTGCTGATTAGCAAAGTTTGTTATGGGTGTCTTAGCCCCAACAAGTAAATTCTTGGAGGAAAAGTTTGAAGGGTTCGAATTAGGCATATTTTTTACCTAAAATCCAATGTTTTTCAAAATGGTGCACTACTTTAAATATATCCACATTCAAATTATGCTTATTACAAAAAAAATTCTTCATAGACTTGTTCCACCTTTCTTATATTCTCTCTAGAATTATTCGTAATCCTTTGAGAAAATATGCAAACAGAAAAATGTTACGAATTCTCTTCTCTTGCCATTTTTATAACATATTCAAACTCAATTTTCGTTGTACTAGGTAAACGTAAATCGGGCATCAGATGGCAAGTATAGCTCTATACATGAAATAAAGCAGATGAATTTCTTGATAATCTTGATACCTATAAAGCTCAATTATTACGTTATCAAGAAATTCCCTTAGATTTTCATCCTCTATTCCTTTGTATCGAGAGTTTCTTTTGCAAAATTTTTTAAGTGAAGTTACCATATAAGAAAAATAATTTGAAGAGCATAATGATGAAGTATTTTAAAGGGAAACAGTTTAAGAGCGATAGTATAAGGGTGGCACCACATCGCTATCAAGCTAAGAAAATACAACTACCCCCAAAACGAAATTTTTTGCTAACTTGTATTAAAAAAGCCTATTTTTTCGTTTTTGGGTCCTAAAATAACCTTTAAGTTGATGGGCATATTGTACCACCCCATTGTTATCAAGCTAAGCTTATATAACGTCAATGATAAGCAAGAGTATTTCTGTTAATGCTTCTAAACAGCTAGATAACTGAGTTAAAGACGTCGTAGCGATATTTTGGTTCATCCATACACATAAAGCGACAAAATCTTTTGCTTGGTACTACTTACTGGTCCGTTGTACAAAACGAACATCTCTAGCAAGATCCCGTAAGGCATTTGGAGATAGGGCACTTTGAATCTCTTGAGCAAATAATTGTAATTCGTCAGACACAGAAACAGACATAAAAAACGCCATCCTTTCCTATAATTCTACAGAAAGAATAGCGTATTTTTTCATTTGAAGGGAAAACTTTGTTTTATTAGTTTGATAGCGATTGAGTAGCACCAAAGCGTTTAAGAATAAAACTGTACAACAGTTACTTGTTAAGTATTCTATATTTCAGTTAAAAAGAATTTTTAAAAATCAGTACGTTTATAAATTCTCACCGTTAAGAAGTAAGAACCGATAAATATAAGCATGGTAACGATTGAAGCAAGTGCAATTAGTTGATTAATAGTAAATTGTGTAGTAACACTATATACAAGGTCAGTAATATGCACATATGCCTCAAGTGGTCTCCATAAAACAACACATACAGGGAAAATAATGGTGACAGCAGCCATCAAATATTTATTGGTGAAACGATAGAAAAATGGTAAGTAAATAGACGTAAACAACATGACAGTAAGAACATTAACCACAATTGTCTGTGGAGTTTCAATTTCAACTCCATAAGTCGGGGATGCAACTTGAATTACTACTTGAATCAATAATGAGAATAGAACTACTAGAATTGTAAACAACACTGTACCGATATATTTTGACATAATAATTTTATTTCTACTATAAGGCAGGCTATTAATAAATTTGTGACTATTATTCTTTTCGTCGTAATAATGTAGATTTATCATATAAGAACTAGCCACCAAAACGACTATGAACCCAAAATTTCCAAACGTCCCTATAAAAAAGCATATACCAAGTACATAGAGTAAGATCATTAATTTTTGCAATCGACAATCCTTTAATATTAAATTATACATATTGAACATTCCCCTTTTTTGTATAGTACATAATATCTTCTAATGTCGCTTCTTCAATTAATACATCATTCCCTAATTGCGTACGTAAACGATTGGCGTTACTTGTGAGTGCTTCAAATCCCACGTTTGTTTCACGAATCCCGATTAATTGTTCTCTGATTTTCGGTGTAAGCAAGGATTTATCCCCTTTGACAATTGCATATACTTCAGAAATACTATGTATATCTTTTTCAAATACAATCTCTCCATTATGAATAAATACAATAAAATCAGCAATACGATCTAAATCGGTGGTAATATGTGTGGAGAAAAAGATTGTTTTATCCTGATCGACCATTAAATCATAAAGGATGTCTAAAAGTTCTCTTCGAAATACAGGATCGAGTCCAGATGTCGGTTCATCCATAAGTATAAATTCGGCATGGTGTGAAAGTGCAAACGCAAGGGAAGTCTTCATTTTCATCCCTGTAGACATCTCTTTCATTTTTATGTTAGTCGGTAACTCAAAGCGCTGTAAGTAGGATTGGAACTGATTTTCATCCCATTTTTTATACGCTGGAGCAATGAATTTTTTCAGTTGATGAATTGTCATATCTTCATAATAGATATTGTCATCGTATACGAATCCTATACGCTCTTTAATAGAAACTTGGTCCTTTTGATGATCTTTACCAAACACTGTGATTTCTCCACTATCCTTGTTAATAAGATCCATAATAAGTTTAATTGTCGTACTTTTTCCAGCACCATTTGCGCCAATAAATCCCGTTACAAATCCCTTTTTGATGTTGAACGATGCATTTTTTAAAGAAAATCCCTTATATGTTTTTGAAATATTTTTCACTTCTACAATGTTCTCCATTCTTATTCCTCCTCATAAATATGATTAATAATTTGTATTAACTCATCCCTTAATAAATGATTAGCCTTACTCTCTCGAACGATTGTACTGAACTTTTCACGTATTGGATTACTTGGTTCATCCGCTCGTTGTTTCTTTGTTTGTTTTGCAACAAACGAGCCTTTCCCTACTATAGAGTAGATGTAACCCGCTTTTTCAAGTTCTTCGTATGCTCTTTTTGAAGTAATAACACTTACCTTCAAGTCTCTTGCTAATGAACGCATAGAAGGTAACGAATCATCTACTTTCAATGTTTCGTTTGATATTTGTAATATAATCTGATCAATGATTTGTTGATAAATAGGCGACTTAGACTTATTAGATAGTAAGATTTTCATGATTCAACTCCTTGCCTCTTAAATGCTTATGAACACATTATACACAATGTGCACAATATATACAATATATACATTTAGGGCGGTGTTAATTTTTCATATAGGATACCGCCATATTGATATAAAGACGTTATCCTTTCTTAAGATTTCTCAGAAAGAATAAAGACTTTTTCATTTTAGGGGGGGATTTTTGTCTTGTTAGCTTGATAGCGATGGGGTAGCACCAACAAAACGCGAATTTCGTACGCTAAGGGTTAATCGTTTTTTTACAGTTAAATTGTCTGTAGTAATCGAAGAAAGGTTACAGAGAGGGAGCTGAAAGCTTATAAGCATTGGTTGGAATTTTTGTACAGTAACATCGTACATTTGTTACTACCTATATAAATTTAATTGAAAATACGAGATACAAAAAACATCCTGCATGTTTGAACCATGCAGGATGTTTTCTAGTCTTTGTTTTTCATAATGTAAGAAATCAAACGAAGGATCTCTAAGTATAACCATACTAATGTCATCATAAGCCCTACTGCGCTGTACCACTCCATATACTTAGGTGCTCCACTCTGAGTACCATTTTCTATGGAATCAAAATTGAGTAATAAATCTAATGCAGCAACAATAATTACAATTGAACTTATGATGATACTAATTGTCCCACCTTGGTGAATATATGGAACAGTCACCCCTAAGATGCCCAGTAAGAAAACGATAAAATACATAATAAAAATCCCAAGTGTTGCAACCGTTACAACCGCACGAAACTTTTTAGTTACTTTTACTATTCGAGTTGCGTATAACACTAGCATGGCAAATAAAATCGAAATTGTTAGTAATACGGCAGTTAAAGCGATAGAATCACCAAATCGCATTGTATAATACGCTGAAATACTTCCTAATAAAATTCCTTGTAATACTGCGTAAATCGGTGCGCAGATTGGTGATATACGAGGAATGAATATAACTACAAATGCGACAATTAGAGTAACTATTATAATTCCAATTAACACAGGTATTTTCATTGTCCCTTGTGTCATCTGTACGTACGAATAGACAGACGCTGCAAGAAGTAAGATAAGCAAAATGAATGTTTTTGCTATCGTTCCGCCAATAGTCATCGTAGAAGCATTTGTATTCTCTTTATGAAATTTTTCTTTTTTTAATATTGGATTAGTTGTTCTCATTTTTTCCTCCTAAATACACTCTACCTTTGAAGCAGATCTTTATATTTCTAATTTTTTATCAATGATACGACCTGTAATAGCTGTTAGGACAATTATGAATAAGCAAGTGAAACAAATATCTAAAATAGTGAACCCTTCACTCGGATACAGTGATGCGTCGATAAAACCATTGTTATCTATGAATCCCGTACTCTTTATGGTGATTACATATTTCTCTAATTTACTTAAAACGTCCAGTATGAATGTTTGGATTATTAAGAATAAAGCAAGGAAAATAACTGATAAAACCATCTTACTCATTGATGACTTTATAGGAATCAGCTTTGTAATTACCATGGTGAAATAGCAGGAGATTAATATACTCATGAAATCGATTCCCCATAATAAAACAGAAAGTATGTGATGAAGAAATCCATATGCATATAACTTATGAAATTCTTGTTGGTATCCCCCGACCACTTTTCCTCCGTAGGTATTTTGGGAGAAATAGTATAGAAAAATTAAGCCTATTACTAGTAAAAGAATAAACATTAACGTGAAAAAGAATAAATTTGCATATATATTTTTTTTTCCTGAGATGGCTGTATAACGTATCATAGTATTTTTTAGCATTTTATTGAAAGAAGGCAAAGCTATTAAAAGCAGCAAAAATGCAGTGATACCTATAATTAATACATATATACCTAATGTTATATCCTTTGTAAGCTGATTTGTTAGCTTTGATAGTCCCTTCATATTAAATAAAAGAAGTAATGAAATAGTCATAAATCCAAAATAAAGGATGGCTATCTTTTTTCTATTACAATTAAATAAATAGCGAAAAAGCGGATTCATTTCTCAAAAACCTCCTTAAATAACTCATGTACTGCTTTTCCATGGTGAAAACGAATTTCTTCCACATTTTCATGCAATACAATACTCCCGTCTTTTAAAAAGATTACCTCATCAAATATATTTTCAATTTCCTCTATTAAATGAGTCGAAATAAGAATGGTACTATCTTCACGATAAAAGTTAAGAATTAAATCTAATACATGCTTTCTAGAAACAAGATCAATTCCACCTAATGGCTCGTCTAATACATATACCTTTGCTTTCCTTGAAAAGGTTAATATTAGCTGTAATATCCCTGTTTTCCCTTTTGATAAGCTGCTTATATTCTCCTCTAGTGGGATTTTAAAGTTAGCTATTAATTCTATTGCTTGTTGTAGATTAAAATCAGCATACATATCTCGATAGAACAACAAAGCATCTTTTACGGTCATCCATTTTTCAAAAACAGGACTATCGGGCATAAATGAAACGATTTTTTTCGTTTCTAATCCCACCTTTTTATCTTTAATTGTAATACTTCCTTTAGAAGGAAAACGTAAACCCGAAATCATTTTTAATAATGTCGTTTTCCCGCTACCATTTTCACCAACAAGACCGATAATTTTTCCTTCTGAGATTGTTAGGCTTACATCTTGAATCACTGTTTTTAAATCATATCTTTTCGACAGATTTTCAACTTTCAATAATTCTTTCATTCATTTCCCTCCTTTTTCTTTTCCAAAGAAGAACGGAATATTGAGAGAACCTCTTCTTCCATAAATCCTAAGTTATTCATTCCATTTATAAAATTATCAAGCAACTCTTTTGCCATTTCTTTGCGTAGCTCTGTAATTTTTTCTTCATTCATTGTTACAAATCTTCCTGTTCCTCTTCGTGTCTCAGCAATACCTTCCCGTTCTAGCTCTTGAAACGTACGTTGAATTGTATTTGGATTAACTTGTAATTCACCCGCTAATTCACGTACAGCAGGAATTTTTTCACCTGGCGCCAAACGTCCTGTTACAATTTCTTTTTTGATGTATTCCATTACCTGAACATAAATAGGGGTATTAGGAGAAAACTCAGTTTTCATTTCTTTCCTCCTCTGTATTAGTGTACTAGACAAATAGTACACTAATGTAAATTATATGTAAATAGTTATTTTGAAAACCATAACAAATAGAAGGTGATATATTTAGTGAACTCATCTAAACACCCAAGTGTCAAAAATGACCGTTTAAGGAACTCTATTTAGTTCTAACAAAACCGAAAGAAATACGGTCAAAAACCAGTTTTTAACTTAGAAATTCCTTACCGTACGAAATTCGCGTTTAGCTGGCGAGACCCCATCGCTATCAAGCTAATATTTTATAGTACCCCCAAAACGAAAAAAACGACTTTGTATTAAAGTTGCAAATAATTTTTGCTCTGCAGTATTTTTCTTTTTTTAGTTGTTAGATGCGAATCATATGTCTTAATAGTTTTTTTATTATAAAAAAATTCAGATATTTACATAGATACCCATAGGTGATATTATATAAAAAATAAATGTGATGAAGAGAAGAGTAAATAAAGTGAATTCTATACAGAGAACCCTGGTAGCTGAAAAAGGGTTAGAATTTCTTTATTGAAGCAAGCCTCAGAGCAGCACGTCGGAACCTTTTAGGAGGGGGTGATGTGACGGGAGCTCCCGTTATAGAGCTAAGGTATAAGCATTTTTAAATGCCGTACCTGATAAGGTTAATATGGCGACATATTAATAAACTAGGGTGGCACCGCGATGATAAATCTCGTCCCTAAGACTTCAAGTCTTGGGGGTGGGATTTTTTTATTTTGTTTTAAGTGTTGCATTCTATCTGATTATATTTTAGGAGGAATTCAATTGATTTTAAAAAAAACATTGGAAACTTGGCGGTATCCATCTATCTTATTGTTTAGTATTGGTGCTTCAAGTGTTGGAAGTTGGGTTTACTTTATTGCTCTAAACCTAATCGTTCTTAACATAACAGAATCGGCAATTGCTGTCTCTGGTTTATATATTATTAGGGCTTTATCAACTTTGTTTACTAATATTTGGTCAGGAAGTCTTGTAGATCGTTCAAATAAAAAATATCTCATGATAGCACTAGGTATCTTTCAGACTGTGCTAATTGCATTATTACCTTTCTTCTCTTCTTTAGGGCTTATATATGCTATGGTCTTTCTTATTACAATAGCGAGCTCTATGTACCACTCAACATCGGTAACTTATATTACAAAGTTAATACCAATAGGACAAAGAAAACGTTTCAACTCTTTACGTAGCCTACTTGATTCCGGAGCATTTTTGACTGGACCAGCAATAGCGGGAATGATGTTTACAATTGGTACACCTAATATGGCTATTTATATCAATGCTGGAGCTTTATTTTTATCTGCATTAATTACAGTAGGAATGCCTAATGTTGAATCCTCTGCACAGTTAGAAAAAACATCAGATACAACAAAATTATCTCTTAGGTTATTAATAGATGATTGGAAGCTTGTTATTGGATTTAGCCGTAAGTTTCTATATGTCATGATAATATATCTTTTATTTAGTGCGATGGTAGTCATGATGACAGCTACAGATTCGTTGGAAGCTGCTTTTGCAACTAGGATACTTTCTTTATCTGAAGGTGAATATGGAATTTTAGTCAGCATCGCTGGAGCAGGAGTATTGGTAGGTTCTTTATCTAATGCAATAATTAATGAAAAAATACCTATCTCATGGCTTATGGGTATGGGTTCCTTAATAACTGCAGTAGGTTATATGATTTTTACAGCTTCTAATACCTTTTTTATAGCATCTGTAGGGGTTTTTGTTTTATCATTTGCTACTGCCTTTTCTAATACCGGTTTTTACACATTTTATCAAAACAATATACCTGTTGATGTGATGGGCAGAGTTGTCAGTATTTACGGGTTTATTGAGGCTTTTTTAATTATTACAGTTACTGTAATCTTTGGTGTTTTTTCAGAGCTTATATCTATACGATTTGTTGTAGTTTCAGGAGCATTTTTAATGTTTTTGATATCTATCATACTATTTATTTGCAGTGTTCAACCATCAAAAGCAAAATTCTATTCTAATTCAACTGAGCTTAAAGATTCGTTTCAATAAATTCCTTGTTTAATAAATAAAATTAAATAATAGTGATGAAATAAAAAGGATCCTTACTGAAAGATTCTTTTTATTACCGATAACGAAGGTCATGTAAACATAGTTAAATAACAGAATCAATTATTAAACGGCTATATAAAGTACTGCTATAAATGTAGCTTTAGAATAAAGATTGATTAAAAAATCCCCTTCAACCTTTATTTATCAGCAAATGCAAAAACTCCATTTTGAAAAAAGATTGATCAAAATGGAGTTAATCTTTCTAACTGAGTATTAGATTTTATAAAAAAGTTTGATCAATTAAATGAGCCTTATTCAACTAAAGCCTCTGTTAGCTCAATAACAATGCCTAAACTTTATTATTCGATTCCTTAAGCTTTCTCTCCCCCATTTTATGATAAAGAGACATGATAGCCCAAATAGCAGTTGGAAGTGCTATTGCTCCAATGATCATAGACGCAAGAATGTTAATTGCACTGCCATCGACATACAACAATATAAAAACAGCTATTAAGAAGATAAGAACTGATATAGTTTTCAAAAGATTAACTAATCTGTTTTTTTCTTTTACCTTCCATTTGTTATTGTATGTTGCGATTACAGTCATAGCTGTTGGAATGGCAATGACTGTGAAAATAACTGCTATTGTAAATAGTATTGATTGTAATGTACCCGAGCTTATTATTGCCACAACCCATGCGAGTACTGTTATTAAAACGAACGGAATGGCAAAATAATTCATAGAACGGGCTGAATTTTCATACTTTTCAACGGATGTGTCACGGTCACTATAAATTGGTTTTGTATTAGGTTGTGCTCGAAATAAATGAATATCTCCTTCTGAGGCAATATGCGACCATCCAGAAGATGAAAAAAAGTCAAAGTATTCGTCTTCTTCATCCTCTTTTAATGAACGATAATCTACACTGTAGATATAATCTGAGCTTTCCCCTTTTTTTAGCGTATATCCCATAAACTTAAAATCACTGACATGCCATCCCTTCAAAGAAAATCGGCGTAATTTTTCCATATCCTTATCCTCAGAAAAAGCTAACCCACCTGACATAATATACTTTGTTTGTCTCATTCTTCACCCTCCTTCAATCCAGTTTCTGCTAATTTAATCATCAGTTTTCTTATCTTCACATCTTCTTCTAATACTTCTCTGCCCTTGTCAGTAAGCAGATATGTTTTACGCCTTGAATCCGACCCATCATACAAATAAATCCACTCTTGTTTTAATAACTTTTTTATAATCGTGTACATTGAAGCAGGTCCTATAGTAATTGCACCATTTGTTGTTTCTTCAATTAAGCTCATAATTGCGTAACCATGCCTTGGTTTAATTAAAGCAGCCATAATATAAAACATTGAATCCGTTAATTGCTCCGTTTTCTTCAATCCATCACCTTCTATATCCTTTTAAGATATATCATAATGTGATATATCTATCTAAGAACAATATATCATGATGTGATATATGTGTCTAGAGTTATATCATAATTTGATATTTGTCCTTTATAATCAAAAAAGAACCCTTACAATGGGCTCTTCGTTAAATTTTCAAATACATGATGTTCTTTTCCATTATCCTTCTATAACTAAACTGCTTCGTTAGTTTAAGTACAGTTTTTTACAAGATAAACATCAATTTTAACATAAATGTCCAATAAAAAAATCATCTCAAAGAATAACTCAAGAGATAATTTTTATCAAACTTTATTTCAAATTATCAATCTTTATTTTAAACGATCAATCTTTTTTACAAAGTTACAATAAAGCTAAAGTTTTGCACTATCCATAAAACTAAAAAGACGTTATCCTTTCTGTAGAATCATAGGAAAGGATGGCGTTTTTATGTCTGTTTCTGTGTCTGAAGAATTACAACTATTTGCTCAAGAGATTCAAAGCTTTTTATCTCCAAATACCTTACGGGATCTTGCTAGAGATACTGGTTTCGTACAACGAACCAGTAAATACCAAGCAAATGATTTAGTCGCTTTATGTATATGGATGAGTCAAAATGTCGCTACAACCTCTTTAGCTCAGTTATCTAGCTGTTTAGAAGCATCAACAGAAGTACTCATCAGTCTGAATCAACGGTTTAATAAGGCGGCCGTCCTACTTTTACAACACCTACTAGCCGAACTACTAAGTAAAAAATTGGCCGCATCTATCCCGATTTCTTCTCCATACACTTCTGTTTTCAAGCGTATTCGTATTTTAGATTCAACTGCATTTCAACTCCCGGATGTATTTTCATCGGTTTATCCAGGTGCAGGAGGATGCAGCCATACAGCTGGGATGAAAATTCAACTTGAGTATGATTTGTTAGGTGGACAGTTCCTACATATTCATACAGGTCCAGGTAAACAACATGATCGAACCTACGGTTCTTTGTGTGTCCCAACTGTGAAAGCGAATGACTTGTGTATCCGAGATTTAGGTTACTTTCATCTTAAAGATCTTCAACATATACACGATAAAAAAGCCTACTATATCTCTCGTATTAAATCCAATACACGTATTTATCAAAAAAATCCCAATCCAGGTTACTTTCAAGACGGAAGAATAAAGAAAGGTACGCAATACATTCAATTAGATGTGGAGAAATTGATGAATTCCATGCAGCCAGGACAAACCTATGAAATAACAGATGCTTATGTAGGGATGAGTGACAAAGTACAGACTCGTGTTATTGTTCATCGACTTACAGAAGAACAACAAAAGAAACGTCTACAAGATCAAGCTGTTCGAGAGAAAAAGAAAGGAGTGACGTATTCTCCTCGCAGCAAACGGCTCAGTGGTATAAATGTGTATATGACAAACACCCCTACAGATATTGTACCGATGGGACAGGTACATGACTGGTATTCTTTGCGTTGGCAAATCGAAATTTTATTTAAAACATGGAAGTCATTCTTTCAAATTCATCATTGTAAAAAAATAAAACCAGAACGATTGGAGTGCCATTTATATGGTCAATTGATTGCCATTCTACTCTGTTCTTCTATCATGTTTCAAATGCGCCAATTGCTCCTGATGAAGAAAAAAAGAGAGCTTAGTGAGTATAAAGCCATTTATATGATTAAAGACTATTTTCTTCTTCTATTCCAAACTATGCAAAAAGACACCCAAGAGCTATCAAAGGTATTACTTCGCCTATTCAATCTCCTACAGCAAAACGGGCGGAAATCTCATCGATATGAGAAAAAAACGGTCTTTGATATATTAGGTGTCGTTTACAATTGTACCATGTCTGATAATCAAGCGGCTTAATTCAAAAAAGTGAAACCCGTTAGGGTTTATTTCGTATGCGAATTTTTAAATAATCTACACTTGTCCTTTAGAAAAAAGAAACAATCTCGCCTATAATTGACGTTTCATAAGCTTAGCTTGATAGCGATGTGGCGAGACCCCATACCCATCAACCTAAACTTCTGAAGTATCCCCAAAATGAAAATTTCATCCTTTCATAGTTGTCCATAGGAGCTCAGCTCGATTTTTCATTTTAGAGAAGAATACATTTCTTAAATTGATAGCAATATGGCAGGTTGTGTTTTAAAAATAATGTTACGATGTTTATAAAAAAGATGCGATGAAATATGTTGATAGATTTTTTAATACTATTCATATAAAATACTATTTTGACTTTGATTAAACTTTGTTTCAAACTAACATTAAAATCTATTTTAAAGAAAGGGAAATAGGGTAGCAAATGAAAGCAAACATTAAAATTATTGAAAACCTTAAAGAAGAATCTTGTACCTTTTACATTCACAAAGTAACATCTTTTATTCTAGATATGGTATCAACACTAGAGAATAGTTCTGATAACTATTTAATAGTAAATTCTACTCACAAAAGTGAACAAGAAAAAATTTCTTGTTCAACTATTATTTATTTGGAATATCTTGAAAGGAAAATATTTGTTTATACAAAAGAAAATATATTCGAGATAAAAAGTCCTTTATATAAATTACAACATGAACTTCCAGATAACTTCATTAGAATTTCAAAAACCATAATTATCAATATTCATTTTTTAAATAAATTCTCCGTTAAAGCAAACGGAAATTTAGAAGCACTACTTTCAAACGGAGAAAAAGTAATTGTGTCAAGAAAATATGTTTCTTCATTAAAAAACCAGCTGAAAAAACATTCCAAATAACCACTTATGTATTGATTTTTACCACTTATGTTTAAAAGTATTTCTTTATATCTCCTTTGATGTAAATATTAATAAAAACAAAGGAGGATATACAATGTATACTATGATTAAAGAAGTATTTATAAGAACTCCATTATGGGTATGGGTATTATTATTCATTTTAATAAAAAGAGGTATTGCTATTTCTCAAGAAAGACCAATTAATTTATCTAAAATGTTCCTTGTTCCCATGATTTTTATGATATGGGGTTTGGATAAAATTATCACTAAATTTTCTTACTTAGGATATTGTTTAATAAGCTATACGATTTTCATTTTTCCAGGCATTTTAATTGGATATTTGTTATATGCAAAATATCAAATTTTTTTCAAGCTAGAGACGGTTACTTTCAGGAAGAAATGTTATCTTCCATTAATAATTATCTTGTTTAATTTCTTTGTAAAATATCTCTTAAATGTAACTTTAGGAGTTTCTTCATCATTTTATAATAATATTTCGTTTAATATAATTTATTCTGCCATAAGCGGACTATCTGTAGGTTTATTTTTTGGAGGAATCTTCTACACATTTTATATACAATCAAAATTAAATAATTTTATCTTAAAATCATAAAAAATACGAAGGGAAAGACTTTATTGAAATTAAAAAATCGACTGTATACAGGTTTAGGAACTGGTTCATTTATATATATGATAGTTTTACTATCCAGAAACAATAATATACCTATTACACAGGCTGAGATTATAAGTGTTCTTATAATCTCAGCTTGCGCAGGCATTTTCACATTCATTTTTGATATTGAAAGAATCAGCTATTTGTTCGCCTTAGTAATCCATTTTCTCATGATGATTATAGTTGTCTTTCTTATATCTACATATAACCATTGGATAGAAATATTCCCAACTGCTGATTTTCTTGAAAGTATAGTTTTGATATATGCATTTTCTTGGTTAATATCATTTTTAAACACAAAAAAAGATGCTAAAGAATTAAATATGTTACTAAAAAATAAGAAGAACATTTAAAGTGTCCTTCTATAGGGGGCTGCTGCATCGATATTAAGTTAGCAAAACAAAATTTCCCTAAAATTTAAAAATACGCTATTCTTTCTGTAGAATCATAGGAAAGGATGGCGTTTTTGATATGAACTTATCGATTTTTGATGAACTAGAATTATTTTCTAAAGAGTTGCAACGATATATGTCACCGCATGCTCTAGAGAAATTAGCTAGAGATATAGGGTTTGTTCAACGAAAAAGTAAATATCGTGCGCAAGATTTAGTAGCTTTATGTGTTTGGTTAAGCGAAAACATAGCAAATACTTCATTAACACAACTATGTAGTCGATTAGAAGTTAACACAGGTATTTCTATGAGTCCAGAAGGACTCAATCAACGCTTTAATTCCCAAGCTGTACAGTTGTTACAACAAATATTAGCTTCTTTACTCCATCAAAAATTTTGTTTATCTAGCCAAATTCCAACATCGTATACAAACTATTTTCGTCGGATTCGTGTATTGGATTCTACACATTTTCAGGTTCCAGATAAATTTGCTTCTACATATCAAGGTTCAGGAGGTAGTGGTCAAAGTGCTGGTGTGAAAATTCAATTAGAGTACGATTTACTAAGTGGTCAGTTTCTACATGTTCATGTAGGATCGGGAAAACACAATGATAAAACTTATGGATCCACTTGCCTAACGTCCCTTCAACCACACGATGTATGTATACGTGATTTAGGATACTTCGACTTAAAAGATCTACATACTATAAGCGAGTGTAATGCTTATTTTATTTCACGATTAAAGCTCAATACTCGTATATATCAAAAGAATAGGGAACCTGAATACTTTCACAATGGAACAATAAAAAAGCATTCTGAGTACATTCAACTAGATATGGAGCAATTTATTGACCAATTAAAGTCTGGTAAAACATATGAGATTCCTGAGATTTATATCGGAATGTATCAAAAACTTCCTGCAAGACTTATCCTATATAAATTAACTGAAACACAAATGAAACGTAGGCAAAAAGATTTAGCGTCTAAAGAACATAAGAAACAAATCACCTATAAAGAACGTAGCAAGCGGCTAAGTGCAATTAACTTTTACATTTCAAATATTCCTTTGGAATATCTACCAAAGGAACAAGTATACGATTTTTACTCCTTACGATGGCAAATTGAACTTATCTTTAAAACATGGAAATCGTTTTTTCGTATTCATAACTGTAATTCTGTAAAATTAGAACGACTAGAATGTCACTTATACGGACAATTAATAAGTATCCTTCTTTGTTCCTCCACCATGTTTCAAATGCGCCAATTACTCCTCATCAAGAAGAAACGAGAGCTTAGTGAATATAAAGCGATCTATATTATCAAAGATTATTTTTTACTTTTTTACCAAGCTCTACAAAAAAGCACCCAAGATATATCAAAGGTACTACTTCGTCTGTTCAATCTCTTGCATAAAAATGGGCGGAAATCCCATAGGTATGAGAAAAAAACAGTCTTCGATATCTTAGTCGTTGTATACAACTTTTCTATATTTCACAATCATGTAGCGTAATACAAAAAAAATGAAACCCGATAGGGTTTATTTGGTATGCGAATCTTTAAAGAACTTACATTGGCTCTTTAGAAAAAAGAAAAAATCTAACGTGAAATTAAACCTATATAAGCTTAGCTTGATGGGTATGGGGTAGTACCACATGCCCATCAACTTAAGAAAATAGATTCACCCCAAAACGAAAAAATGAGCTTTTCTGTTAAAAGTTAGCACAAAATTTCGTTCTGGGGGTATTTGTTTTTCTTAGCTTGATAGCGATGTGGCGGTACCCCTACTATGTTAAAAATAAAATTAGATAACGCCCTTATTCTATCTTTACAGTTTCTATCGATAAATATTTAAAAGCTGTATCAAAATATTCCTTTTTTCCCCAAGTATCTGAATTACCAATTACAACAAAATATTTTTTTGCTCTGCTTGCTGCAACGTTTAATAGATTTGGAGTACTGGATGCCCAATCTAACGGTCCTGTTCGCTGATCATCTACTCCCAAAACTAAAATAACTAATGGAGCTTCTTTTCCTTGGAAAGTATGAACCGTTCCGATCTCTATTTTTTTGTTTTCTACTGAATTTTTGTTTAACTGTTTTAACTTTTGAACAACACTTACAAAAGGTGAAATAATGTAGCAATCTTCCCCTGGATTATCTTGCGTAAACTTATTGGCAATCTCAATTGCTTTTTTTCCTTGATCAGGAATAAAGTGATTTCCTGAGCCAGTAGTTCTTCCTTCTATATTCAACCATTGACTCATGTACATTGGGTCCTGTACCATATTTTTGGTCTTAGTCGCGTGTAACATTTTGTCTTGATATGTTGTTTTATTACATATCTCAAACATAGGGCTCTCACAACGTCTATGAACACGAAGCGGTGACCCCAACCACTTTGTGTTATTTTTGGAATCACTCATTGTTCCGCCAAATTTGTTATTAAGATCAGCAAATTCTTGTACACTTACTTCACTTCTAGTTAAATGATAGAAAAATGAGCTTTCACTCGTAATTCCAGCACTTTCATTTGCTATTAATTTGAGCTGATCATCAGTCAACGTTACAACCGGAGGTATTTGTAATGGATCACCTACCACCACAACATTTCTAGAACGCCAAATGGCTCCAATTGCAGATTGTGGTGTAGCTTGACCTGCCTCATCAATAAACAACCAACCAATATCTTCCGTTTTCAAATCCCTTAAAAATCTTGAAACAGAAGCAAATGTTGAAGAAATTATAGGTGTAAGTAGGAATATGGTATCAAACATCGCTTGGATGAAGTCTTCCCTTTGCCTTTCATTAATTTGAGAATCAAGATTTACTTTTTCTTTCCCTCCTAAAAAATAGGCCTTTGCTAAAGTTAAATTTTTTTCTATTTTGTCCTGGTTTTTAATTAAGAAAGTACAATACTCATCCATCATTGTTTTGAATAGCCTACTCCGAACACAATTTATACGATATTCTTCATTATCACCATCAATATTAACAAATTGTTTTTTTGATGATTGCCATTTTTCAGCATCTATATCATCAAAGTCATCGATTACTTGTGCGGTTTTAATCATACTTGATATCTGTTTTTCTAAACTATCAAAGGAATACTCAGCATTTTCATGTACATTACACAGATCATTAAGCTCATCTGAAATATTTTGAAAATATTGTTTTATATTTGCTGATTTCCCCATTGCGGCTGATATTTTACCCCAGCAACTTTCATCCTTGCTAAATCCTAAAAACTTGTAATTATTTTTCAATAAATCCTCATCTTTAGGCAAATCCATACTTATATTTTCAACAGCAGCATTATTATTTGATGTAACTAAAATACGATATTCTTTAAGTTTTGAATGAAAAGAATAATAATAATCCTCTTGTCCCTCAGAAAATTGTATTTTTGTAAATAAATCCTGTGTTTCCTTTAAAAACTTTACTTTTTCAAAAATAATATTTGCAAATACATCTTTTAACAATGTAGTTTTACCAGTACCGGGAGGACCGTTTACAGAAAAAATAAAACCCTCTTTTTCCTTTGAATTTGCAATAATAAGATTTAAAGCTACCTGCTGCATTAGTCCTAGCGGAAAACCTGAAGGCCATCTCGTAATTGGGATATTTCGTAAAATTCTTTTTATCTCGCTAATACTCTCATTATTAAAAAAGTCTACTCTTTCTCCTGAATTTTTTAATGTTTCCCAGTTATCTAAGGCTAAATATGTTTTTAATGCTTTACCTATCTTTTCATACTTAATGTTATGCTTTACTTTCTCCAAATCTTCAATATAGAAACTATTTACTCCAACATACTCTTTGTATGTAAGTCGAATATTCTTCTCATAATCCTTATCACTAGAAAATCGAAAAACTCCTTCTTTATCGAAGTGGCTATGTTTTATGTATGATTTCAATGTGCTTTGAATGTTTCGAGAAAGTTCTAACCAGTTTTTATATCTAACATGTATAAACTTTATACTCTTAGCCAATTCTACGTGTTCTTCAGACTCAGTAAATTCTAAATCATTACTGATTTTACTATAATTTTCACTTTCAATTACTGATGTTATTGCACTTATTAAATCCATCTCTAAATCTTTTAAACTTTTTCCAGGGCGAAGAAAATACTTAATTATAGGACTAACTACCACACTGGATTCTAATGTTGTATCCTTTATTGGCTTTAGCATATGATCTAATTGAATATGAATAAGAAAACTATTAGGGAATCCTTGAAAATCAGTAAAGCTTATTTTCTTGTCAAATTCATTAGAAAAGTATCTTAGCACTTCTTCTTTTGCAACAGGTAAATAGAATAACGATGCTTTTGCATCCATTAAATACTTACCTTTTGCACTTTCTCCCTTTTTTTGTAGAAACATTTGCATATAATTTTGAGGTGAACCATTGGGCCTTATAAAATCAAAGTACTCAAGGTTAGGTTCTCTATGAAAATAATTTTTAAAATTAATAAGGCTTAATGATTCTTTATCACAATTCATAAAATTAAAATGTTCTAGTTCAATGAAATAATTCATTACTTTTGAGGCTACTTCTTTATGATCGTTATTCTTAATTTCTTTCTTTTTACTATTAAAAATTAAAGAAAATACTTTCTTTAAACCATTCATTATTAATCTCCTTTGATAGAAATATAGTTTTACCTAAATTATACCAAATTTTCTATTGAAATATAGTCAGATTAAATCAAATAATTTCCTATAAGAAGCTAACTCTAGTTTTTTATTTATCATGATTTCTTATTCTGATAGTGATGTGGCGCTCCCCCTATAATGAATATATTGTTTGATCGTTAGTATTTGAATGCATCCAATCGAATGTTGTTTATGTGCAATCATGATGAGAAAAAGAGCATCCTTATATAGTAAGGATGCTCTTTTATTTATTTCAGTAAAGAAGGCGTCGTCTTTTCTAACCAAAGAATGCCATCATATTGTTCTGTCGGAACCATGATTTCTTCTTGTTCTTTGTCGCCCCAATAACTTGACGCAGTAGGAGTAAACATCCATGACGTTTCTGGTCGATTACTTTCTTCCTTTAGGCTAACAAACACGTTGGGGCTTCCCACCGTGCTGATTATTTTTTCAACACTTTGTTCTTCGTGTTCGTTATGTACAGTAATAATATCTTTATTGTTAGAACCCCAACTGCTTCCACTATAGGCAAATACGCCAATCGTGTACATTTGGTTTTTGATGCGCTGCGGAAGGTAATCCATCATATTTGGGGCTACATAATTGTATTGTTGTACCTTCATAAAATCTAATAACATTTTCGAATTTTGTTTTCGAATATGATAATTATGCCCCCATACAATGATTTTTTTGTTTTTATACTCCATTTCAGTAAGCCATGCTAAGTTTTGTGCCATTTTTTGATCTCGGATATAAAAAGAGTAGTCTGTAAGGGTAGGCGAGAGGATACCGCCTCTAGCTTTCATATCGGCATCTAAATGCGTTTTTATCGCATCAATTCGTATACTAATTGATTTTTCAAGGAAATTCACATCATACGTAGAATGATGTGCAACCTGAGTCAATTCTGCTTTATGATTTTGAATAAACGTTCTTACGCTTTCAAATTTGTTGATTACAGGCTGTATGTCTCTTTTATATTGATCATAGGGATAGGTACCCTTTAAATTATAGTAATACTTATCTAGTCTAATCAACTCTGTTACTGCTGTATCAAATTCAGATGCCACTTCAGGGCTTAGTTTTTGCAACCATTCTTTTGCATAGGGATAAAAGGGTGAATCATAAAACAGATTTATATCAAATCCAGCTAATGTGAGTGGCGTTCCTTTTTCTTTTTGTTCTTTCATATAGATAAACAATTGTTCAATTTCCTCTGTTTGCCATACACCTTCTAACGATTGCTTCATTGCTTCCGTAGCGGTTAAGCGGTCAAAATTTTGCTGAACAGCTGATGCTTCCGCCAACCCTGATTCAAATGCAATCACATCATATCTCATTTCCTCATGTAAGTACTTAATCATTCGTATTTTGGATTGATTAATTTCTTTCGCACCATGTGTACTCTCGCCAAGTACAACAATACGCTTGTCTTTTACCACCTCTTTAAGAAATGATAAATCTTCTGTTGTTTGGGAAGTGGGTTCATGTAATCTTTTTGCATGCTCATGTAACCATTCCTCCCACTTTGGTTGATCAACTGGTTTTTCTGCGGCAAAAGCGACAGATGTAAAGGTTGTACAGGCTAGAAGTGTACTCATTAGCCCAAGTTTCCATTTTTTACGCACAACAACGCCTCCAAGAATCATTTTTTTAGAGATTGAATAGAATGAATATCAAAAATTAACTAATATACCATTATTTATAATAATACATATGCAGATGCCGAACAATATAAATATTCTAAAAAATTAAAAATAAACTTCATATATATTGAAGAAACCTTCTATATATAGGTCGCACCCCATTAAGAAGAACAAGCGTAGAAATTTAATCTTTCTACGCTTTTAAAATTATTCAACTCCAGAAAAAACTGTACCTTTTCTTCTAGAGATACTAATTTTCTAGTTTTGATGTATTTATTCACCTTAGCTTTCTTCTGTTGTGGTGAAAAACCATTTTTAAATATAGATTCCAATAGAAATTTATATCACTCCTTCAAATAAATACAAACTTTGTAGCAAAACCATATATACTATATGAACGTATCAATTAAACATACTTAAAGGAGAACAGAACATGATAAAACATATACTCAGTTTCATACTTGGAACATTTGTTATGTTAATTGGTTCTTTTTGGGTTATTCCCTACACCCTCGAAACCATTGACAGTAATGTAAGCTATATTACTCATGAAAAAAAGTATTTTAGTAAGCTATATGACTATGACATTAACCTTTGGTTGATTGCAATGTTTATATTTTGCATTTTTTCTGCGATTTCTGTTCTTATATTAAAGTTACCTAATTATAATAGGGGCAAAAACACTCATATAAAAAAATATAGTCAAACAAATCAGCGAAAAAAAGCAAAGAGAAGGCGTCGTAAATAATTGTGTTCTTGTATTAGGGTTTTTACTTCCAAAAATATCTTAGCGTATAATATCCGTGTTTTGACGTCGGTACCCCTTGATGGGACCCCCTATACTTAGTTAAAAACTCATCAATTACTTTAATTTCGCATTCTTCGTTTATAGTATCCATTGTCCTAGTGGAAATTTTCCGAATATGTACGTTTGAAAACATCACGCTCTGGAATGTGTTTGTATAGCATGTTTTCTTCTTTGACAAGAATATCATAAGAATGATAGTCGTGTTCAATCGAACCGCCAATATCTCTAATGTCAATTGTTCCAATGAGCATCTTATTTCCGAATTTAAACAATACTTTTTCACCTAATTGGAACTTCATTGGTGGAAAAGCTCTATCTTTTTTCCAATACATGTGTTTAACTCCTATCATTTTTTAAAAGCCAGGATACCGATATTAGATAAGCTGGTGGGATCCCGTAAAGAAATATTAAGGTTGTTTAATTTCGATAAGCGAATCGTTAACCCTAATTCAGCGATTATTTTATATTCTCAAGAGATATTCCCCTTCACTGCAACTCATTGCAATATGTCTACTTCTGTGAGACATTACACAATTGTACAGAGATAATAAAGTAATATGAAAAATAATATAAAGATTTTAATTTAATCCTATATATTTTTTATAAATTCTAAAAGTGAATTCCCTATTTTTTGTATAATAGATAGAGACTATTTAATTTCTTATGGATATTCTTGAAAAGGGAGTAATGCTGTATGAAATCAATAAATGTAAATGGGAATATATATTATATTGAATCTGTTCCTTTTGAAGATAAGAGTGAGCAGGATGAAGAGGGATACTACGAATATTTTTACAAAGGAGTCGATTTATCATTTCACTGTGGCAAAGAAATAATTAAAGCCCGAATTTATGATGATGAAGAAATAATATACTTCTTAAAAAATCCATCTCTTGCTTTTAGTAAAGATTTTGAAGCGATAAAAGCATATATAATTAGAGAATATAATGTAAATAAATTTAAGATCCCAGGTGGCGAAAAAGCCTATATAGAAATATAGACATAATCGATCTTTGTCTTTATCATGATAAATTAAATGCAAAAGGTAGGTAGTTATATGATTCATAAAGCTGAACTAAAGGACAATAATATAATTGAAAATCTAGATTAAAAAATTGGTTCTTCCCCAAAACGACAAAAATGAACTAAATGATCATAAATAATTGTAAAGAGATAAAAAATTTTGTTTAGGCGGACTTCATTACCGTAGCTTGAAAGCGATGTGGTGCTACACCTATTTCATCCAACTTGCAACATGTTTGCAGTACTCTTGCTCAAATCATAATAAACGTGATACATCCGCTTTTTAACATAATATTAAAAGCGGATATGCTTAATTGCATATCCACTATCAAGAAAGTATATATTTTACCTTATACATACTTACTTCTTATTTATATACTTACCTTCGCTTCTCCAACATCCTGTTTTTTTATTAAATCTAAGTAAAAATGTGAGACAGTTGTGTTGTAATAAGGAGAAATGAAAATAAATGATAGATTAAATGTAAACATTCCTATAAATGCGGCTAATAAAAACCAACCAATAAATGATAACCAAAGAACAAATAACTTTAACTTTTGTCCTTTCATTATTCTTTTACTTTCTCTCAATGCTTCACTTGCTGTATAATCAGGATTCTCTACTAATATGTAATACGACATGGAATAAGAAAAATATTTAATACTACCTGGAACAATTAATAAGAAACTCCATAAAAAAAGAAAAATAGCTTGCAACAGTCCCAATTTTATTGATCTAAACAAATTGCTTTTCTTAAACCCTAGAAATACATCATCCACTTTAGCGTCTTCATTTTTCCCTAAATGTAAGGTGAAAGCAGAATATCCATAATTAAAGATGCCTTGTATGGAACTGTAAATTAAGAAACAAATAAGTCCTAAAAAAATATAACTTAGAATAAGTAAAACTAGTGCAGTAGGGGCTACTTGGGGTTGCCCACTAATTGAATTAACAAAGATTACATCCAAACCAATTATCCCAATAAACAGGCCCACTAATAAATACATAAATGTCGCGATTGCTGATGCACTAAGAGTAGGTACAAAATAGTTTAACGCTGATACTCCTATTCCTACCCCCATTTACCATCTAACGAATTAAGTGCTGCTTTCTTTAAATTTCTTGTCATACTTGTATTCCCTCCTTTTTTCTTATTTTCCTTTACTGAAAAAATAAAAGAACTTGTAGCTAAATATTTTAGCTCATCAAAACAAAATATAAATTCTACAGTATCGGGGCTAATGCTTAAAATATGGTTTGTTAACATCATTATATAATTTCCGATAAATTAAATTCGAATTTTTCGCTTATTTCCATTTAGATCTATTTTAACCGATAGTAGTATAGTTGCTGAAGTTTTTTACGTAAGACTATAACTGTATATTATCTGAGGTTTAGAGCAACTTTTATTTCAAGCTAGCTTCTCTATTTCCTCAAGGTAAATAGACTCAATAAGTCATATAACTATAGTTCGATAACGAGAACCTAACCGTTGCTTTCTACTCAACTATCTTACCCTTTCAAAAGCAAAGCTCCAAGACTACCTTCAAAGAGTTCTAGCAGTCGTTCTCTCAGCCAATGGAACGATTCTCTGTGTACTAGAATTCCCTTTTACTCCTTCTTTTCAACGCCATTATGTATTCAATTCATATAAAAAAACCCCAATATTTGATTTCTAAAAATCAAATATTGGGGTTTTTTTGTTTATTTTAAAATATGGGTTTGCAAGGTATTTTTGATCAAACGTTATTTTAAAAATAAAACCAACGATTTCTTCATATTAATTATTATCCATTATCGGCTGGACCCTCTCCTGTATTCTCATCATTACTTGGTTGTGTTGGAGTTCCATGGCCATCCCCATTGTTTGGCGGCGTTGTATTTCCTTCGCCATTACCATTGTTTGGTGGTGTTGTATTTCCTTGACCATTACCATTGTTTGGCGGTGTTGTATTTCTTTGACCACTACCATTGTTTGGCGGTGTTGTATTTCCTTGACCACTACCATTGTTTGGTGGCGTTGTATTTCCTTGGTCACTACCATTGTTTGGCGGTGTTGTATTTCTTTGACCACTACCATTGTTTGGCGGTGTTGTATTTCCTTGGTCACTACCATTGTTTGGTGACGTTGTATTTCCTTGACCACTACCATTGTTTGGTGGCGTTGTATTTCCTTGACCACTACCATTGTTTGGTGGCGTTGTATTTCCTTGGTCACTACCATTTTTCGGTGGCGTTGTATTTCCTTCTCCACTACCACTGTTTGGCTCATTTTGCTCTTCTGATTTCTTTAATTCCTCTTGTTTCTTTTGCTTTTCTTTTTGCTTATTTTGATCATTATTACTATGCTGTTCAGTCGTATTTGGTATTTTCGTATTTGGAGAAGAATCACGCTTCTCACCTTTAATACGTAATTCGCCACCTTCTTGAACTACACTGTTCGGCATTTTAAATTGTGACTTATCTGTAGCGAAATTGCTCATCATTTCTTTAAATATCAATTGAGCAATTTTCGTATTTTTACTACTAATATAATCGTCTTTACTATCTTTTGTATATCCAGTCCATACTGCCATCGTATATTGTGGTGTATAACCAGCAAACCAACTATCACGAGTTGCACTTTCTGGTAGATTATATTGTGCTATTTGTTCTAAAGAATAGTTTGTAGTCCCTGTTTTACCCGCTACATCCAAAGAACCTATATTAGCTGCTGTACCCAATCCAGATGAAACAAAAGTACGAAGCATATCAGTAATCATATATGCTGTAGAATCCTTCATAACTCGTTTTGGCTTTTGCTCAAAGCTTTTTGATTTACCATCTGGATAAACGACTTTCTTAACAAAATGCGGCTTCGTATAATTACCATCATTACCAAATGCCGCATAAGCACCTGCAATTTCAGTCGGTGACGCTTCATTTGTACCAATCGCTGTTGATTCCGTCGGTGCTACATTAAATTTAATACCTAGCTTTTCAGAGAAAGCTTTTGATTTATTAATTCCTACTTCTTTTGCAGTTTTAATAGCCGGGATATTTCGTGACGTTTTCAATGCATCTCGCATTGTAACTGGTCCTAAATGCTTTCTATCTGCATTTCTAACTTCTTGTCCTGTTGAATACTTAAATGGAGAGTCATCAATTTGATGGTAAGTAGCCCATTTTAAATATTCAATTGCAGGAGCGTAATCAAAAATTGGTTTCATCGTTGAACCTGCTGAGCGATTTAATTCGATAGCTATATTATGTCCTTTAAATACAGCTTTGTTTTCACCACGTCCGCTACCAATTGCACGAACTTCTCCTGTTTTCGTATCCATAAATGTGAAAGCCCCTTGGAATTTCTCATTTGGATAATTAATAATATTTTTATTTAAAAGCTTGTCCGCAAAATCCTGTGCCTTTGGGTCTAATGTTGTATAAATTTCTAAACCGTCAGATCCAATATTAGCATCTGGCAACTCTTTTTCAACTTCTTTCACAACCGCATCCATAAACGCAGGATATGGCATTTCTTGTTGTTCAGTTGCTGTCTTAAGTCCTTCTGTTACTGGAACTTTTGAAGCTTCTTCCATTTCTTTTTTTGTAATATAACCATGTCGATTCATTAATTCAAGTACAACATTTCTTCTTTCTGTTGCCTTTTGAATATTTTGTTCTTTCGTTGGATCATAGTTATTAGGCGCTTTCATTAAACCCGCAAGCATCGCAACTTCTGGTAGTGTTAAATCTTTTAATTCCTTACCATAGTAATTTTGTACTGCTGTTGCGATTCCGTATGAACGGTTGCCTAAGTAAACTTTATTTAAATACATTTCTAAAATTTCATGTTTTGAATACTGTTGTTCTAGCTTATACGCTAAATATATTTCTTGCGCCTTTCGCTTTGACGTTTTTTCCATCGATAAGAAGTAATTTTTAATAACTTGCTGCGTAATCGTACTTCCACCTTGAGAGCCGTAATTGCCTTTTAGGCTGACTAAAACTGCACGTGCAGTACCTTTAAAGTCTACGCCACTATGCTCGTAAAAACGTGCATCTTCTGACGCTAAAAACGCATCTTCTACTAATTTAGGAATTTGATTATACATAATATTCGTTCGTTTTTCTTTCCCATATTCATATATCAATTTCCCACCTTTATCATAAATTTTTGAGGATAACGGATTAACAAGTTTTACTTTCTCAAGTTTTGGTGCATCCTTGATCGTAACGAAAAAAGTAGCAACCCCCGCCACTAAACCTACAATACCAAGTAATAAACAACTAATTAAAAACTTACGGAAAAATGATGTTTTACCCTTTGGTTTTTGTTTTTTAGAAGCTGGCTGATTTTTCTTTTTAACTTGTCGTCGCTCCTCTCGAGAACGATAATTTTCTGACATGCTACTTTCTCCTGCCTTTCAACTCTCCCGTTGATTTACTTAAATTTATTGGGCTCACCTTCAGAAATATACTTATATTTAAAAAGTGTGTTAACCGGAATCAGTAAATATTTTCCTAATCTATAGATTATAAAACTTAGATTAACTCTTACACAAACCGTTCATTAGGTGCTCGATAAGTAACTGGCCAGTATGTAATGGCGTCGATTTCATAGATACCCAGTCGAGCGTCAAACTTTTTCTCGAGTTGCGAGAATTCTCAATGAGCCGCATGATTTGCATGTTTAGTTTTCTCTACTTTTTCTTTTGCTTCCACCTACAATGGTTCACTTTTAAAAAGTTTTACACTTGCAAGACTTAAACTTAATACTCCAACACACATCCCTATTTTTAACATCCTTGTACTTTTCAAGATAAGCAGTCCTTTCGTGTTTAGCAGTACTTAAAATAGATGTCAAACCAGACTCAATGTTTCATGTTTGGGCACTAAGTTTTTAGGATTACATTTAATAGACAATTTAAGTAATAAATTTGTTCCACTTTAATATGAGGAAGAAATTTGAGCTTTTATAGTAACGGAACCGAAACTTTAATAGGGGTACAACAACGAGAAATGGAATTCCATAGAAAATCCAATCTTAGCTTGATAGACATGTAATACCATCAGCGTTTTGGAATATTTTCATGCTAAGCAAAAAACCTCACTTTTCATCTTTTTTCAGATAAGAAGTGAGATTTTTCGTTTTGGTGTATTTATTTTTCTTAACTTGATGGTGACCAGTTTTTACCCATATAGACGTAATTTTTTACTTTTCTGTAATATTTACAAAATTAACGGCTCTCTTGTCCTCAGTTCCTAAAAACGTATTCACTTTATCTATTTCCTTACTTAATTCTGGTGCTTTCCCTTGATTGACTAAATTACGATTCCCAAAAGATTTAATAAAGGAGGAATAAATATAAAAAAACGTCACATGCTTACAGTCAAACTCACTTCATTTAATGGGACTTCGCTGACCGGCATCACTCTAGAAGGCTTCGCGCTGACAGCGAACGTCACGATGAAAACAATTTATCATCAAGAAGTTCTCAATCAACATCCCGTTCATCCCCTAATCGCGAACTATAGCACAGCCTTCATATCTGGTAGCAGAACTGCTATCTTGAATGCCGTGACTGCACTCACAAATGCTGGGGCAAGCGCGCAGGTCCGTTTGGATTCCTACAACAATACCGTAGCATCCTTCCGGCCTGTCTCCTCAATAATATAAGTTAGATATCCGTCACAGTTGGATCTTAATCTCGACTGTGACGGGTACGGAGCTGTTCAGGCGAATAGTCCTCGAAATTATGATTGGTACATATCCTTATATTTATCGAACCGCTCAGCTCTGCAGAAGTTACGTACACATATCAAGATGCAATTAATATTTCACTTGTCGGTTTCAGTTCTTATTCAAATAACTATTTTGTTCTGCTTTTTCATTTGAAACATATAAATAAAATGGTGGTAAGTAATTATCTTGATCATTGCACACTCAATTCTGGCACCTATACAAGGTGCTCTTTTTTGATACTTACAAAATAACGCTTTTGTTATAATTTATGAACATATTTTAGACCTAAAAATCCTACCGAATATTTTTAGGATAAATTTACCGGATGAATTAACAGAAATTTCGTGTTATTCTGAACGTGTTGAATAACCCAATACATTCAACAATGCTCCTGATTGCATACTTAGTATGCAAAGAACTATCCAGATACCTTAGCTAACACTTCCCCCTGGTCGTCGTTATTGCTAAGGTATCTTTTTAGATGCCCTGTGTGCAGTGCTTTTTTATTTCTACAAAATGAAATTTTTATTAAGTTTCCTTCATTCCACATAATATTTCCAAGCCCGTTTATACTAAAACTGTAACTTTAAGTTACAGTTCATGAAACATTACTTGTAGGGCCTAGTTTCTTTTGTATAACAAGTGGTTAGCTAATTAAGCTGGCTACTTTATTGTGCCGAATGTAGTTTTTATTAAAATCTTTCTCAACAACTAACACATAGATAATACACTCCATTTTTGGTAATATATAGTTAATCTCTATATGCTTAGTTTTATTAAAAGGACCCACCCCCTCAATGTGGGTCCTTTTAAATGTTTTCTACTAAAATAGCGTTTTTGTTCAAAATGATGACCTTGCCCATTTGGACGCATTTACCAGTATTTTTACCAAAAAATTCATGATATGGTTATTTAGTCGAGTACGTCATTACTTGACGATTACCCTTAGAAGCCCCGCAGACAATCGGGGTTTCTTTTATTTTAATAACGATTTTGTTCACTTTTATAGCTTACTATTCCTCATAGTTGTGTTTTTCTTCTAGGACTTTTATAAAGTTAAAGTGTCCATCGAGATAACAATCATTGATATAACCCCCAAAATATATTTCATTAACTTCGCTTAAAGTAAAATTTTCATTTTTTCATTCAACCAAGTTCATAACATATTCTTTTCCTCCGATAAAATAATGATTAGGTGTCCCATGCGCATTTTATCCACCGGAAATAATACCTTTCACGTACTTACGTATTAGAAACTTCATTTCTGCTTCTTCTGCAATAGCAATTTTGTTCACTTTTTTGATACATTTATGAAACATTCACATGTTATTTTCATTACGTTCGATCCTTTTTATAAAACCGTGTGAGATATACCAAAACAAGAAGCCCTAACTCTAGGGCTTCTTGTTTTTAAATAAGGATTTTGTTATAAATCTTCTCTAATCGGTATTCCTTGTTTTCTATAAATCTCAATCGCTTCCGGGTGTGCGTAACGAGTGGATGACCATCTTATTTCCTGTATTCTTTCCGAATTAGATTCTACATAATAAGCGAATCCCATAGTATCAACTGTAAATAACATTCCCCGTTCTGGGTTTTTGTGAAGCTCACACTCTTCATTAGGACAAGTAACCTTAACACGATGTAAGATTCCTTCCTTTTCTGTATATTGTTTACTCCAGAAATATAAACTGCAGCAATGACAAAAGAATTCCCTATTCATTCAAATACCTCCAAATAACTATTTTGCTAAATTTCTCAATTCACAAAGTACTAACTTTATAAAATGAATTCATATACATTTATTGAATACATATTAAGTTCATATAAAACCAAATAGTTTAGGAGCTGATCAGTATGACAAGTAAAACACTAGTGATAACGCTTCCTCCTGTATCAAAAACCAAAATTACTTTTTATTCTTCTGGTGAAGTAATTAACCACACTGTTTTTACAAACGAAACTTCAGAACCTATAGCAACGTTTGCATATTGTCCTATAGAATTCGAAAGATTTGAAACTAAAAGAATGCCAGCCTTTATAAAGTAATTTTTCATAGATGTTTTCCTAAATCCCCTAGATTTCAGGGGATTATTTTATATAAAATAACGCTTTTGTTTAATAAAAACTAATTAACTATAATTTGAAAAATCGGAAACATTTACTCATTTTTTTCTGAATACTCATGCTATTATTTATGTGCTGGTGTTCACCATCCCAAGAACTCAGTAATTTCATCCACAGGCTCTACTCTCACCCTTTTGAGAGTGGAGCTTTTTTTCATAAAGGTTATCCTCAATATTTATTTTTATAAAATTCAAATTTGGTCTTACTTAACTCCTGTAGATCCAAATCCATTTACTCCCCTTTGGCTTTCTGCTAACTCGTCCACCTCAACAAATTTACAAGTTTTTGTATTTATATTTCCTATACATTAAAAAATTTCCGATAATTAATTATAGGTTTATATTATTTGTTTGGAACCATTGTTGTTGCTAATTTCCTGACGTTGCTAATAGGAGGACTTGATGTTGGTACCAATGGACTTCCCATTTATTTATTAGGAGGTAAAAATGCAATCGCATTGACTACGTTGCCAACCATCCCGATCGTATATTTATATTCTTATACTATTCAAAAAAAATTGAAAGCCCTTCCACTTCTTCTGATTTTGATATGTTCCATATCACTTTATTTATCAGACAGTGGAACAGGAATAATGGTTTCATTCCTAACTATTTTTTTATCTTTCTTCCTATAAAAGTGTTTCCGACATTTAAAACTTACCTTTATATTTACATAGTTATATTTTTTACTATAATAGTTTTTCGTTTACAAGAATTATTATTTGGTGATTTTATAATTAATGTCTTACACAAAGATATGACTTTTACAGGACGAACGTATATCTGGAATGTTGTTCTTAATGTTATTAAAAAATCATGGATATTGGGATTTGGAAGAGGAAATGATATTATAAGTTATTATTTCTTCAATTTGAACGAAACTCATAACGCTGTTCTAGAAATCTTGATGTATTCTGGATTGTTGGGCATTCTGTTCTTTTTGATAATATTATTTGTTGTGGGTAACAAATTAAGTATAAATAAAGACCATATCATTTCTAAAATACTATCATTTTCAATTTTCGCTTATATGATACTAGGCCTAACGGAAAGTGTGTTTTATAAAAAAGAATTTTGGATATTACTTTTTATTTCATATAGTGTAGGAAACAAAATCAAAAGTACTGACACTGACCAAAATAATTTATCGAAACCAAGTAAAAAAGCCGCATAGGAGTTCAGCCAGGATACATGTAATTTCGGGTCATGGCCTGTATTTCCCTACTGCAAATGAACTGTGATATGAAAAATGAAGAATTTAATAAATATAAAAAAGTTATGGATAAAATAATTAAGCAAGTTAATGAATGCGTTTTCAACAATTGGGATGTATGATAAAATAATAGTTGGATGGGAGTCCAATACATATTATTAAAATTAAAGTGGTTCAAGTCGGAGGAAGGCACCTTAGGGTGTCTTTTCTTTATGAAAAATAGAAGCTTGGAAAAGAGTATGTAATAATGCATAGTAAATCGAATATTTATTATGATATACTTTCAAGAACCGATACATAATTTCTCTATATTGGAAAAATAAACATTATCTACCCAATTGTGTGGGACGCCTTATGGTGCCTTTTTTTTAGGAACTGCTCAAATATCACGTGCGAGGTAGATTATGATAGTACAATTAATCATTTATTCTCTATATTAAAATACATTGTGAATAAGGGCTAGAAGGAATACTTGCTTTTAGGTGATACTATGATTGTCATTTGGATGAATGTATTGAACAACATAATAAAACAGGAGGATTCCATGAAATTCACAGGCATTATTCGACATGTAGACGAGAAAGGGCGTATAAGCATCCCTATGGAACTAAGAAACATTATAGGTATGCAAGAAGACACAGTTTCTATAGAATTTATTGTAGTAGACGAAATGCTTATTCTACAACGGTATAGAGGAGCTTGTGCCATAACTGGAAAAATATCGAGACGTAATATTTCATTGGCAAATAGACAAATCAAAGTACATCCCAAGGAAGTGAAACAATTGATAAAAGAGTTAAAAGAGTATCTAGGAAAAAAATAGATTAATATAAGGAGACAAAATTAATTATGAAAAAGTATTTTTCTATTATAAGCATGCTGATTTTATTAATGGGGGTTTTTCCTTTTTCCGTTACATATGCACAGGAAAAAAACATCAATTTAAGCAACATTGAGCAAATGACTAGTACTTTCAATGATAATACTAATCTAGAAGAAAAAATCAGTTATATTAGAAATAGTGATTTGAAAAATTGGTCAGTTAAAGACATGAATCAGGCTCTAGATAAAATAGATAATTTAAATCTGAGTATAATGGAGCGAGCAAGTTTAAAGAGAGCGGTAATACGATCTTCAGGATTTTTTAATTTTGATTTTAAAGGAACAAATTCAGATGTATTAGCATTTAAGGAATTAAAAATAGAAATTATAGAGACTGATAAGCCATTTACATTATATAGAAGAAGCAAGGCTGGTGAACCAGAATCTAAATATGGCCTTGGTTATTGGTGGGGAGATAAAGAAAGAAATATTGAAGAAACTAGAAATGAGTTAGCCGTATTAGAAGTTTGGGGGAATCCGCTCAATACACAATATACAATTAAGGTACCCAAAGGGACGCGAATACTTAAAGGATTTACAGCTTCTCAAATTCAATATCTTAAAGAAACAAGTATAACTCAAGAATATAGAGAAGGTGGAGCTATGCAATATTGGATTAATAAGATAGATAACAGTTGGCTGCAATAAAGGAGGATAACGTGACGAAAGATCAAGAATTTATAAATTTAGCTCTAGATTGTGAGTGTATTCTAAAACAAAATATTCCGAGTAATCCTGACGATGCTAAAAGATATCATTTAATGTTAAACGAACTTACAGGATTAAGAATGACCATAAAATCAAACCAATTAAATGAAAAGTTATATTATTTATCAATTACACAGATGCTTGAAAAAGATGATCCAGAAGAAGTATTACAAGCTGTTTTAAAACTAAATACATTTTACTGTAACTACTATCAACATTTATAAAATTAGTAACCCAATAAACTTGAGCCTATATTATTTATAAATAACATGGCTTATAGTGAAAGGCACTCGAAAGGGTATGGTGAGGCCTATTATTAAAAATAGAATAGTTCAAGTCGGAAGAAGGCACCTTAAGGTGTCTTTTCTTTATAAAATTCACATTAAGTTAATTAAATTTTATAAACAGATGTAGTAAAATAAGATTGGGTGGGAACCCAGATATATTTGTGCTGTAAGAAAAGTCTTATGTAAATCAAGTAGAGAGAGGCACTTTGAATGCGGTGCCTTTTCTTTATTTTCAAAAGGATCTGCTCAATTCATACGTAAAAACATAAAGTAAAATGAATCCGTTAAAATACATGAGTGCCCCTTGTTTTCCCCTCCTATCTAAAGGAGGAACTATTATGGGTTTTGGTGGTAGTTGTGGCTGCGGCTTTGCTGGAGGATTTGCATTACTAGTTGTATTGTTTATTTTATTAATCATAGTTGGAGCTAGCTGCTTCTGCTAAACAAACTATCGGAAAAGACATTCTTATATGGGTGTCTTTTCCTCATGCATTAAAAAGCCCACCTATTTCCGTAGGTGGGCTTTATCTTTATTACACAATACCAAAGTATACGCTCTTTTTCTCGTAAACTTAATGCAATTATACATATTCGGTAAAATTACACCTAATAAATATTATATGTAGTAAAATATAAATTGTGGACACGTTCTATAAAGCAGATTCTCCGATTAGAAGGCGTAACACATCTCAACCATATAGATGTGGCGTTGCTTTAATCTAGCCAAACAAACGATCTCGATTCTCTTGTATTTGTACACTAACAATCTGGTGAAAATAAATGATTCTGTTTTATAGGTCGTGTTTACTTAATGTCCAATACATATTATTAAAATAAAATGGTTCAAGTCGGAGGAAGGCACCTTAGGGTGTCTTTTTTATTATTTCATTTTGTAAATTAATAAAAAAAGACTAGCAGCATACACTAGTCTTCTAAATGGGGTACCGCCACACATCTATCAACTTAAGAATTTGGTAGTTCCTCAAAACGAAGAAATTTTTTATTTCGGAGACACTTTAAAATATTAGCTTGATAGACATGTGGTGATACCCATCAACTTAAGAATGGAAACAAAGTGTACTTTCATTTTGTGGGGTAAAGCATTCCTAAAATAGAAGCATACTCTTAATAATACGCATACCAAATAAACCCTATCGTTTTATAGAAAGTCAAGAAAATAGTAATGAAATCCTATATTTATGCGATTGAATATAATGTCACACATTTTATAAGGTAAAAAGGAAAGGATAGATGAACAGGAGAGTATACCTGTTTACATCTATCCTTTTTTACAACAATATGACCACATTTACTACTACAACAAAGATTTTTACCACAACAAATTTTCATATAGTTATTGAACTATTTTTTGAATAACTAAATTAACCTCTTCGTTAACTTTAATTACGAATAAATGGTCCCCTTCACCTTCAATTGGGTCAACTACATCTTCATTAAAAGATTCAGCATGTTGTCTACCATATCTATTAAACTAGCGGTTTTTATTTTCCCTGATTCTTTTCCATACCTAAGGTACCCAAAAGTCCACTGGATTCCCGAGGCTACCATCCACATTTGTGTCTCTGAAAAGACATTTTGTGCCACTAGACGTAACTGTAGATTCCTGAACAAGCAAAATCATGAAAATACACACAAAGTTAGATTATCATCCATTACATTACTGTTTTGCTTCGTTCGAATAGAAAAACTCGGAAGAACGCCACTTGTTCGATATCTCCTCAATGTGATAAGGTGTCGTTCTGCAGCATCCACCTATTAAACGTGCACCTGCTTGATACCATTCTTCAGATTGAATCTCCAACGCGTTACATTGTTCATGACCATGCCATGTTTTTGTTTCTGGATTATAAGTTTCACCAGAGTTTGGATAAACAATAATCGGTTTTTTGGTGTTTGCCCTCAACTCTTGGATTGCACCAGTCACAACGGTTACTGGCGCACAATTGATGCCTATCGCTACAATTTGTTCACTTTTCTCAAAAACTCGTGCACACTCCACGAGTTTCATACCTTCACTAATCTCTTTCTCATTTTTTAGCGAAAAGGAAAGCCACGCATATGTTGCTGGAAACTCACGCAATAATGTATCTAATACTCTTGCTTCTTGCAGGGAAGGGATCGTTTCAAATGCCAATAGATCTGCACCTGCTTCGATTAACGCAGACATTCTCGAACGGTGAAAGTCTGCTAATGTTTTATCTGTCACACCATAGTTGCCTACATACTCTGAACCATCTGCGAGGTAAGCCCCGTACGGCCCAACTGATGCAACAACCAATGGTTTAGGCCTATTCGTTTGCGTATTTTCCTTCCAAAAATCATCTCTTGCCCTTCTTGCAAGTAACACCGTTTTCTTAATTAATTCCAAAGCTTCCTGTTCTTGTATTCCACGCGCGGAAAAACCACTAATAGTAGCTTGATAGCTTGCTGTTATGGCACAGTCCGCTCCAGCACGAAAATAGTCCGAATGAACCTGATAAATTAGTTCCGGATTTTCTAGTAACACACGTGCCGACCAAAGGGGATCGTCCAAATTACATCCATGCGCCTCCAATTCAGTAGCTAATGCTCCGTCAAGAAGCATAATGGAATGTTGGGATAAAATAGCATCAATTGGGTTGATTTTGTTCGACATAATCTACGCCCCTCTTTTTTAGATTTTTTGTTAGATAATAACTTCCATAGCAAAATAAAATAAACGGTATGCCGCAATATAAGGCAATTCTCTGTGTTGGATCGAATGCAATTCCAATACACGATGCCAGACAAAGGATAAAAGAAACAATTGGTACTAATGGATATAGTGGTGTGCGATAAATCAAGTCCTTCTCAGAATTTCCTTCTTTCAAAAATTGTCTGCGAAATAGGAACTGGGAAGCACTAATACTCATCCAAACTATAACTACTGCTAGACCGGAAATGGAAACAAGTACGATATAGACAGTATCTGGTGCCACAATACTTGAGAGCAAAGCCAACGCTCCACCCACCATGCTGAAAATGACGGCGTTGATTGGAACACCTTGCTTCGTCATTTTCCCAAAAATCGGGGATATCGTATTCTTATTAGCAAGCGACCAAAGCATTCTAGAAGAGGCATAAAGGCCTGAGTTTGCCGCAGATAAAATGGCTGTTAAGATAACGAAATTCATTATGTCAGCTGAATATGGCACCCCAATTCGTTCTAGAACTGCAACAAAAGGGCTCTCTAATACCCCTGCATCGGAAATAGGCAATAACGCAGATAAAACAACAATCGTTCCTACAAAAAAGATGATTAATCTCCACAGAGTAATTCGAATGGCCTTCGGTATCATTTTTTCCGGGTTCGCTGTTTCTCCAGCTGCAATGCCTATTAATTCTGTTCCCGAAAAAGCAAAATTAACCGCAAGCATGGTCATCATAATGGCCGTAGCACCATGAGGAAATAAACCTCCACTTGTAAAATTAGAAAAGAATGGTGCTGCTTTTGAATGAGTCATCGGAAGAAACCCTAGCATTGCCGCTACTCCTAAAACAATAAAAAACACAATAGCTATAACCTTTATCGATGAAAACCAAAATTCGGATTCGGCGAAAAATTTAACAGTCAGGACATTTAATACAAAGATCAAAATGGCAAAAAGAGCACTCCATACCCAAACATTAACCGATGGAAACCATCGCTTCATAAGTAATCCTGCGGCTGTAAATTCAGAACCTAAAGCAACAGTCCAAGTTAACCAATACAACCAGGCTACTGTATACCCTGTACCCGGTCCAATGTATTTAACTGCATAACTATGAAATGCGCCCGTTTCAGGCATATGTACGGAAAGCTCTCCTAAACATAGCATAACTAGATAAACCACTAGCGCACCAATCAGATAGGATAGAATTGTTCCAAACGGGCCAGCTTGTTGAATAGTGTAACCCGAGCTTAAGAATAAGCCAGTTCCAATCACCCCACCAAGTGATAGCATGACTAAATGACGTGCTTGCATTTTCCTTTGAAATTCTCGCCCATTTTTGTTCTCCATTTCTACTCTCCTTTAGTTACTATCCAGAAAAAACAAAAACGCACTCTAAAAAAGAGGGCGCTACTGACAAATAAAAACGGAAGCTCTCATCTATCAGGATTATCACCCGCTGGAATTAGCACAGTGTCTACTTAAGCAGACCTGTTGCTGAGGTTTCATAAGGCCAGTCCCTCCACCTCTCTGGATAAGAAATATTTTTTTATAACCTTATCAATCCATTCAATAACTGTCAAGATAATTCTGTTTTTTAAAAAAATTATCTATTATAGAAATACAAAAAATAGAGTATTACTATAACTGCAACCCACTCCTTCTTGGGTATTATTTAAAAATCGAACATACAAAACCTCATTTATTTATGATACGGTTCACAAGCACTTCCTCAAAATTTAATGCACTTCTAAATATCTTCTTACTTCTTTGGCTATGGGGTCACCATACATAACCATCAACTCAGGAGATTTTAATACCCTCCAATATCAAAAAACGTTATCCTTTCTAAACAAGCTAAATTAGAAAGGATGATGTTTTCTTATGAATCTCTCGATTCAAGATGAATTATTACCATTTGCAGAAGAATTACAACGATATGTTACACCTGTATTCTTAGAAGAACTTGCAAGAGAAATAGGATTTATAAAGCGAAAACGTAAGTTTTCTGGATCAGAATTAGCTGCTATTTTCATTTGGATTAGTCAACGGGTGGCAAGTGATTCCTTGGTTCAATTATGTAGTAGGCTTCATGCAGCGACAGGCACTTTACTTAGCCCTGAGGGACTTAATAAAACTCCTGTTGAAGTTTCTAATTGACTACAAAGTTGAGTAAGAGAGGTAGTAGCGATTTGTTGATTTAACCATACACACAAAGATAAAAAATAGTGCCCATGGCACTTGCGTTTTCGTTTCATTCCGCCTGCTTCTATAGCTAATTGATTAAGTGTAGTGGGAGACATATATCGATATAACTCTTCAGCAAATAAAGACAACTCTTGTTTTTGATGAATATTCATAAAAAGCACGTCACCCTTTCTCATTAACATAAGAGAATAGTAACGTGCTTTTAACTTCAAGAATAGTCTAAATCCTTAAGTTGATGGATGTGGGGTAGCACCACATCTCTATCAAGCTAACAAAACAAAGTCCCCCTCTAAAATGAAAAAACATGCTAATCTTTGAATCATAGGAAACGATGGCATTTTTGTCTGTCTATTTCTGTATCTGATGAATTACAACTATTTGCTCAAGAAATTCAAAACTTCTTATCTCCAAATTTCTTACGAGATTTTGCTAGAGATGTTGGTTTTGTGCAACGAATCAGTAAGGGGTGCAGCCGAGATAACTTAGCATGTTAAAATAATATTTGGATGGGAGTCCAATACATATTATTAAAATTAAAGTGGTTCAAGTCGGAGGAAGGCACCTTAGGGTGTCTTTTCTTTATGAAAAATAGAAGCTTGGAAAAGAGTATGTAATAATGCATATTAGATCGAATATTTATTATGATATACTCTTAAAAAGCTGATACATAATTTCTCTATATTAGAAAAATAAACCTTATCTACCCAATTGTAGGGGATGCCTTATGGCGCCTTTTTTTTAGGACCTGCTCAAATATCACGTGCGAGGTAGATTATGATAGTACATTTAATCATTTATTCTTTATATTAAAATTCATTGTAAATAAGGGTTAGAAGGAATACTTTCTTTTAGGCGATACTATGATTGTCATTTGGATGAATGTATTGAACAACATAATAAAACAGGAGGAATCCATGAAATTCACAGGCATTATTCGACATGTAGACGAGAAAGGGCGTATAGGTATCCCTACGGAACTAAGAAGCATTATAGGCATGCAAGAAGACACAGTGTCTGTAGAATTTATTGTAGTAGACGCAATGCTTATTCTACAACGGTATAGAGGAGCTTGTGCCATAACTGGAAAAATATCGAGGCGTAATATTTCATTGGCAAATGGACAAATCAAAGTACATCCCAAGGAAGTGAAGCAATTGATAAAAGAGTTAAAAGAGTATCTAGGAAAAAATAGATTAATATAAGGGAACAGAAATATTTTTTTATAAATGGTTGTTTAGAAAGGTGTAGATTTTTTTGAATACGAAATTAATCATAGTAGAAGGGCTTCCTGGCTTTGGGAAATCCACCACTACAAACTTGCTTTACGATATTCTAATTGAAAAAAATATTGACGTTGAGTTATTTCTTGAAGGGAATCCAGGCCACCCTGCTGATTATGATGGGGTATCTTGTTTTGATAAAAGTGAATTCGAAAGTTTGTTAGTGAATAGTGGTAATTTTAGGGAAGTAATTAGTGATAGAGTCACGAAGCGAGGAAACAATTATTTATTGCCATATAAAAAAATTAAAAATGAATACAGCTCTAATTTTCCTGAAAGTTTATTAAATACCATTTTCAAAAATGATATATATGAATTACCGCTAGAGAGGAATATTGAATTAATAACTGAAAAATGGAGGGATTTTGTTGAAATGGCCAACAACGAAAATAAAACTTATATTTTTGAAGGTTGCTTCATACAAAATCCATTAACAATCGGAATGGTTAAATATGGTGAAAAAAAAGAGAAAGTTATAAGTTATATTAATGCATTAGCGAAAATCATAGAGAAATTAAATCCAGTATTGTTTTATATAGAACAAGATGATTTGGAATTCTCATTCAGAAAAGTATTTAATGAAAGAGCAAAAGAATGGTCTGCTGGATTTATTGAGCATTATACAAGTCAAGGGTATGCGAAAATGAAAGGCTATCACGGTTTAGACGGAACAATTAAAGTTTTAGAAGCAAGAAGAGATATTGAAAGAGAAATATTTGATATGTTAAATATAAAAAAGACAAAAATTGATAATTCACAGTATGAAGCTATCAAATATAAGTCGATAATAATTAAAAAATTAAAATTACTTGAATTTCTAGATTAATGTAGTGCTTTAATTGAGCAAGAAACTAAGAATTTTTAACTTCCGCTTTCGATAATTATGTAAATGATCTAGTGGTGGAGGTTCTGGTAAGGACAAGAAGAGGAACGTATAAAAATAGAGTTGTAGAAAAAGAAAGAGTGGATT
>NZ_JBIYCZ010000023.1:0-54130 GCF_044908245.1 Bacillus sp. RC242
ACAAACACCCCTACAGATATTGTCCCGATGGGACAGGTACATGACTGGTATTCTTTGCGTTGGCAAATCGAAATTTTATTTAAAACGTGGAAGTCATTCTTTCAAATTCATCATTGTAAAAAGATAAAACCAGAACGATTGGAGTGCCATTTATATGGTCAATTGATTGCCATTCTACTCTGTTCTTCTATCATGTTTCAAATGCGCCAATTGCTCCTCATGAAGAAAAAACGAGAGCTTAGTGAGTATAAAGCCATATATATGATTAAAGACTATTTTCTTCTTCTATTCCAAACTATACAAAAAAACACCCAAGAGCTATCAAAGGTGTTACTTCGCCTGTTCAATCTCCTACAGCAAAACGGGCGGAAATCTCATCGATATGAGAAAAAAACGGTCTTTGATATATTAGGTGTCGTTTACAATTGTACTATGTCTGATAATCAAGCCGCTTAATTCAAAAAAGTGAAACCCGTTAGGGTTTATTTCGTATGCAAATCTTTCAATCACCTAAACTTGCCCTTTTGAAAAAGAAACAATCTCGCCTAAAATTGACTTTGCATAAGCTTAGCTTGATAGCGATGTGGTGCTACCCCTAAAAGAGAACCGGGAAACATATTGGTGTGAATATAGAAAGCTACAAGACTGGTTGCAACAACAGCAACTAAGTACTAGTTTTATTAGTTGGGTTGAAGAGAGAATGAAGAAATAGTTCTTGATTTATCATTTAGAAATATCCCGCATATCATCATGATGAAGTAGTATTTAATTGATATATATAATAAATGAAGCATCCAGAGGGATGCTTTTTCTTTTGGAATAGATATCCCCTTGTTCACTATACTTTAAATATAATTAATAAATACGGTATGCGAAATTTTATAACGTGTGTAGAGATGAGATTACATTTATTAAAATTAGGGAAGAATGGCATATTAGAGTATGGATTAAATGTATTTACTTTTATACAAATGGAGGAGTGTTATGAACGCAGTTTTTAAAGAGTTTAAGCAGTCCTTAAGTGCTGCCAACACATATTTAGATTGCTTAGTGCAAACTAAAACGTATCTGCAGTTTCTAATACTTATCATATTTTGTATTACTACAGTTTACATACCTTTCCCTTCATTTACGCTTAATTATATAAAAGAATTAGATATACTGATGCAATACATAATTAAAGCAGTTTATTTTTCTTTTCCTATTTCATTAGTTTTCCTATTTATAATGTGGGATCGAAGATTTTTGCTTTCTAAAAAAATCACTTTCCAGCAGTTAAAAATTTCATTCTTTAGTGCTTTCATTATTTATGTTATTATGTTGCTATTTTTAGCCGTACTAATATCTTTTACAACATTCAAAGGAACATCTAATCCCATTGGGAATGAAGGGATTACTAATACGCTTCACAAAGCGCCTGGGATTGCAATTCAATTAATTGGTGAGAACATTATGTTTGTATCTATATTGTTCTTTTGGCACAAGATCATACGCTCCTTCATAATAAGCCCCATTACTTCAATTACAGCTTCTTTAATATTGTCTGGAAGCTCATTTGGATTACTCCATCTTTCTACGTATAATTATAATTGGGTACAATGTTTAACTATTATTGGTATACCAGCTATCTCTCAAATGATTTTCTTTCTAATATTTAAAAATTTCATATGGGATACATACTTCACTTCAATTACAATTTAATCATTACACTTTTTAACTATATAGCTTCTATTTAAACTAATTTACCACTGAAAATAAAAGAAAAGGTACCCCTGCTGCAAGGTACCTTTTCCAAGGGGTATAACTCATTACCTAAGCGGCCGTTGGTTAAGTATACCGCTTAGACTATTACATGAGTTATGTTTTTATTATACATTGATCATAACAAAAATATTATCATTAGTGAAATTAACATTCATTATTTTTTAATTTTAAAGCTGCCACCATAATAATAATTTTCTCCAAGTTTCATAACAGCTACATATGATCCTGGCTTATAAACTGATGTAATAGGTGTTACAAATCTACCATAATTATGCTCAGTACCAGTATCATAAATTGTTTTATATCTTTGCATATTTACTACTCCATTCTCATCTTCACTTAATCGATATATCTTTACAATTCCTGTATCTTTACCACCTGTATAAATTGTAATGTCAAAAGTATCTCCATGCTTCAAATCACCAACAGCTAATTCTTGTAGAAAGTCTGCATTATGATGGAGTAAAAAATAGTTTTGCCATTGCCAGTCATCGAAAACCGGTGATGCTTTCTGTATAAATTGAGATTCAGCAGAAGCAGGGGTAATGCTTCCAACAGTATAGGAAAATACACTTCCTCCAATAGTTAATGCTCCAATAATAGCTACTTTCCCTAAAAGTTTCATTTTTAAGCCTCCTAGTTTATTAAGAACTTTAAAATCTTACTCATGAAAAACAGCTGTCTAATCATTAGATGGTAATATTTTCTATTTAGATTTTAACATATACAGATTTTCCTGCCAATCAATCGATAAAAAAGAATTTTTAACTAGTGTTTCATATTTATTTATTTATCCTGAAATGAAAAACCACCTTTTAAAAGAACGTTAGTTCGTATATAATGCACACAGAACAAACGTTCTTTCGAAGGGGATGTATTAATTATGTATGACTATTCCCTTTTAACTAACCGCAAAATTTGTTTCGTTGACCTTAAGGGTTTTTACGCATCAGTTAGTTGCGTTAAGACCCTCGATACACAAAACTTGCTGTAACCGTAGCGGTTCAATCGTACTTGCGGCTTTAGCCGTGGGAGTGTCAAACGCACTGTATACTGGTGAGCCAATTCCATCAGTTAGTATTTCACTATCAAATTTACTAAATGAGGGAGAGGAGCAGATTTCATTATTTGATAACATTGTACAACGTGAAAAAGAAGTTAAACTAACAAAGGCAATGGATGAAATTAGAGATCGCTTCGGAAAAAACAGTATACTAAGGGGAATATCATATACAAACTCAGCTACGGCTAGATATCAAAATACACTACTGGGGGGCCATAAAGCATGATGAATTCAAAGATACCTAAAGGACGATTAATGGTCAAGTGGCAGGCATTTGCGGCGTTACCTGAACAATTTATTGGAATTTGTGATTTGAACCATAAATTTGCCACTTTGGCAAGGTTATGGTTCTTTTTGTTTGCGGCAAAGATATGCTTCCTCTATACAAATAGATAGATACATCCACTATTCCTAACAGCAAGAAATATCTATTTCAACAGTTATTATTTGTTAGCAGACTTAATTTACGCTCATTTGTTTCAATAAAGAGTGAATCGTATCATCAAGACAGGTATATTAAAAAGGCCATTTCATTAATGAAATGGCCTTTTTAATAAAACATCTGTCAGGATAACTCTTTTGAATCAGTCGTATGTTAAATAAACCAACTAGTTAAAAATAGGTGTTCAATATATACGGATTGAATCCTAGAATGTATTTATTCCTTTACTTATTCTCACTTATCTCTTTATTCAACATTTCTATCAGCTGCATTGGAATGTTAAAATGATTTTGTGCGAGATGAAGTTCGGTTAGCTCCTCTTCTTCACTTGATTTTAATTCGCGTACTTCGTGATGAAGAGCTTCCATTTTCATATCTAATTCGGTCGCAACTATAGCGGCTTCTTTTAATTCTGACGTGAGTCTTTCAGGAACTGTATTGTTATATTTATAATAGATTTTGTGTTCCAAACTTGCCCAAAAGTCCATGGCAATCGTCCTGATTTGTATCTCTACATAAACTCTTTCTTCTCTGTCTGACATATATACTGGTACTTTCACGATTAAGTGTAGGCTTTGATAACCGTTGGATTTTGGCTCTTTTATATAATCCTTACATTCAATAACCTCAATATCCTTTTGATTGCAAAGCATCTCACTCAGACGGTAAATATCCGATCTAAATGAACACGTAATTCGAATACCTGCAATATCTTTCACTTGATCCTTTATTGCTAGAAAAGATAACTCGATGTTTTTTCTTAATACTTTATTAAAAATACCTTCGGGAGATTTTAAGCGTGAAGTTGTATGTTCGATTGGATTGTAATCGTGAATATGCTGAAACTCCTCTTTTAAAATATTTATTTTCGTATTCATTTCATCCAAAGCAAATTTATAGGCCAGCATAAACCTTCTCAATTTCGCTTTTATTGCATTCAATTTATTTATCTGGATGGGTTTATTCATAGTTATATTCATTCCTTTCGTTCACGGCACAAAACGGAAGGGGATTCGTTCGCTTTGTGCGTTTTTTTATATTCCTAAATTACAGAGATACCAGAAAACTACAAATCATGTGGAGGTGAGTGGTCGCCCTGTTGTAGGATGATCACATAGTTATATGAGTAGATTACTTTCCTATGCACAAATAAATCGATTAGAGCACTGCAGATTTATCTTTGATAAACAACTCGTTTGTAGCTGGGCAATCAGCCTCTGCTGACTATCTCAGTACATCATACAAAGGAGTCTCGGTATGGCTTTAAAAAGGAAACTTCCTGAACTGGAACCTGTGATTGAGGGGCACCTAGCTTTGTATAAAAAATCCGCCGCGCATCTAGTAAACCGTGAAATCACAATAGAACAAGTTGCTAAAGATTTTAGACTTTCTCCACTCTTTCGTAACTTGAAGCTTACATACTAACAATTATCTTTATCTCAAATACGTGAGATTATGCTATTAATGGGATAAAGCCGAGATACGTGTAAAAATAGGTCATATTCTTACTTTTATTTCTAATTTATTCATTCCTGTTCGGTAATCATAGCCAAGATTTGAATGGGCAAATCTTGGGGGCTGTGTAGCGATGGAAGCAAATCCCGCAATAAGCATTTTAAACGGACTATAATAAAAAGCGGACATTTAGTTGGTTGTACGACTTAGATTAATTAATAAAAAGAAAAGAAAACTATATATAAATTATTAATATCCCCGTTACAATATTGGTTTGAATAGATACATCGATATTCCCAAATAATAAAAATTGTTTACTACGGTTCAAAATAATATTAAATCAACATTAGTGAGTGATTACTCACTTTTTTAGTTGACTTGCTAAGTCGCAGCGGATGGTACTCTTGTGGAACCATTTTATTTACTACTAATGGGTTATACATTTTTAACTATCAGTATTATTGGTTTTGTTGTATCTAAATAAAAAAAGGTCATCAACAATAAAAAAACACTAATCTTACATAAGATTAGTGTTTTTTTATTGTATTTTCCCCTTGTTTTTGGGTATGAGTGCTGGCTAATCTTGTGGGGGCCAAACGCCACGAATTTAACGTAAATTTATATGGCGTAAATGAATTTTTCATTCGATAGATCCAGGCGATTGTACCTTCCAGATTTCTGTAAGTGATTTTAAATCCACACTAACTCAAACTTCTTTATTACTCGATTTAAAAAGTATATACAACTTCTTGGCAAGAAATTGTGGTGTATACGGCATGTCCCTATGTAACCACTTTACAATTGTTCCAATTAAAGCTGAAGAACCGTACCAAATAACAATATCTTTTGGAATGTCTTTAGTAACGAGAAAGGGGTGACTTTCTGTTTTCTCTGTTATTTTGTCTGAAAGTGTATTTAACAAGCGTTCTGTAAAAATCGGTGTTCGCCTAGAGCCAAGAACTACTTTATAGAATTTAGCATTGTCAGCAATGTACTCAAGTAGGTCTACGAGTTTTAACCATTCTATATCCTCAGAGGAATCTGAGAGGTTTTCCGTGCTTATCATTATCTTCTCAATATCCTCGACCATTTCCTGTGCCATTTTCTCCAACATGTCATGAATATCACGATAATGGAGATAGAACGTAACACGATTAATGGTCGCACGTTCTGCAATTTTATTAACTGTTATTTTGCTAATTTCCATCTCTTGTAGAAGATCTATTAAAGCCGCTTTTATTAACTGGCGTGTACGAATGATTCGAGGGTCTACACGGGACTTTGGATGGTTTGTCATATCTAATCACCTTTCCTATTAATTAGAAATTTACAATATTCTAAGTTCTGTCTATTATCTTAGACTTTATTAACAGAAAGCATAAGAAGTGATAACTAATAGACAGTTATTAAGAAATTGTCTGTTGTCATAATAATCTATAATAATGTAATTTATATAGTGTAAATTATTCAACACTTTGTAAAAAAAGTCTACGTTAAAATTAGAAAGGATATGAAAGAATTGCATAATCAGACTAAAACAGTCCCAAATTCGATAAAAAAAGGACCTATTATGTTCATTATGATTTTAGGTGCTTTTCTTGCAACATTAAACCAAACACTCATGAGTGTCGCTACTCCTGAACTTATGGTTGAATTTAAGATCTCGGCTACAACAGCCCAGTGGTTAACAACCGGTTACATGCTAGTAAACGGCGTCTTGATTCCTATTACCGCATATTTAATGCAACGGTTTACCACACGTGAACTCTTTCAAACTTCCATGCTTATATTTCTAGCTGGAACCATTGTTTCAGCTGTAGCAACAGGATTCCCTATCTTGTTAACCGGACGTATGATTCAGGCAGCCGGTGCAGGAATCATTATGCCATTGCTTACGCATGTTATTTTGACTATCTTCCCTCGCGAAAAGAGAGGAGCAGCTATGGGAATGGTGGGGCTTGCCATCATTTTTGCGCCGGCAATTGGTCCTACAATTGCCGGATACATTATTGAAAACTACAAATGGGAAACGATGTTTTACGGAATGATTCCATTTTCTGTCCTTGTTATTGCGCTGGGATTCATTTATCTTCGAAATGTATCCGACCGAATCAAGACAAAATTTAATATCTTAAGCGTCATTCTCTCTACCATTGGTTTCGGTGCATTAATTTATGGTTTCAGCCAGGCCGGAAGCCTTGGCTGGTCAGATATAGAGGTAGTAGGTACGATTACTGTAGGTATCTTAGCCCTTTTACTCTTTTCATGGAAGGAATTAAGATCACAAAATCCATTGCTTGATTTACGTGTATTTAAATACAATATGTTTTCTTTAACAACAATCATTAATATCGCAATTACTATGGTTATGTATGCAGATATGATGTTGCTTCCGTTATACCTCCAAAATATGCGTGGTTACACAGCTATTGAGTCTGGTCTTCTGCTTCTTCCAGGTGCGCTGGTAATGGGATTCCTTATGCCAGTTACCGGTAAGCTATTCGATCGCTTTGGTGCGAAATGGTTAGCTATTACTGGCATGACAATTACCATTATTACAACAATGGGTTTTATCAACTTGACGGATTCCACTAGTTATATCTATTTGATTCTCATGTCAACAGGGCGTCGCATTGGTATGGCCTTAATGATGATGCCGATTCAGACTGCTGGTCTAAATCAATTGCCACAACGGTTAAATGCACATGGAACAGCAATAAGCAATACGATTCGTCAAGTTGCCGGTGCTATCGGTACTTCGCTTCTCGTTACAGTGATGACGAGCCGTACGAAATCACATCTGCAGGACATGATTCCTACTGCAGCAGCTAAAGGATTGAATCAAAAAGAGCTTGTTACAGAAGCATCTATACAGGGGATTAATGACGCCTACCTTGTCATCATTGGAATTGGTATCATCGGATTAATACTTTCCTTCTTTATAAAGAAAGTTAAACAGGCTTCCGAATTAGAATCTAACATTCCCGCAGAGATGGTAACTACAGAGAAATTAAAAATAAATTAAAGCCATTTGAATTCGCGAATCAAAAAGAAGAAATTTATACCAACTGTTAGTCATCATATTTGGAGTAAATCGCTTCTATCTTATGCTGGCTAGGAATGAGATGTACTCCAAATATGACTATTTATAGATTGATTTATACAATTTGTATTTTTAAGGAGGAATATCAGTGAAAAAAGAGGTTATTGCAATTCAAGAAATCCCTAATTTCCAGACGCGTACTGAAGAATTTTTCCCTTTAAAGTGGTATAAAGAAATGCTTTACAATCATTCTGTTTATTTTCACGAGGAAACGAATACATGGAATGCGTTTAAGTATGAAGATGTTAAGCAGGTGTTAACCAATTATGAATTCTTTTCAAGTCAAGGGCCTAGAAGCGGTATTTTTGTCGGTGATAATAAAAATCAAAAAAATACTTCACCTATAACAATGATTACGTTCCTTGATCCTCCTGACCATCGAAAAGTACGGTCCTTATTGGCAGCAGCTTTCACTCCCCGCAGTTTAAAAGAGTGGGAACCCCGTATTCAACAAATTGCAACGGGGCTTGTAGAAAACATACAAGAAAATTCTACGATTAATATTGTGGACGCTTTGGCATCCCCTTTACCTGCTCTAGTAATAGGCGATTTATTTGGCGTACCTGCACAAGGTCAAGGTCAGTTTAAAGAATGGGTTGATATTTTGTTCCAACCATACGACAAAGAAAGGTTAGAAGACCTTGAACAACAAAAACAAAAGGCAGCGAAAGAATATTTTGAATATCTTTATCCTATTGTAGTTCAAAAACGTTCGAATCTTTGTGATGATATTATCTCTGATTTGATTCGAGCTGAAGTGGATGGGGAAAAACTTACGGATAATGAGATTGTACAAACAACTATGTTACTTTTAGGGGCAGGTCTTGAAACAACTAGTCACGCAATAGCCAATACATTCTATTCATTGCTTTATGATGACAAGTCATTATATGAAACACTAAGAAAGGATATAGGTCTAGTCCCTAAAGCCGTTGAAGAAATGCTTCGTTATCGCTTTCATATTTCAAGAAGAGATCGTACGGTCAAAAAAGATAATAATCTATTAGGGATTGAGTTAAAAAAAGGTGACGTAGTCATTGCTTGGATGAGTGCATCTAATATGGATGGAAACATGTATAGCGATCCTTTTTCTATAGACATTCATCGCTCAAATAATAAAAAGCACCTAACTTTCGGAAGTGGTCCACATTTTTGTTTAGGTGCACCCCTTGCACGATTAGAAATGAAAATTGTATTAGAGGTATTCTTACAAAAGTTTTCTTGTATCGAACCAGTTGAAGGATTTGAATTAGAAAAAAACTTAACTGCTTCTGCTACGGGACAGTCCTTGACTTATCTACCAATGAAAGTTTATGGGATTCAGCCCATACCCATTAACTTAAGAAACTAATTGTTCTCCAAAACGAAAAAACGAGCTGAAATTTTATAAATCACCAGCCCTATAAGAGTATTAAGCAATTTAAATCATTTGTTAAAGGAAAGAACGAGATTGGCTCATTAGTTACTGCAGCATGCTATTTAGCTAAATTGGAACAAATTTTTCGGAGTAGATTGCCGCCAATGGATGCTAAAAAAAGTCTCTTTTCTGATTCAGCAGAAGAAATAAAAAAAGAATTAGAATATATGTGCAAAGTGTTTCAAGAAAAGTTTCTTATTTTAGTAATAAGAATCTCTTTTGTGAATCTATTAATACAAAAGAGACTCTTTTATCTTTTTAACCAAGTATAGTTGTTAAATATGAAAATATTAAGTATATTTTGTTGAAAAAAAGTGGATTTGAAGTAAGTTAAACTTTCATATGATATGCTTATTCTATACTAAGTAATTTACAGTTGAGGAGTTAATCAGTTATTACTATTATAGAAAATATATATAATGCTTCTATATTATTAATGTTTTTATCTACTTTTAGTTTTTATCTGTATTTGCGAAAAATAAAAAGAGAAAGAAAGCTCACTGGTCTCGAACTTACAATGTTTATAATAACACAAGTTGGTTACATTCTTTGGGGAATCTATATTATTTATATAAATTTTGTATGATGTGTACTTAGAAATAATATGTTTAAAAATGAAGGGGTATCATCCGATATATATTTTGGATGATACTTTTTTGTTTTATGAGCAAAAAGGCTATTGAAAAAGGGTCTGATATGAATATCAAACCCTTTTCACTATATGTAATTATTTCACTGCTTCTTTTAATTCTTTTCCAGCCTTAAAAGCAGGTGCTTTTGAAGCCGCGATTTGCATTTCTTCACCTGTTTGTGGGTTACGTCCTGTACGTGCAGATCTTTCACGTACTTCAAATGTACCAAATCCAAGAATCTGTACTTTCTCGTCATTTGCTAGCGCAGTTGTTATTGTATCTAATACAGCTTGTATTGCTGCAGCTGCATCTTTTTGTGTAAGTTCTGCTTTTTCTGCTACTACTTTTGTTAATGCTGTCTTATTCATTTCCTGCACCTCTTTATATGTAATTAGGTGACTATTATAACGTGCTTACAATCTTGATGCAATTAATAATATGGATAGAAAAAGCCTTAGAAAGTGCTAAGGAACAATTCCTGTGTGATAGTAGGGGTACCGCCACATGCCCATCAAGCTAACCAAGTAATTTACTAGATATGAAACGATCCTTGGTTCAAAACTAACAATGGATAGAAAAGTAGGCATACTAAAGAAGCCTATTAAAATCTGATTTTTTCGCTAGGTAGCTTGTCTATGCTTCACCGTCGTTTTATACACAATCCCTAGAATATCAAAGACGGTCATTTTCTTATACCGATGACATTTACGACCGTTCTTTTTGAGCAGTAGATAAAGACGATGCAAAATTTTTAAAAGTTCTTCTGTGCCAATGGCTATCGCTTGAAACAGTAACGGAAAGTAATCTTTAATCATATAAATCGCTTTGTATTCACTTAGCTCCTGATTTGTTTTTTCAAGCAGAAACTGTCGCATTTGAAACATCGTAGAAGAACAGAGGAGAATGCCGATGAGTTGTCCATATAAATGGCACTCTAGGCATTCTCTTTTAATATTTTTACATTCATCAATTTCAAAAAATGACTTCCACGTTTTAAACAAAATTTCAATCTGCCAACGAAGTGAATACAGTGAGTGCACGTAGTTCGTTGGTACTCCTTCTAAAGACGTGTTCGTGATATATACATTCATACCCATCAAACGTTTACTTTTATCCTTCATGACAATGCCTTTTTTCTTTTCACGTATCGCTTGGTTTTTTAGGCGTGTTTGCGTTTGATCATCGGTTAAACGATGGATAATGACACGTGCTGGAAGTTTCTGATTTTGGCCAATGTATGCCTCGGGAATTTCTATCGTTTCACCAGGGATTAGACCCGACATCATTTGTGTCATATCTAGCTGGATGTATTCTGTTTGCTTTTTTAACGTACCATTGTTGAAGTATTCTGGCTCAGGGTTCTTGATATAAATCCGTGTATTCAGCTTCAACTGCGAGATGTAGTAAGCCCTTTTATCATGAATAGTTTGTAAGTCTCCTAAATCGAAGTAACCAAGATCACGTAAACACAAATCGCCGGCCTCTACGGTTTCAAGACAGATGGTACCGTATGTTTTATCATTATTCTTTCCTGGTCCAAGCTGCACGTTAAGAAATTGACCACTAAGTAAATCATATTCCAATTGGATTTTCACGCCTGCCGTATTACTACTTCCACCTGAACCTTGATAGTCAGTGGCGAAATGATCAGGCAGTTGAAACACTGTTGCATCTAAAATACGGATACGATTGAAAGTAGAGATCACGTGTGCAGAAAGTGAGTGATTTGAACAGAGTTTTTGTGTGAGAAGAGAAGTAAAGACTTCTCGAAGAAATGCGACAGCTGCTGGATTAAAGCGTTGATTCAGTCCTTCTGAGCTCATAAGTACCCCAGTGGAAGCTTCTAACTGACTGCACAATTGTGTAAGTGATGTGCTAGCAATTTCTTGACTGAGCCATACGCAAAGGGCAATGAGTTCGTTTGCTTGATACTTGCTAGATCGTTGTACAAAGCCAACTTGTTTAGCAATACCTTGTATGACTACTGGAGATAAAAAGTATTGTAGCTCTTGTGCGAAAAGATTCAGTTCATTTGAAATAATAGGGTTCATTAAAAACATCATCCTTTCTCATAAACTTCTTACGATAAACATAGCGTTTTTTTATTTTGAGGATATGATTTTAACTTCGCTTGACGGGCAAGTGGCGAGATACCTTATAAGAATAAATTATAAATATAGATAAATAAATTGTAATTTACTTTGTTGAAGTGATGCACCTAAAATGAAGATAACTATTATATAAGGGGTAATTTTATGAGTAATAAATTGAAATATTTATTAGGGGTTAGCATTACCGGATTTGGGGATGGAATTCAACAAATTGCCTTGCTATGGTATATTTTTCATTTAACAGGACAAGCAACTTCTATCGGATTAATGATTGCAATTTATTATATACCAAGTATCATTTTAACACCTTTTGTGTCTGTTTATGTAGATCATCATGATTCTAAAAATATTGTTGTTTTAACAGATAGTATTCGATTTGTACTTGTTTTAATCATGGCAATACTTATTTTCATAAAATTTGAATCGGTATTTATTTTTTACATTATGCAATTCTTATTAGCAGTTTGCTACACCGTTTACAAACCTACATCTTCTGCATTTATTAAGGAAGCATTTTGTAATCATGATATACCATTTGTTATATCAAAAGCATCTTCATTAAATGAAGCAGCATTACTAGTGGGAACTGGTATATCTGGGTTATTTCTAGTTAAATTTTCTTTAGCCACTAGTTTCTTTATTAATTCTGTAACATTTTTAGTTGCGGCCATTTTCTTTTCTTCCATAAAAAGAATGAACCCTAAAAAAATAAAAAACACAAGAATATCCTACCTTGCAGAATTAATATCGGGATGGCGTTTTATTAATCAAACAGAAGGAATGAAGTACTTACTGTTTTTATCCATTTTGAATAGCATTAGCATACAAATGACAACAACTTTATTATTACCTCTTGCAGAACAGTTTGAAGGAGGTAGCGGACTCTACTCAATATTTGAGATAGCATTTTCAGTAGGAGGAATTATAGCAGGCTTGATCGCTATCTACTTTTTAAAAAAGTTTAAACATAAAGTTATTTTTATTACGATGATGGGTATGGCAACCTCTTCTTTTTTATTATATTTGAATGACTATAAAACAACGGCCGTTATTTGTATATTTATAATGGGGCTATTTACCATGTCACATTTGATTATTGTGCAAACGTTAATACAATTGAATACTACAACAGAATATATTGGTAGGGTAATAGGTTTAAGAACAATTCTAGCATCATTTGTTAAGATATCGTCCGCTCTGTCGACTGGTATTTTAATAACTCATATGGGAGTGAATAATATTTTGCTTTTATTTTCTATCTTAATATTGGCTAGCTTTATTACGATTGGAAATATAAAAAAACACATGTATTGAAATGAAGGGAAATACATCTGGAAAATTATTCAGAGATGCTATTACGGGTTGTAAATAACTTGCGAATCGGGGGATAAAATGGTTAATATACGTTCGAAAACAGAAGAATTAAGGGCGAAATTAAAAACTATATTGAATCGAGAATATAAAGAATTGGCTGTTCAGGAATTAAAAGTAATAGGAAATGGAGTACAAAATATTGTGTTCCGAGGGGATTCGGAAAAAGGACCTTTAGCATTTCGAGTACCTTGGGAACGTGAAGTGAAAAATATAAATGAAGGGTTGTTTAATAGTCGAATTTCATTGCAAAAGGAAGCGGAGCTTTCTAAGTTTTGTAATTCTAAAGACATTCCAGTGCCAAAAGTTCACGGACTGCACCTTTCTATGGAACTTGATTTTTTAATTTCAGATTACCTGTCTACTGATCATATTCCAATTTCAGCTTACAAAATAGGAGAAGCAGTTAATAAGCTCCATAATATGCCAATTGAAGATTTAAATTACCAACATAGGACTAGGAAACCATCTAGCAAGTACATAGCTGAACGTCTCGTAAAAAGAGTAGAAGGATTTAATAAAATTACACATTGCGATATTAAATTTCCTGATATATCGATAATCGAAGAGATTCTTAAACAAGCAGATCATGTAAGGAAATTATTACATATGGACATTCGACCAGCAAATCTAATTGGGTATAACGGAGAAGTTAAGGCGTTGGTTGATTGGGATAATACTCTAATTGGTCACCCGCTGTTAGAGCTTATGAGGATAGCTGAAACTAATGAAATTGATTGGTATGAATTTAAAGATGGATATAAGAATCAAGGTATCTTTGAATCTATTCCTCGTATTGTCAGCTTATTTTATCAGCTTGATACTGCGGTAATGCTTGCAAATCTGTTTATAGCGCAACTGAAAATAGAGGATAAAGGCATATTCTATAAAGAGCGTGTGAAAACACTTCATAAAGAAATGCATAGATATTTATAAAAATAAATAAAAGATGCTTTGACATAGGAGGCCCACTACATCGCCATCAAGCTAAAAGTACGAATTCCCCAAAACAATAAATACGAGCAAAATGCACAAAATTTTCGTTTTGGGGGTGGTATGAGATTTTAACTTGATGGGCATGGGGTACCGCCAGCATTTTCCGATTTTCTTAACTTCGATGTGAGAACCATTGGAATATCAATGGTTCCCACATCATTTACATGTATTCAATGTAAATATTGATTTTAATAAAGTATAATGTCTTGTTAAATTAATAAACCGATTAGCTCAAAAACATTTTAATTTAAATATTTAATCCAAGCATGTCCTTCTGGGAATTGTTGTTTTAAAGATACTTTAAGCCATTCTTTTTCTTGTAGTGAAAGTATTGGTAGAATTGTTTGAAAATCATTATAATCCTTTTCCCTGACTTGAGAAGAGCCAGCTTTATAGAGAAGTTGGACTTCAGGTTTCAAATAAGGTATCCCTTCGGGCGTTCTTAAAAACATTTCGTTTATTGCTCTTTTAATCGATTTTTCTCTTTTATAGATCCAATAACTTTCTTCACTATCAATTAACATAATTTGAAACGCCCAAGGAGAATTATTGTTTTTACTAACCCATACATCATTTGTTGACTTTAAAAATTCTCCTTCTTCCCAAATCTTAAGTTTACCATCTTTTGCCTTGTATAGCGTCCAGTCTCTCTTTAAAGATTGGTAAGCAACTAGTTGGTCTTCTCGAATGACTATTACATCTATATCACTATGTTGCCTACTTTTATTGCCTAAATGTAAATCTAATGCCCAACCTCCAGCAATGCCCCACCTAATTGGAATTTCAGAAAACACTTCATATACTCTCGAAACAGTTATTGGCATCCAATTATCTATATCGGTTCTCAAATTAATCACTCCTTCTTATTTTTATAAAGGTACTAGGGCCATATTCTACTAAATTACCACAATAATTAAATAGAATAGTAAAGTTTTTATTACTCTCATACAATCACTCTTTTTGAAATCTATTATTCTATTGAATATGGAAGTCTTTAACCTCCAAATATTCCTCCTTCTTTATTTACTATACATACTATAAAAAATTAATATGGTTAAATAGTCTTTAAAGAAATAAAAAAACGTATGACTTTACAATGAATACTGTAAAGTCATACGTAATGACTAGTTAAGATAGTCGGAAAAAACCCACGCTAAGCAAAAACATACAATAAGCTGCCCATATGGACAGCTTATTTACATAATTTTCGTTATTGGAAGTTAAAAATTCTTAGTTTCTTGCTCAATTAAAGCACCCGTTAGTTAAACAACAGAAGGTTTCTTAGTCAAGACCGCTCCAATAGTATTACGGTATTAAATTACATATCAAAAGGTTCAAGCTTCAAAATAAATTCTTCAACATCCTTGCCTCTTGCGTTGGAAAACCCCTTATCTTCAGAGATGATTTTAAACCCGCATTTTTCCAATACCCTGATGGAGGCGAGGTTATCTTTAGCGGCACGAGCATAGAGCGGACGTACCTTAATATACTCCAGAAACTCTGACAACGCTTTAGTTGCAATACCTTGGCCCCAATATTCCTTCCCAATCCAGTAGCTTACTTCGGGTTCGCTGAACTGTTCAAAGTTCGAGATGTGTCCAGTGACAATGCTATTGAATAATATGGTCTTAATTGTGATGGTCTCGTCAGCGATAATTTTTGTCCAATGGTCAAAAAATGCGTCCTTATCAGTCGGGTCTTTAGCTGTAAAGGCAGCCATATAGTTAGCCGTTGAATCTAGTTGTTGTTCATAAAAGATAGAAAGATCTTCCTCTGTGATATCTCGTAGCTTCACTTCACTTTTGCTAATGGATTCCATATAATTCACAAGCTCCTTAACATATTTTTGAATATAAATTCTTCAAAGTTTAGAGAAATTCCTTGTTCAACTATCCTGCCATGGGTTTTAGGGTTCTCATTTGTTGTTGGATTAACCAAAAAACTGTATTAAATCTTGTATGCTCCTAAGGGTCACTATATATGAACACTACGTATTTGACTTTCTCAATGACCAACATTACTTAACTTGGTAAAATAATATTCGGATGGGAATCCAATTTTATTGAAATTAAACTGGTTATCAAGTCGGAGGAAGGCACTTTAGGGTGTCTTTTCTTTTTAAAATATATAAACACGCACTATCCCTTTCCTAATAGAGGCCCCCTTATGCTTCCTTACAGGGAGAATGATAAGGCATTTTTTATTTTCCCAATTACCGAGCACTCACATGTTTTAAATATTTACAATACATGTATTGCTTTAATAACATATGATCATTCTTAAGAATGTCATTGAAATGTACCAATAGATTCTAGTGCATCAAAATAAATTGTGCTATGATGTGAGCAAATATAAAGCTTTCTAACGGAGGGATTCACATGCCGCATGTTGTGTTTCGTGGAATTAATACTGAACAATTAAAACGCATAAGCAAGCCATTAGTAGAAGAGCTCGCAGAGATTTGTGAGTGTGGTACGGATAATTTTACGTTGGAACTACCAAGTTCTACGTTTGTATTCAATGGAGAGGAAATAGAAGCGTTTCCACTTATTGAAGTGAAATGGTTCGAGCGTGGACAGGAAATTCGTGATCGATTTGCCAAGGCCATTACTACATATGTAATGGATTTTGGACTTCCAGAAGTAGAGGTTGTATTTACGGTTTTCACAGAATCAGCGTATTATATTAACGGGAAGCATTGTGCAAGTTAGAGCTATTTGAAAGATTTTTGTAACATTTATAAGGGGTAGAACCACATCGCTATCAAGCTAACAAGACAAAATAACCCCTAAAAAGAAAAAGGCGTTATTCTTTCAGAGAAATCATAGGAAAGGATGGCGTTTTTTTCTTTTTATGGATACATTCTATTTGCTCGATGGCGATGTGGTGTTACCTCAAATATAATTATTTTATTTGAAGGTCTCTTTTAAATTTTTATCAAATCTTTTCATAGGTTTATATACAAGGACGTGTAGTGATAAACCTATCACTGCAGTAATGTTTAAAATAATACTTATAATCATTAAAAACCATATAAAAGTAAATGGAAAACTCTTTCAGACAAATAAAAAATGGAAGTATTATCAACCAAACATCATTTTATTAACGGTACGCTGGTACCTGCGGTACAATCTAAGCTTTCGTGATTTGGTCGAAATGATGGAAGAACGAGGTTTATCTTTGTCCCATACCACCATTATGTGTTGGGTTCATCAGTATAGACCTGAATTGCACAAACGAATTCTTCGTTACCTCAAGCAAACCAATGACTCTTGGAGAGTTGATGAAACATTTATAAAAGTTAAAGGGCAATGGATGTACCTGTAACGTACTGTTGATTCGAAAGGCAACACAATCGATTTTTGTCTAAACAAAACAAGAGATCAAAAGGCTGCAAAGCGCTTTTTTAGGAAAGCCTTGCGGCCTTTTCATATTTCAAAGCCACGTGTAATAACAGTCGATAAGAATCCGGCTTATTCTATAGCAATTGAGTAGTTGAAAAAAGAAAAAGGCATACCTGATGGTATACAACTTAGACAACAAAAGTACTTGAATAATATAGTAGATGGACTTTTAACATAAAATACGATTCCGTTAGGAATATATATGTTTTATTCTCTTTTACTTTGTTTTTGCACCAGAACCAAAATACAAAGGGAGCAAGAAGAGCTATGTAACCGTCAAGAAAAAATAAAGAAAGAGGAAGAAGAACGACAACATATTCAAATACAGAAAGAGCAGCTATATAGAAATAAGAGCTATGGAACAAATGAAACTTGTATCATGTCTATATATTGAAACCATATTAAAAGTGAGGGCAGTTTTATGTTTATTCAAATAAGTTTGAGGTGTGGAAATGGAACAGAAGTTTATTGAAAAATGTAATCATGATGAGCTTGAGTATGTTATAAAAGACTATTGGCAAGATGTATGGAATTATTCATTTATTATTACGAAAGATCCACACTTATCAGATGACATCACACAAGATGTATTTATTAAGGTTTTTAAACATTGGCATTCTTTTCGAAAGGAGTCATCTATTAAAACGTGGATATTAAAAATTACAAGAAATACGGCAATAAACTATTTGAAATCCGCTTATTTTAAAAGGATATCTTTAGTGGGATTTTTTAGTGACGACAAGCAGTCTTCTTCGGCAGAACAAGAGTTTTTTAAGCAAGAGGAACTAAATGAAGTGTGGGATGTTGTATTAAAACTACCTAAAAAACACCGTGAAATACTAATATTGGACGCGAAATATGAATTATCTTATGAAGAAATGGCTGAAACATTAGGTGTATCAATTGGAACAGTCAAATCTAGATTAAGTCGAGCGAGAAGTAAAGTTTCAAAACTAATAGGGGAGGGTAGAAGTGATGAACAGTAAAAAAAATCCTGACTGGTATAGTAAATTGAAAAAAGGCCCAATGGAGCATCGGAAAGATGAAGAAGAATTTATTTATAAAATAAAGCAATCGGTATATCAAAATAGTGAAGTAGATTCTGTAACATATAAGAGACCATTTCGTAAAAAAGCATTGCCTGTTGTAGTTGTTTTGGTTTGTACAATGTTATTTTTCATTGTTCAACAACCTGGGCTTGATGATAATAAATCACCGGTACAAAGTAGTACTCAAATTAAGCCGAAAACAAAAGATGAATCTGCTCAAGATCCATCATTGAAACAATTTATGAATGATTTATATCAAAGTACAAATTCAAAAAATGAAAATGATTTGTATAGAGCGTTAAATGATGAAGTTCTATTTAAAGGGAAGAGTTATAAGAAGGATGAATTGAAGTTTGATGAAGATATTTTTCATGAGTTGCAAGTCGCTCTTACAATGGGGGGAGAATTTGCAAATGATACAAAGAAAGTATATAAAGTACCAAGTGGAATGACAGAAAGTAACCAATCAAAGCGAGACCATTTTATATATGTAACTGTTACTGGAAGTAAAACGAAAATTTTAGCTGAACCAAAACGAGAATCACAAATTTTATATGAAGTATCTAATGAAATGGTAAAAGCTTGGATTCCAGAAAAAGTGCAGAATGATGGATATATAAAAATATCGACATTTAACGGTAATACTGGGTATGTACAAAAAGAGTATGTTTTAACGGATATTAAATATTCATTTGTGTTCGAAAAGGATCATGAAGGTATGTGGAAAATAATAAATATAGATTCTATATGGTAAAAGAGGAAGGTTCATTTTAATGAACCTTCCTCTTTGTTTTTATTTTCTTATTGAAGTGTATGCCAGAACTCTAAAACTTCTGCTGTAACGAGAGCAGCGATGTTTTTTTCTGAATTACTACCAGGAATAACGACAGAAATGGCGATTTGTGGGTCTTCGGTAGGAGCATATGAAATGAAAAGAGAATGATTTATCATTCTTTCTTGCTCATTCGGAGAACCTGTACTACCCGTTTTACCTGCGACATGAAAGGGTAAATTTTTAATCTCCTCTATATTTTGACTCATTCCACCTTGCACGACACTCCAAAATTCCATAGGATAACGATTTGAACTTTCTAAAATTGGTTTAAACTTTTTTGTTTCCTTACCGTCCTGACCAATAATAGCACTTACAATTTGAGGTTTATATTTATCACCTTTACTTGCCAAAGTTGCTGCATATTGAGCGAGTTGAAGAGGGGTATGCACTTCATTTCCTCCCGAAGAGGCATTTAATAAAGCGGAGATTCCCTTTTCAAACTTATTAGATGGATGGAATTCATATTGTCCGTCTTCTTCAAAGGGTAAATCAATCCCGGTTTTAGAACGTAGGCCGAATTGCATTAAATAATCTGTCCATATATGTGCCACTTTTTCTATATTCCCATTATTTTGGTTGAATAAGGGCAGAGCTACTTTTGCTGTCATAAATGTGTTAGATGAATTAATGATAGCCTGCCTCGGTGTAATCTCACCTGTTGGCGTTCCAGGTGAATTCGTAATGTTATTTTGATTATCATACTGAAAAGTACCCTTATCTAAATAAGTATCTTCGGGTTGAAAAAGCTTTTCGTTTAATCCAATTAAAATAGTAAGAGGCTTTATAGTAGAGGCCATATTCACATAAGATTCACCATACTTTAATTTTTGAACTGCCTTATTTTGCGAAAGTGATTTTAAGTTTTCATTTTTAGATGATACATGTGTATTTAATGCATTTGGATTAAATACTGCCGAGTTGGCCATAGTTAAAATTGCACCAGTTTTTACATCGGTTACTACAACATAACCAGCTTTAACATCAGGTATTTTCTTAATTTGAGATCGTAATGCTTCCTCTGTTTTTTGCTGTAATTTCGAGTCTAAAGATAGCCGGACATCTTTTCCTTTTTGTACTTTTTGAATGTTCCACAAGAACTTTTTATTATTCATTTTAAAAATCAGAGTTTTTCCGGGTTTTCCTTTTAGATCATTCTCATATTGCAGCTCAATCCCACTTTTCCCAACAGGTCCATACTTAGAATTAAGGTCATTTTCTACATACCCAATTAGCTGTGAACCAATTTCGTGTTTAGGATAATATCGAATCCATTCATCTTTAATTATTACATTATTGGGTTTGTTTTTGTTTATGAATGTAAGTTCACTCTCATTTATGTCAGAGTATAACGGTATATCATTCATAGTCTGCTTTTTACAAGATTGTTGTAATTGTGAATTTATGTCCTCTGCAGAAATGTCATGTTGAAATTCTTTTGAAAATTGATTGAAAAAAGCTAATGTGTTTGATGTATCATGATCCGATAGCCTTTCATCATTAGAAGTGCAATATAAAGACTTAACTTTCTTATTTGTAGCTAGTATTACACCATTTTGATCAAATATTTTTCCTCTTTCAGCTGAAGAAGTTGCGATAGTAATTGAAATAAAGTTGATTTTTAATAAAATTAGTAAAATCAAACCTACAATAGAAAGAACCGCAAAAAATCTCCATCTTTTTGTATGTAACATATAACCCTCCCTTATGTAGTCTAATTCATCTTATAGTTAATTATTTTTTTTGTAAATGTGGAACACTTTTATTATTTAGGTTATCTATTAAGTATTACAGCATGAAGAAAGGAATAATTAGTATGAAAAGTTACTAGCAAGTCTATTTATAAGTTTAATATGAGTTATTATACAGTTTAGCTTTTCTAATGTAAGCAACAAAAAAAATAGAGAGAAAAACAAGAAAGGAGATTATCAATTACTCTGCTGTACCCTATGCCCATCAAGCTAATATTTTGAGGAACCCCCAAAACAAAAAAAAAATTCTTGACAGTTATTTATGTAAATTCAGCTCGTATTTTTGTAGAATCTGAAGTCATAAATGATGGTGTAATTCCTGAGAGAATAGTTGAAGCTGTTTTGCTAGTGAAATATCGATAAAAACACCTTCCTTTTCATTGACTCTACTAAAGGGGAAGTGTAAATGTTCTTTAGGAAATATATACTTAAGTAAATTAGCACGTATATTCTATTTGGTAGTTATAGAAAAGCAAAAATAAAGATAAATTCTATATTAAAAGAAGGATTTTATTTATTACGTTGACTCAACTATAGTATTAGGTGACATGGGACAGTAGGAACCCATGTTGGCGTCATTTGCTAAATGTAATTCCTTTTGCAGCGCAGTGCCTCCTTATACAAGTGGGATTTTTTGTTGTAAACACATAATATATATGCAGGCATAAGAGAGATGACGGATGAGTATAAACACTTAATTTCGTATGTAGATAAAATAAAAGAACTTAATTATAGTACAGCTTCCGCATTAATAGTTATACATAATGATAAAATTCTAGTAAACCATTATAACGGAAGGCATTCAAATGTTGTTTCATCATCTCAAAGAGAACTTGTAGTAATTACTACAAGTTCTCTTTGAGATGATGAAACCGAAAGTAAACTTTTATCTAGTAGTTTACTTTCATACTATTGATTTTTATACGTGTTTGGTAAAAAAACACAATGAGTTGCAAAAAATACTATACCGAAATCTAGTTCGGTATAGTATTGTGCATATAAAAGATCCCACTTTGCTATATCCCCCAAAAAAGAGTCATTGCTCCGAGGGTTATAAACTGTATTTTCAGAAACATTACGAGCGTGTAAGAAAAATGTAAGGTAATTCAATATGAGAAAAATAATCTAACTAATACAATGAATAACAGATACATTCATGAGAAAATCTGTGTTGGGATATTAAGTTGTTTTAGTTCTTAAAGCATTCGACCAATTATTGTAGTTTAAATAAGGAAATATGAAACTAGACCATGAATTGTGACAAGATAAATGATGATTCTATTTTTCTTACAGATTGTAGTGGCTATAATTCACAGCAATTTTGCATTTCTAACTTTGCACCAATTAGGGCAAATAACAAATAGGGAAATGTCTGTGATTCAAAGCTCGATTGTTGTATTAGTAATCTATATTTGCATGCAAATTATTTACTTCATTATTATTAGAGATCATTATATAAAATGCATATGTACAAAATTATATTCATAAAAACAGAGGTGTAAAATGAACATTATTTTCAGTCTAATCGCTAGTTATGCGATTCCTATGATACTACTCACATTTTTGTTACTACTTGTATTTGTTTTTAGTTATTTTGTAGTATACAAAAAGATATGTAAAAGAGAAAAAAAACTTACTGTAAAACAAATTATATTGTTTGTTTTAATAGCGGGATATTATTCCCTTGCATTATCAGCTACTTCATTTGGTCGTTCAGATGATATGGCCTTTGCAAGAACAATTGACTTTGATGTACTTAGTGTTTATAAAAAAGCATGGAATACATTTTCATTTACTTCCTTCTTCCATATCTTTGTGAATATAGGTATGCTTTTTCCGTTAGGAATTTTATTCCCTTTATTTAGTAAGGTTTTTCAAAAAACAAAATGGATGTTAATCATCTCAATTATAGCAAGTTTATTGATTGAAATTCTTGAATTTACACTGCAACGAGGAAGTATGGAACTAGCAGATTTACTTCATAATACTTTAGGTATGATGCTAGGATATTCTGTGTTAAACATAGTTCTTATATTTTTGAAAAAAAATGAAACAGATACAAAAATAATCAAATATTTATACCTTCCCATTACAGTAAGTTTCGTCGCAATCGGAATAATGATTTCCTATCAAATGAAGGAATTTGGAAATATGCCTATTGATCCCATTACAAAAACTGATATGTCTCAAGTTGCTATAAAAACATCAATAGAGTTAAAAGACGAAGGGAAAAAAATGCCTGTTTACAAATATTACGGTACAAAAAAATCACATGTTCGAGATGTTGAAATTCTTTCTCCAAAGGAAGCATTTCAAAAACTGAAACAAGGAGACTTCGATCCTATAGTATCTTTCAAAGCAGGTGATACATTATCCATTACAAAATATAGTATAGATTACTACACTGATACAAAAGGTTTCTCTCAGCCTATATATGTTTTTGAAGTACACTTAAATGGTAAAGATAGTTGGCTTCAACCTATTTCCGCAAAGAAATAAAGTAAATTTGGTTCTGTTGCAAAGTTTTTTAAGAAATATTATGAAAAGGCTACTAGTACTGGCTGTAATTCATGATACATCGAAAAGGCGGAGTCTGTTTGAAGACTTCGCCTTTATCTGTATAGTGCGTGCAAGGGTACGGAAATGATTTAGGGGATAAGGGGCATCATCTATAAAATCTCATTTTTATTGTGTGAATTTGGAGGGGATTTCTCATATGAAAGCAGTAAAAATAAAAGTAAAAGATCTTAGTAAAGGATACACAGGAAATGTTTCACACATGGCACTTTCAAATATTAATTTAACAATTACAGAGGGAGAATTTGTTGCGGTTATGGGTCCTTCGGATAGTGGGAAAACAACGTTATGGAATATGATATCTACTATTGACTCGCCAACATCAGGTAGTGTATTCATTAATAGTAAAAATCCATATCAACTTTCGGTAAATGATTTGGCCTTATTTCGCAGACAGGAATTAGGGTTCGTTTTTCAATCTTTTAACCTACTGCATACATTAACAGTAAGAGAGAATATGGTTCTTCCGCTTGTATTAGATGGCATGAATGTGAAAAGAATAAATAAACGAGTAGAATCTGTTTCGGAAAAATTAGGTATTAACGAAATTTTAAATAAACGAACATATGAAATATCAGGAGGACAAGCGCAGGAAACAGCGATTGCCCGAGCACTCATTCACTCTCCTAAATTGGTTCTTGCAGATGAGCCGACAGGAAAAGCCTCTCAAGATGTAATGGAGATATTAACACTATTAAATAAAGAAAAAAAGGCAACAATGATGTTAGTAACGCACAATCCAGTTGCTGAAAGTTACTGTGACCGCATTATTTTTATTAAAGATGGGCAGTTATACAATGAAGTTTGCTACAATGATGATCGCCCATTATTTTATAAAAATATTATGGAGAGTCTTTCTATGTTAGGGGGGAATAAACATGACTTTTCGACAGCTCGCATTCAATAATGTTTTAAGGAATCAACGAATATATCTTGGTCATTTTTTTAGTAGTACATTTGCGGTATTGATTTTTTTCACTTATGGACTACTTATCTTTCATCCGAACCTACAAGGCGAACTGACTCATGTAAGTACTATCATGAGTATATTTGGGAGAATAGGATTTCATTTATCGTATTACTTAATCTTTGTCTTTTCATTCTTATTTATTTTCTATTCTGTTAGTGCATTTTTAAAAAATAGAAAAAAAGAGTTTGGATTATTAATGTTACATGGAATGTCTCATCAACAGCTTCATCGATTAATTTTTTTCGAAAATATGTTGATTGGAATCCCTTCTATAGTAGTAGGCATCGGACTTGGGATGGTTTTTTCTAAATTATTTTTACTAGTTAGTGGGTCTTTATTAGGAGTAGAGCAAACATTAGCATTTTACTTTCCATTAAAGGGAATGCTAGTAACAGCAATGTCCTTTTTTGTTTTATTTCTACTCATTTCATTGTTTACATCAAAAATGGTGAAAATAAATGAGCTTGTAGAACTCATAAAATCAGAGGAAAAACCAAAACCAGAGCCAAAAGTCTCTGGTTGGATATCTCTGTTGGTACTTATTTTATTTGGGGCAGGTTACTCCAGCGTTCACTACAGTATCGTCGCGGTGTATTACATGGATTTAGATCAATTATTACTACTTGTAGGAGTGGGCGTCTTATTAATTGTATTTGGAACCTATTTTTTCTTTAATCAATTGTGTGTCTATGTGTTATATACTTTAAAAAATAAAGAAGCTACATTCTTTAAAAGAACCAATCTCCTTGTTATTTCAGAATTGATGTATCGAATGAAGGATAATGCGAGAACGTTCTTTATCGTTACAATTATATCTGCCGTTTCTTTTACAGCAATTGGAGTTTGTACAGCTATTGGAAATCCAGAATTAGCAAAACATGAGACCCCATATGCATTTACGTATCGATCGGATAAGGGGAATATACAAGAAAAAGCCCATATTGAAGAGATAAAGAAGCAATTAAAAGAATATGGATTTTCTTATAAACTTGTTGCAACAGAATTTAAAAGGACACTAAACGGATTGGCGTTAATTAATCTATCTACGTATAATCAATATGCAAAACAATTAGGGTATGAAATAGAGAAATTAACAAATGAAAATGATAGCATTGCAATACGACTAAATAAGAACGAGAAAAGTGCGGAGGATATAAAAACTTTTGAAATAATACATGGTCAAATAGAGGTTCAACTTTCTGTACAAAAAACAATTTATATCCCAGAATTATCTTTAATCGAAAAGCCTGTTATTGTCTCTGATGCTGTTTATAATAAGGTCCAAAATGCTCAACAAGAAAACGTACTTCGAGATTACACCATATACGGTTTTATCGTTAAAAATTGGTCTGAAACGAATGCAGTTTCTACTAAACTTATGAAGATTATTGGTAAGAATCAAGATGATTATTATATGTTTTCATCTTTGTATTTAAGATGGCTTGAATTGAAACAACAAAACGGATTACTTTCTATCTCAAGTGTAATGGTGGGGATTGTATTTTTCATATTTACGCTAAGCTTTTTATATTTCCGTCTATTTACTGATTTAGAACGGGATCAAGAGCAATATCAAATGATTTCAAAATTAGGTTTAAGCCAAAGTGAGTTAAAGCAAATCGTGACAAGACAAATGATGCTACTATTTTTCTTACCGATTGTAGTGGCTATGGTTCACAGCAGTTTTGCATTTCTTACTCTGCATCAATTAGGACAAACAGTAAGTAGGGAAATGTCCGTTATTCAAAGCTCAATTATTGTATTAGTAAGCTTTATTTGTATGCAAATTATTTACTTCCTTATTATTAGAAGCCACTATATAAAACGCATATGTATAAAAACATATTTATAAAAAAAATAATCTATAAATTGAAGGTGCAGGCTCAGTCACTATATATGATTGAGTCTGCACCTTCAGTATGTTGAAAAATATATCAAGACTAATCTGTGTTTGTTCTAAATTCTCTTGCCACTGTTGACTCAATCATTTGTGAGTGGATCTAAAAAGAAGGAATGGTTGCCGTACCCCCCTACATTCAAAATGTAATATGTATTATGAATTTTTAAAATGAAATCCCATATTTTTCACTTTTGCATTCGGAATTTCATTCCAGATGTAAAATTCTAATCATAATAACAAGACGTCTCCAAAGTAAACTTTTATTTAAAAGTTTACTTTGGAACGGCTTAAGAAAAAAAACATTCACTTCTTATGGAAAGTAGTCATAGGAATACACCCCTCATTGTAGGCGGGGTGCACATAGTTATAAAAAAATACCCTTGTCCAATCCATTATCATTCTTTAGTCATTTAGGGGGTGAGAACATGGAAAACAATGAAAAAATCACGTTTCGATTTGTAAAAAAAGATGGGCAAGAAATTAATTTGGCAAAACGTCTCTTTACATGCCTATGATCCTGTTCAATCAGGTTATTGAGATATTTAACGGTACAATGTTTTGTACGTACATAAAAGCCGTTCTTCTTCAGTTTTTTGAACGCACAAAGCAAGGCCGGAGCTTTGTCTGTAGTGAGAACTGTTGGTTCTCCAAAATGTTTTACTAATCTTTTCATAAAGGCATAGGCAGCCTGATGATCCCGTTTTTTACGAAGTTGAATATCCAACGTGTTTCCATCTTTATCAATTGCACGATAGAGATAACGTCATTCTCCCTTAACTTTGATATACGTCTCATCCAAATGCCAAGATAAGCGTGCAGATTTATTTTTTACTTTCCAAATTTGATAGATGAAATTTCCATATTCATGAACCCATCGCATGATGGTTGTTGGATGAACTGAAATACCACGTTCATTCAGGATTTCAGATACATCGCGATAACTTAAAGAAAAACGGCAGTAGTAGCCGACAGCTACTAAAATGATATCTCTCTTGAATTGTTTTCCTTTAAAGTACCTCATGTCTGATTCTCCTATATCCTGTTTTCTAGAGTGTAGCTTCATGTAGGAAACTTTGCAACAGAACCCTGATTACCATACATCTTCGTTAAATTAACGGTCTTTATTATTGTACTCATGTGAAAATACCAACTTTCTTGTGTGTCTATAATTTTATTATGAGGAAAATTCCTTAAATGGCGTTTAACAATTTCTTAATTAAGGAGTAGAAGAACAGATCTTAAACAATAATTCAAAAATAAAAAAGCAGCTGTACAAATAGCTGCTAAAAACTTATACTCGAAAAATATAATAGACTTATCTTTTGTCATACCATGGGTTTAAGTGGATAAGTACTTCATCTACTTCGGGATCTTGTTTCATAATCGTTGTTTTTATCTCTCTACAAATATCGTGTCCTTGTTGGATACTTAAATAGGCTGGGACACTAATCCTAACATCGATCAAAATATAGTGTCCATGTTCACGGGCACGCATTCTATCAATCCTTTTTACCAATGGATGTGCCTGAATGATCTTCATATATTCACTACTTTTCTCAGTAGGTAGTCCACCTTCCATTAATATATATATAGCTTCTTTCCCCATACTAATTGCAAGTTTTAAAACAAAAAAGGAAACAATAATCCCGGCTAATGGATCACCATAAGCTGCATATGGGATTGAATATATATTGTTTAACAAAGCAACCCCAATTCCAATTACAGCAGCAATTGAAGCATAAACATCAGCAAGATGGTCATATGCCGTTGCGATAAGCCCTTTACTATTTGTCTTTCGTCCAATCCGGATTGTATATACATATAGAATTTGTTTCCAAACTAAAGAAACAACAGCCGCTACAAAAGCGATCATATGAGGCTCGTTTGCTGGATGGAATAAAGCCTTTATTGACTCGTAGGCCATAAATATAGCTGCTAGAATTAAAATAATAGCTACAATTCCTGAAGAAATGACTTCGGCTTTTCCGTGACCATACGGATGGTCTTCATCAGCAGGCTGATTTGAAATTTTCATCGAACCTAAGGATACCGCAGATGCTACAACATCAGCAGCGTTATGTATACCATCAGCCAATAACACCTGACTCTTGAAAAGGAATCCAACTATAATCTTAATGAAAGTTAGAAATACGTTACTTATTACGCTAATCCATGCTGCTAATAAAGAGGATTTATAATTTTTATTCATACCTTTCTTCTCCTGACTTATATTGTGTTTTTGATAATATAATATAATTTGTTTATTCGATTTTGTATTGGAGCTATTTTAGGAATGTAAAATAGAATCAGTATATTATATTTTGGAACATTTAAGTCCTTTCATACATTATCAAATTATAAGCGGGTGGGTCTATACAAACATTGTTTCCTGAAAGTATACATTTAGATTTGGACTTACTTTGTTTCTTTTGCGCTCATTTTTTTACTTAATGCAAAAAATATGATATCGAATTGTCATGCCTTTCATTGTATGTCTGGAGATTAAAAAATTTTCAACTCTTTAATATAGAAAAAACTTTATTTACTCTGAATTATATTTCAAGTAAAACCTTGAGAAGACGTATACAAAGGGGACTTTTAGGGAAGATTTAATGCCCCAAGTTTCTCCATTAAGAATGTATTAAAGTGGAAAATGATTTTTGTTTGGCTTATTTATTTTTTATATAATAAACCCCAAAATAAACTTCTATTCAAAAGTTTATTTTCAGTTCTTTTTAATTAAAAAAAGAACTTGTAGAAAGACTATAAGTTCTTTTAGGGCAATGTTTTATAAATTTAAGGATATATTTAGGGGCTAGCGCCTTGCTTTGCCTAACACAGTCAACCTATGGAGCAGCTTCTACTCCATAGGTTGGCTTTGAATTCGTCGATTCAGGGCAATCTAGGCGTTCTTTCTTGATTTCTTTGCACTTGTCAATTTGAAAGAAAGATTTCCATGTCTTGAACAAAATTTCAGTTTGCCAGCGTAATGAATACAAATCAGGTTCTGGTGCAAAAATAAAACAAAAGAGAATAAAGCACATATATACCTAACGGAATCGTATCTTATATTGCAAGTCCAAACAATTGATGGATGAACTCTTTTTGATTTTGGACAGACTGGTTCCATAAAGCAATCAGTTCTTTTTTAATCATATGCATGGCTTCTACTCCAGAAAGAATGGATGTAGCTGTGTCAAAAGATTTACGACCTAGCATAGAACGGATTCGCTTCTTTATAAAGCGATGATTTTGTTCTACTATGTTATTCAAGTACTTTTGTTGTCTAAGTCGCATACCGCTAGGTATGCTTTTTTCTTTTTTTAATTGTTCAATTGCTATCGGATAAGCTGGATTCTTATCGACTGTTATCATACGTGGCTTTGAAACATAAAAAGAGCGCAAAGCTTTCTTGAAAAACCGCCTTGCAGCCTTATGATCTCTTGTTTTGCTTAGGCAAAAATCGATTGTGTTTCCGTTTGAATCAACAGCACGATACAGGTACATCCATTGACCTTTTACTTTGATATAGGTTTCATCGACTCTCCAAGAGTCATTTATTTGTTTGAGGTAACGTCGGATCCGTTTGTCCAATTCAGGACCATACTGACGAACCCAACGCATAATCGTTGTATGAGAAATGGATAAACCCCATTCCTCCATCATTTCCACCAAATCACGAAAACTTAGGTTGTACCGTTAATAAAATAATATCAGGCGGATAGTGCTTCCATTTGAACCAATTTTTCTTTTCCATACCGATCACACACCTTTTTAGAGTAATAGTATCAGTATGTCCGAGTTTTAGAGATTACTCGTAATTACCTTGAAGTTTTTGCATCAGAACCCTTCCATGTCACTCAAAAATCCAATCAAAAAAAGAGGGTGAAGGCATTTTTTATTGAAGTTTGTTTATAATAGCTTTTTAATCTGTTAGGGGGGATCATAAAGTAGACTATTAATCTCTTTGATAATTTTAATTTTCCTTATAGTACATGGCATGCTGTATTAAAAAATCTTAATTTTGAAGGGAGAATCAATAAATATGAGCACGAAAAAAACAATAGGGAATAAGTTATTACTTGTCAGTGCCATTTGTACAATAACTATTCCTTCAGTTTCATATGCGGAGGAAGTAATTTCACCTAAAAATTTCGCGAGTTCTTCAAGTTTGTATGAGGGACGGAATATGGATGTATTGAAATCAAGCTTATATCCTGGTACATATAAAAATCCATTCTATCACCAATTTATTTCGACATTAAAGGAAACAAACACAAATATAAAAAAAATAGGCAATACTGACGATGAAAACCCTGTTATAGCTACTACCCTTTCATTTATCCGTTATCTGGATACAGAAGATTATAAATCTGCAGTTGATTTAACTTCTCGATCATTACAGAAAATAATATCCGAAGAATGGCTGAAGAGCTATTGGAAGGGACTCCCTGTGCAATTACAAGCAGGTACTTTTATGGGAATTGGCGAGGTAACACAAAAAGAGACAAATTCCGTTCATACAAATGTAGAGATTAAATTAGCCTTTGAACAATTTACAGTACCTTTACTAATTAGACTAGATCCATCTGGAAAAATAGATGATTTTCAACTTAGCATGTCGTATAGTCCTGTTGCAGAGCGTCCATCATATAGTAAGCCTGAATCATTCATTGATAAAGAAGTAGTAGTTGGAAGTGGTGCGTTTCCATTACCAGGAACATTGTCTGTTCCGAAGGGAAAGGGTCCTTTCCCTTCGGTTATTCTTGTTCAAGGATCTGGGGCAAGCGATCAGGATGAAACAGCGTTTGCTTTAAAACCATTTCGCGATTTAGCTGAGGGTCTTGCCTCGAAAGGAATTGCTGTCCTTCGCTATAATAAACGAACTTATGAACATGGATTGAAAACACAGTCCAGTCCTTTTTATACAGTTGATAAAGAGACAACAGATGATGCTCTTCTTGTGACTCATTTTCTTCAAAATGAACCTATGATAGATAAGAATCAAATTTATATTCTTGGTCATAGTCAAGGTGGAATGATGCTTCCGAAAATGATTGAAAAAGACCAAAATCAAAATATTGCTGGGGCAATCGTGATGGGAGGACCAGCCCGTACGATCCAAGATGTTGTTTTAGATCAATTTGAGTATCTTTTTTCCATTGGAGCAATGAAACCGGATGAATATAAATTTTACAAATCGCAATTTGAATTATTAAATGATCCCAATTTCTCTAGTCAGAATCCTCCAAAGGATTTTTATTTAGGATCAGCAGTATTTTGGGATTCTATTCGTAAAATTAAAGCAGCAGAAATGTCAAAAGAACAAAAGACACCGCTTCTTATTATTCAAGGAGAAAGAGACTATCAAGTTCAATCAAAAATCGAAATTCCTCTTTGGAAAGAACAATTAAAAGAGCGAGATAACGTTGATTATCAACTATATCCAAAGTTAAATCACTTCTTTACAGAAGGAGATGGGGAGTTAAGTAAACCGGATGAATATTATAGTCCTGCTAATATCCCTGAGTATGTTATAAATGATATTGCTGCTTGGGTGCAAGGAAGATCGAAATAAAATTAGCAACCATATTTTTTAATAGAGGTCACAATACATGCCTATTAACTTAAGGATAGAAATTAAATGGTTTTTGTTCAAATAAACTAAATAAAGGGGTGTTCTTTATGTGTACCAGTTTGACATTACAGACAAAAAGCGGTCAGCATCTTTTTGCAAGAACGATGGATTTTACATTAGATTTCAATCAAGAAGTAATAATAGTTCCTCGAAGTTATCAATGGAACAATATAACTGGTGAAACCATCGAGGCGAAACAAGCTGTTGTAGGGATGGGGATTAACCATCAAGGAAGGATCATCCTGGCGGACGGAGTAAATGAATCAGGTATGACATGTGCAACACTCTATTTTCCAGGATTCGCAAGTTATAGTAACAGTATAGATGAAAATCAAACGAATCTGGCTCCATTTGATTTTGTGGCATGGAGTCTCACACAATTCAATTCTGTCGAAGAATTAAAGAACTCTGTAGATAGTATTTCCTTTTTGGATGTACCATTACCTGTTTTAGGGGTTACTCCACCGCTACATTGGATTTTAGCGGATAAATGGGGAGATTGTATTGTACTAGAGCCGACAACTGAAGGACTAAAAATATATGATAATCCTCTTGGGGTAATGACCAATAGTCCTGAGTTTAACTGGCATCTACAAAATTTAAGACAATATATCGGTCTTAAATCGCAGCCATATGCGCCAACACAATGGGGGGATGTACTATTAAGTGCTTTTGGACAAGGTTCTGGTTCGATGGGGCTCCCTGGGGATTTCACCCCACCATCAAGGTTTGTTCGGGCAGCGTATGGCAAACAAAATATTCAAGGTATAGATAACGAAGAAGAGGGCATATCGGCCATTTTTCATATCTTATCAAATTGTGAGGTTCCAAAAGGTGGAGTAATAACGGAAGAAGGTACATTAGATAATACCATTTATACAAGCGCAATGTGTATGGAGTCTGGTACATATTATTACCATACCTATGATTGTAGGCAAATTATAGCTATTCATTTATTTCATGAAAATTTAGATACAGATGAAATTAAAACTTATCCGTTCCAGCGGAAACATAAGATATTTTATGAAAACTAATCGGATTTGGAATAACATAAAAAAAGAAAACTTAATTAAGTTTTCTTTTTTTTATAGGCGATACGACAATACAAAAGTGGTCCAATGAAATTCAATATAAGAAAAATAACAAGTCAATATATTTCTAATCATTTTAGGTGAAGGGTATGTGATTGAGATGAATAATACATATAATGAAAAGACACATACATCGATTAAACAATCATTTAATAAGTTTTCACCAAAAGCTCCTGCCTTTTATGGTAGTAAAATTAATATTCATACAGTTAAAAATCTAATTAGAAATTATTTGAACATAGATTGCTCAATGAGGTTAAATTTTATAATCTCCAAAAAATAGAATTATATAAAAAATTACATATTGTAATTATTAAACCTAATTTTATTGAAAATTGAAATATTAAGCAATATTCCTATTGCTATTAAATTGACCATTAAAGAACTTCCACCAAAACTAACAAATGGAAATGGGGTACCAGTAAGAGGAAATAGTCCCGTAATACCACCTAAATTTACAATGGATTGCATACCAATCATACATCCTATACCAATTGCTATAAAACTTCCGAATGGATCTACACATAGTTGTGCAATTTTTAAGGAACGAAGAACGATAGTTAAAACCCCTGCCAATACAATAAATACACCAATAAACCCTAGTTCTTCAGAAACTATTGCCATTATAAAATCAGTATGTGGTTCTGGAAGATAACCGGTTTTTTGAATGCTATTTCCGAATCCACGTCCAGTAATTCCTCCAGAGCCAATGGCAATAAAAGAATTTACAAGCTGATATCCTTTTCCTTGCGCATCAACAAAGGGATTGAGAATTGTAGTAATACGTGTCTTTTGAACTTCTGACAAGCTAAATTGAATTAAAAAGTATAAAAAAGGTAACCAAAAAATAGAACTGATTATAATTCTTTTAATTAATAGATTTACATTTATTCCAGAGCAAAGAAATATGCTAAAACCTATACCTAATATTAAAAGTGCAGATCCTAAGTTTGGCTGTTTATAGATTAGAAAAAAAATTGCAGCTAAAAAAAATAAAAGTTTTCCGCTACCACTCCAAATCTTTTTAGCTTGTTCTTGTCGTAATGCAAAAAAACGGGCTGTTACAAGTATTGTTCCTAATTTAAGAAATTCAGCTGGCTGTATTCCAAAGATCCATGATTGAGCATTATTTACCACTTTTCCTTTCCACAAAACCATAATTAATAAAAAAATTCCCCCAACCATAATACAGATAGAGACTATTCGTTTTTTCCATATTTCATATGGGAGAATAGCACAAACTATTAACCCTATTGTTCCTAAAAATAGCTTTGTTAATTGAGAATCAACAAAATGCCTACTGTTATAACCGTAATGTTGAACAGCAACAATGGAGCTCGCGCTATACATCATGATAATACCTAAAGTACATGTTATGAATAGAGGGAGGAGCAATAGATAATCGAGTTTTAATATTTTTTTCATTTTAATATCCTCCTGATTTACATTAACACTTAATATTACATTTGCTAATGAGTAGAAACTTGTTCTCATCAACTACTAAATAGTATTTTTGTTTTGAAAGATTCTATCGCTTACACCCAGTTTTCTTACGCAAAAATCCCCCCTAGTTACATACTAGGGGGGATTTAAATTGGCATGACTAAATAAAGCTTTCCTCCCCCTAGTAGAGCTTTGGCACTATACAACGTAAAGTAATGGAAATTGATTACTTAGCTATCTTAAGAAGAGCCTTAATCCGACAATTCCTGTTCTACCCATTGGCGTCTTTCGACATTTTTGGGCAATAGCCTGTGTTTGTATAGGAGCCTCACCTAACAGGTTTAGCAATATAAATTTTATGTATTTGTTTCGTGTAGCCAGCATAAATATTTTTTTTTTGCTTGTCAAGTAAGCATATTGCTAATTTTATATTTTTTATTGTTTTATGAATTTTGAGAAATAATAGGAGGAAATGTATTTAATCATCTCGTATAGATACATATTTTCAGCCTGTAGTGTATAATTTGATTGAGTAGTTTAACCATATAAATTTGATAAACAGTAAAGAAGATTTTAATCATAAAATAAGATTTTTGAAGAATGTTCTTTTGAAGTACGGTATGACTAATGATTCAACTCCTGCTATAAAGTTACAAATTGATCATAAACAATAAGTTTCCTATACGAAATTTCATATATTTTATAACGTTTCTTCGAACTAATTGTATTTAAATTTTATATCTTTTAAGTTGAATTTCAAATTTACAATAGAATTGAATTACATTTCTCTAAAAAAGAATGTATTATAAATCGAATCGAAAGTTAGTTGACAAATATTAAATTCTGGTTTAAATTTTGAAGTAATTCAATAATCTTTGTTAGGTGAGGCTCCTGTATAGAGAAACGCTGCTGCCCAAAAATGTCGAGAGACGCCAATGGGTCAACAGGAACGGTCGGATTAAGGCCCTTTTTAATGTAGCTGGTTATAAAAACCTATGCTATACAGTGCTAAAACTCAACGAGGGAGTGGTATACGATTTGATAGAAAGGCACCTCTGGGATTTTTGCAGAGCTGTCTTAATAATCATTTATTTGTATTGTAAAAAACCTTTACTCCTTTTTGAGTAAAGGTTTTTTTGTTTAATGTTATTTATTTTTATCTTGTCTATATTCAAAAAGGAGGTAGTTCTAAATAATAAATTGATTGCAATGTAACTATTAATGCTCTAATAAAAATTTTAGACAGATAAAATAACACAAAACCACTCATGAAACTCTAGAGTCTCCCTTAGCAATATAAGGAGGAGTTAACATGAAGAAATTATTAAATGAATTACTTGTAACCCAAAATAATTTGGATGCAGAGAAAGTTTTACGTCATCCGTCGTATGATGTTGCGCAAGAAGTAAAACGGTTTTCAATTGAAGATCAAGTCATATTACTAGATAAGATTCCTGTATTAAAAAGCTCAAAAATTCTTCAACATTTGAGTACAGAAGAAAAATATAATATCTTAATTCACTTATCTGAAAACAAAGCTAAAAAGTTACTAGATTTACAACCGATTGATGAAACAGTAGATCTACTTTTAGAGGTTCATCCGGAAAAACAAGCTAAATTAATGGCGTATTTAAATAAAATTACAAAACATAATGTAAAAAAATTAATGGCTTTCAAACCTGAAACGGCAGGAAGTCTTGTCACAAGTGATTTTGTTGCAGTTAGAGGGAATTGGTCAGTAAAAATGACATTGAAGTACATTAGGGAACATTCTGAAAATGTAGAATCAATATCTTATATCTATGTTCTTGATAGTCATGGTTATCTTAAGGGAATCGTTTCCATACATGAGTTATTACTAGCAGCAGATGAAGAGATATTATCTACTATCATGATTCAAGAGATAATTTCAGTACACGCTGAAGTTGATCAGCAAGAAGTTGTAAAAAAGCTACTGAATTATAATTTAGCAGCATTACCCGTAACAACAGCAAATAATGAAATGATTGGTATTATAACATTTGATGACGTAATGAATGTTATGGAAGCAGAAGCTACAGAAGATATCCAAAAGTTAGGCGGAAGTGAACCGTTAAATCAATCTTACTTTGAATCTAGTATTTGGAGCATTTTCTTCAAACGTCTACCATGGTTATTGCTTCTTTTTGTTGCTGAAGCATATACAGGTACAGTACTAAAGTATTTTGAAGACGAAATTGAAACAGTAGTTGCCTTAGCTTTCTTTGTACCGTTATTAGTAGGTACTGGAGGAAATACAGGAACACAGGTTGTAGCAACAATTACTCGTGCAATCGGTATTGGAGAGGTGAAATTTAAAGACATTTTCCGTGTAATGAAAAAGGAATTTGCAATTGGCATGCTTCTTGGACTTGCACTTGGGGTAGCTGGGCTCACTCGTGCTTATATGTTAGGAGTTGGAACAGAAGTTGCACAAGTTGTAGCAATCACTTTAATATTTATTGTTATTTGGGCCTCTCTTGTTGCAGCTGTTTTACCTTTGATTCTGAGAAAATTAAAATTAGATCCTGCAGTCGTTTCTGGTCCATTTATTACAACATTTGTTGACGGAACAGGATTAGTAATTTATTTCATGGTTGCAAAAACGTTATTAAATTTGTAAATATACACTGAAATAAATACGAAATGTAGAATAAGTATTTTGCTTTGCTTGCCAAGACACAGTGGGGAACTCGGGAATGAGGGAAACAAACACTTTTGTCTTTAGGAAAATAATATCTTAAAGGATTCATTGAATGTAATTAATGCCGGAGGAGAAACCTATGAAACATCTAAGAAAAATCTTCAAACGAATTTTGCTTCTTTTTTCTATTTTCATGCTTATTGGCATAGGAATATTATTTGGTACTAACTATGGCCGAGATCTTCGTGTAACAATTGCTGGGAGTATACTAACTTCTCAGCATCCACAATATGCGAAATATACATTCCTATCCCAAAAGGAACTAGATAAACTGCAAGATAGAATTAATCATCCAAAATGGTCAAATAGTGATGAGGCTATTTATAAAAAAATAGCAGGAAAAAGATTAGAAGAATTAAAAAATCAGCCATTAGAAATTGATGTAGAAACAATTAAAAGTAATAAAGATAGTCGTTTTCTTTTCGAAGGAAAGTTAATTACCATTAGCAATCCCTTCAATGTTAAACTTGTTAGCCATCAAGGAACACAAGGAGCTAACAGGGGAGAAAAAATTAGTGTAATGGCAAAACGTAATCATGCACTTGTTGCTGTGAATGCAAGTGGATTTGCTGATGAGACAGGAAGAGGTGGAGGAAATGTTGCAACTGGAATAGTAATAGAAAATGGAAAAGCTATTGATACAAATATAGATAAAAATACCCCTACAATTATTACCGGTTTAACAAAGTTTGGACAAATGATAACAGGAAATTATTCTACCCAACAACTTTTGGATAAACAAGTCGTTTCAGCAGCAGGATTTATGCCACAGTTAATTGTAAATGGAGAAAAAATGATCACAGAAGGAGACGGTGGTTGGGGTTCTGCTCCACGAAGTATTATGGCTCAAAAAGAAGATGGCACAATAATGTTTCTAGTGATAGATGGTAGACAAACACATAGCATAGGAGCCACGTTAAAAGAGTGTCAAGATATTCTATATGAAAAAGGAGCAATAAATGCAATGGCAATGGATGGAGGTTCTTCTGCTACGCTATATTTAGGAGGAAAGGTTATAAATTCACCTTCTACATTATCACATGAAGATCGTTATTTACCAAATACTTGGGTGGTAACAGCAAACCAAAAACAAAAAATAAAGATGACAATAGATGGGAAAAAAATAGATACTAAAAAATCAGATGAATTTGATGCAAATATTTCAACTGATTTATGAATTCTTAAATAAATGAAGGATTAATTAAAGTTTAAAAACTAACATACAAAGAGTGTAATTAAAGAAAAGCGTAAAGAGATACTCAATCATATGGAAAATCTCCAAGAAGTTAAAAGAAGGATAAATAATGTATACAGTTTACACTCATATTCAATTATATGCTTTTAATCTTATAGTATTTGCTACAGCTATGTGAAATGGACAACCTGTAAAAATAATTGTTGTGATCAGATGAGTAAAGATTAATGCGCAGAATGAATTAGTAATCATACCTGAAAACATTTCATCAAACATCAAAGCAACACATTAGTCGCTTTGATGTTTGTAATGATAAAAGGGTGATAAAAAACATAAACAATAGGTGTATCAAGCAAAGGGATAATACACCCTAAAACTACATTGTTAAACAACATGCGTCGTCGTGTAGTATATCTTATTTATCTTTAATTATTTTAGGTTCAGTATTACATCTTATAGATCGTTTTTTCTATGATTTCCTAATTTCCAACTCTCGTCTTTTTATTCAATCATAATTACTATTTTAAGGATGTTAAAGTAACTCCAATACTAAACGTAAAAGGAATAATAAAAGCATGGCATTTTGTGTCACTCTTTTTACACTTCATAACAAATAAGGATAAAAGAACAAAGTAAGTTATGCTTTAAACCTTTACTGATGGGAGAAAATGTTTGTATAGACCCACACACTTATTATTGGGTAATGTATGAAAGAAATTAAAATGATGAGACATAGACTTATAACTACACAATTGAATTAAACAATAATATTTTGAAACAAGAGTAAAGTTAAGGTGGGGATAACTATGAATGCTAACCAAAAAACGTCCTTATTGGCAGCATGGATTAGTGTAATTAGCAATATATTTCTGACTCTCATCAAAATTATAGTCGGTTTACTTTTCAAAAGTCAGGTATTATTAGCCGACGGGATTCATAATGCTGCCGATGTTGTAGCATCCGTAGCCTCATTGGGATCAATGAAAATTTCAAACCAGCCAGCTGATGAAGATCATCCTTATGGACATGGTAAAGCAGAAGTTATATCATCAGGAATTGTAGCTGTGATTTTAATTTTAGCGGCTTTATTTATGGCTTATGAATCAATAAAGTCATTATTTGAACCAGCGACAGAACCCCATATAATTGCTTTTATAGCAGCGATTATTTCATTAATATGGAAGCAAATTTTATATGTATACACAATACGAATTGGTCGAAAAACAAGCAGCAAAGGGCTTATAGCAACTGCTTATGATCATCTTGCTGATGTTTATGCCTCAATTGCAGCTGTAATTGGAATTGGTATTGCTTTGATAAACAATATCTATTCCATTCCATATGCAGCATATGGGGATCCTTTAGCTGGTATTATCGTTTCCTTTTTCGTATTAAAGTTAGCGATTAGTATGGGGAAAGAATCAATATATATATTAATGGAAGGTGGTATTCATACCGAGAAATGTAGTGAATATAAGAGAATAATTCAGGCCCATCCTTTTGTAAAAAGAATTGATAGAATGCGCGCACGTGATCATGGTCACTATGTATTAATTGATATTAGAATTAGTGTCCCGGCACATTTAAGCATCCAGCATGGACATGATATTTGTAGGGATATAAAAACTACTATTATAAATCAGAACCCAGAAATATATGAAGTACTAATTCATTTAAACCCATGGTATGAGGAGAAGTAGGTTTATTTAATTATAGATAGATATAAGTAAGTAGTTAAACCGTCCTTTTTAGATATTGGAGAATTGGTCGACTTGTATAATGTCCATAATTAAAAAACATTTATAGTTATGAGTACAATACATCTCAAATACATTATTTATAGAAGAAAAAACGTCCTATTAAAATATAGGACGTTTTTATCTATGATTTACTAATTTCCCAACCTTCGCGTATTTGGGGTTCAGCCGAGATACGTGTAAAAATGGGTCAAAGACTGGATTTTATTTCCATCATTGATTTTTCAGCTGAAAATAACTACCTCACGTTAAACAAAAAGCCAATTTCCTGTACGCTAAGGAAATTGGCTTTTTGCTCAGCTAGTTATTTAGGTTATCTCCAATCCAATGATATAAATTCATATTCTTGAAAAGAAAAATCAGAGATTCATCACAAGTTATTAGTTTTTAATTAGTAAGAAAATCATTAATGAAGAAACACTTTTGCTTATAGGGGTACCGCCACATGCCCATCAACCTAAGAAATTCTTTTCTCCCCATAACGAAAAAATAATCCCAATTCTTATAAATAGTGGTATTTTTATATTTGAAAAATTTAAGCCCAAGTACAAAAAACTAGGGGATTCATAATGTATAATTTCATACATTCAAATAAAAAGTTATTGCTCAATATATCGAAACGATATATAATTTAGATATAAAGTTGAGGTGACAAAATGCTTGAATATATCATATTAGGTTTGTTACATGAGGAATCGATGAGCGGCTATGACTTGAAGAAGAATATCGATCACTCTATCGGTTTTTTCTACAAGTCCAGTTTTGGTAGTCTATATCCCGCACTTAAAAGGCTCGAGGAAAAAGAATGGGTAAGTGTAAAAAATGTGAAGGGTGATAGTAAAAACAAAAAAAATTATACGATACAGAATGCAGGAAAAGTTGCACTTTTCAAATGGCTTGAGCAGCCTTTACAAACTACTAAAAATGAACACTTAGTAAAAATATTCTTTATTGATTATCTAGAGAAAGACAAACGCTCGAATCTTTTAAAAGAATTTTATTATCATTTAAAAAATCAAAAGTCTAAGCTTCAACAAGTCGAGGAAATTGTTGCAGTACAAACGTCTCAGTCAAGTAATTCTGAAGAATTTTACCATCGTTCTTCACTCCTCGATTATGGCGTTCGTCATTTAGAAATGGAGATAAGCTGGCTAGAATATCTTATGAAAAGAAAAAACAATACATGTAAGTAACATCTTTAGTTAATGGAGGTTCAAATGAAGACAATTTTGTTCGAGAAACGTCCCTTTCTTGAAATGGTGATTTTTGTAGTCGCTATGTTAGTCAGTACTTTTTTTATTCCACAAATAAAAGGATTAGTATTCATACTACCGATTGTATATTTTTTAATAGAGAGAATGGCTAGAAAAAGGACAAGGGAAAGTATTGGATTTAATCGAAAAAATATCTTGAGCGATTTGAAACATTCTTGGCCACTTGTAATATTGGTTGGCGTGATTTTACAAGTGATTTATTTCCTTTTGTATAAAAATATATTTCCAGAAGTGTTAGATCATGTATTAGAAAGAGCTGATTTCATTGAAGCAATTAATGGGAATTTACTTTTCACTTTACTAATATTAGCTTTAGGAGAAGAAATTACTTTTAGAGGTTTAGTGCAAGGAAGACTTAACTGGCTTATAAAACCTGTTTATTCGATTTTATTATCATCTATCATTTTCACATTGATGCATATATCTATTGGGAATTTTATTGTGGTTTTAATAGATTTAATAACAGTATTCATAGATAGTATGATTTTTGGGGTTATTTTCTATAAAACGAAGAATATCTATATTTCTTGGATAGCTCATGCATCTGCCAATATCGTTGCTGTTTTACTTATGATGACTATTTAAATTAAGAAAATCCATTCTATATTCATTAAGCTGAGATAAATTTGTATTCAAATTACGAAAAAAACGCTATTCTTTTTGTAGAATTATACAGGAAGGATGGCGTTTTTGTATGAATTTATCGATTTTAGATGAACTAGAATTGTTTTCTAAAGAACTACAACGATATATGTCACCGTATGCTTTGGAACAGTTAGCTAGAGAGATAGGATTTGTTCAACGAAAAAGTAAATACCGCGCGCAGGATTTTGTGGCTCTATGTGTTTGGTTAAGCCAAAATATAGCAAATACTTCATTGACACAACTATGTAGCCGATTAGAAGTTAACACAGGTATTTCTATGAGCCCAGAAGGACTCAATCAACGCTTTAATTCCCAAGCTGTACAGTTGTTACAACAAATATTAGCCTCTTTACTCCATCAACAATTTTGTTTATCTAGCCAAATTCCAACATCGTATACAAACTATTTTCGTCGGATTCGTGTATTGGATTCTACACATTTTCAGGTTCCAGATAAATTTGCCTCTACATATCAAGGTTCAGGAGGTAGTGGTCAAAGTACTGGTGTAAAAATTCAATTAGAGTACGATTTACTAAGTGGTCAATTTCTACATGTTCATGCAGGATCGGGAAAACACAATGATAAAACGTATGGATCCACTTGCCTAACGTCTCTTCAACCACACGATGTATGTATACGTGATTTAGGATACTTCGACTTAAAAGATCTACATATTATAAGCGAGTGTGATGCTTATTTTATTTCACGATTAAAGCTCAATACTCGTATATATCAAAAGAATAGGGAACCTGAATACTTTCACAATGGAACGATAAAAAAGCATTCTGAGTACATTCAACTAGATATGGAGCAATTTATTGACCAATTACAGTCTGGTGAAACATATGAGATTCCTGAGATTTATATCGGAATGTATCAAAAACTTCCTGCAAGACTTATCTTATATAAATTAACTGAAACACAAATGAAACGTAGGCAAAAAGATTTAGCATCTAAAGAACATAAGAAACAAATCACCTATAAAGAACGCAGTAAGCGGCTTAGTGCAATAAACTTTTACATTACGAATATCCCTTCGGAATATCTACCAAAGGAACAAGTATACGATTTTTACTCCTTACGATGGCAAATTGAATTGATATTTAAAACATGGAAATCATTTTTTCGTATTCATCATTGTAATTCTGTAAAATTAGAACGGCTAGAGTGTCATTTATATGGGCAATTAATTAGTATCCTTCTTTGTTCCTCCACTATGTTTCAAATGCGTCACTTACTCCTCGTCAAAAAGAAACGAGAATTAAGTGAATATAAAGCGGTCTATATCATTAAAGATTACTACCTACTTATATATCAATCTCTACAACAAAACACCCAGGAACTATCAAAGACCTTCCTTCGTTTGTTCAATCTCTTGCATAAAAATGGGCGGAAGTCTCATCGATATGAGAAGAAAACAGTCTTTGATATATTGGGTGTCGTGTACAATTATTTCGTTACTCACAATCATGTAGCTTAATTAAAAAAATGAAACCCGTTAGGGTTTATTTGGTATGCAGATTTTTAGAAAGCTGATATCAACTCTTTAGAAAATAGAAAAAATCTAGTTGACGGACTTTTACTTAATCTTAGCTTGATGGCGATGGGGGATACCCCTATTTAATCAAGTTATCTAGTAAATTAGCTCCTTACCTTATTAAGTGAAACGAAAGTAGAATAAATAAAACATTTAGGAAATTTTTTTAAATAATAGTTTTAATAGATAACTGATGTACTTCTTCTATAAACTATAAAAGGGGGGTCTTCCACATCACTATCAAACTAAGACTTAGGAAATTTTCAGGGGAGTGGTGTAGATTATTTAAGAATTTACATACATCATAAATCCTAATGGGGTTTGTTTTTTTCAATTAAGCCGCTCGATCTTTAGAAATGGTACAATTGTAATTGACACCTAATATATCAAAGACTGTTTTTTCTCTTATTGATGAAATCAAATTGGTTGAAAGCGCAGGTTACCTATTAGAAAAGGAAAAAAGGATCATATAAGGAATTGTTGTACTGCACTGATAAATTATACCTGTTTTTAAAAAGAACATAGAATTTATGCTTAAATTATTAAAGAGCGCAAATGTCGAGCTGCTCTATAAAAGTTATATTGCAAATGGCTCTTCATAGTAAAGGAGGATTAATAAATGAGAAAAATAACGAAAGTATCATTGATTTTAATTTTTTGTATAGCGATCGGTGTTTTAACAGGTTTTAAAGTTGGGGATTACCTCGGGAATCACAAAGAGGAGGAAATGATCAACTCGGTTAAAGGGGAAAAAGTCGAAGTGGCAGTGGAAGCTGAAAAACGCATAAATGATACAATGCTCAAAATGACTAATCAAAAGGTGTTATCCGATAAGAAAGAGGGCTTTATCAAAATGAGTGCCGAGAATATTCAAGAAGTAAAAGAGGCAATCACTAAAAGCACTCCAATGTATGTAAAGCATTTAGGAGAGTATCGTATGATCATCGATCGATGGGAACACGGGGATTTTTCTCAAATAGTTAAAGAGCATAATATGTTGAGTAAGTGGAAAGATGGGAACGACGGTAAAGCATATAAAGAGGCTACGCCAGAGCAAGAAAAGGAGTATCTCTTGAAACAAGCAAAAGCTGAATTAAATAAATAATCTACAACAAACAAAGGGTGAAAAAATCGCTCTTTGTTTGTTTTTAGTGTTTATAGGTGAAATGTTGCAAATTTCATTTTCGTTTGAACTTTATTTAAAATATAAGCTGTCCATATACCAAATTCTTAGAGATTAAAAGAGGAACATTAGTTGTTCCTCTTTTTATTTTAAACAACAAGAAAGCAGAATAGCCAATGACAAACACAAATAGAGAGATAGGTCGGATTTAATATTTTATATTTATACACATTTATATGTATATTTTATTTGTATAGATTATAAACCAATAAAAATATATACCTTTCTGTAAGAATCCCCCATTCTTCTTCTATATTAACCAATACTTATATTTTTTAAGAATTTATTATTAAATATATATTGATTTAAAGTTTTTTATTCAAAATATCCATTGGAATTTTCAGGTTCCTTAGACCGTTGTTTGTTCTCTTTATAAATTCACATAATTTTCAAGTATAAAAAGCACATCTGTTAATAAAAATAGAAACCTATCTGCGGATAGGTTTCTTGTTTATACTTATCGTATCAATTTAAATATTTCCCCAGAGTGGACCCTCACACTTTGAATCGTTTCCGTACCCCTTGAAAGGAATCAAAACCATTCATGGCTATATATAAGAAAAAACCACAGTTTGTGGCCAAACTGTGGTTTTTCAACGTACAATGAATTACGAAAGTTACTAACAATTGCATGAGATTTAATTGTACTCAACCTAAGTATGTATTTGTTAAGAAAATTTGCAATAGAACCTGTCATTTTGATTAAGTAAACACAATTATCAACTATGCTCTTGCTCACATGCGACTTCTAGCAAAAATGACTCAAGATCTTTCAATAAAATATTATTTTTTTCAACAATTGATTTAATTACATCAATCCCAATTTTCTTTGAAAATTTGGGATTATCTTCTTTGATAAAGCTCTCCGATTCATTCATATACAATTGTTTTAACCTAAGGATTAAGTAACCATATAAATACAATAACAGAAAAGTTGCATCATCCATGCTATCCATTATTCTTAATTTTAATGATGCATTACAACTTATTACAACAGTAGAATTTTCATTAACCATACAAGTAATATCTACATCTGTGTCTCTAACGCTAAGTGTTATCTTTTTTAGTTCTCCACCATTACTTATAAACGCTTTGGTCGCTATTAGTTCTGTCGTCTGGTAAGATGCTCCTGTAAAAACATTGGCGTCATCAGTTACATTTCCTACAAAACCACTAATATTTTCTAATTTTGTTTCGGCGTTTAATATTCCATCACGTTCCGTATAAACATAAAATAACCAGTTAAACATATCAGGTTCAAGAGAGTATTCAGTATTTGTGAGGGAAATATTGTGTTCACCAATCAGTTTTTTAAATCTACTAATATTGTAATCATTTGACGTAATAATAAGGGTTCTGGTGCAAAAAATCTATAAACCTTGGACATACTGATACTATTACTCTAAAAAGGTGTGTGATTAGTATGGAAAAGAGAAATTTGTTCAAATGGAAGCACTATCAGCCTGATATTATCTTATTAACAGTAAGATGGTACCTACGGTACAATCTCAGTTTTCGTGATTTAGTGGAAATGATGGAGGAACGGATCCGACGTTACCTCAAACAAACAAATGACTCTTGGAGAGTCGATGAAACATATATCAAAGTAAAAGGGCAATGGATGTACCTGTATCGTGCTGTTGATTCGACAGGAAGCACAATCGATTTTTGCCTAAGCAAAACAAGAGATCAGAAGGCTGCAAAGCGCTTTTTCAAGAAAGCTTTGCGGTCTTTTCATGTTTCAAAGCCTCGTGTTATAACAGTCGACAAGAATCCAGCTTATCCTATAGCAATTGAACAGTTGAAAAAAGAAAAAAGCATACCTAACGGTATGCGACTTAGACAACAAAAGTACTTGAATAATATAGTAGAACAAGATCATCGCTTTATCAAGAAACGAATCCGTTCTATGCTAGGGTTTAAATGCTTTGACACAGCTACATCCATTCTTTCTGGAGTAGAAGCTATGCATATGATTAAAAAAGAACAGATTGATTTACGGGACCAGTCTGTCCAAAATCAGAAAGAATTCATCCATCAATTGTTTGAACTTGTAGTATAAAATACAATTCTGTTAGGAACATATGCATTTTATTGGTTTTCATTTTATCTTTGCACCAGAACCTTATATACTAATACACACTGAGAAATATTTAGGGCTATAATTAAAAACAGATCTTTTCCTTTATTTTCTAAATACTATTATATACTAAAGGGTTAAGTTAGGTACATTCCAAATTTGATTTCCCAATATATAGGGCAAGTTCTGTAATAGGAGGCGGTTTCGTAAGATGGTTTTATAAATCATGAAAAAGTTATATACAGACAGTCAAAATAATAAAATATCCTTTTTTATTACAAGAAATCCTAAAAATTTCGTTCTAGGGGTTGCAATAAATCTTTAGCTTGATAGCGATGGGGTACCGCCACATGCCCATCAACTTAAGAACCCAAATAAAATGAACTTCCGTTCATATGAACGGAAAAACTCTTAAAATACTTTGTGTCCTTAAAAATGAGCATACCAAATAAACCTCAATCAACCCAATTTTAAAAATTATACAATTTTCTTTTGTTTTTCCAATTCACTATAATCATAGACAACACCCAGGATATCAAAGACTGTTTTCTTCTCATATCTGTGAGATTTTCGTCCATTTTTCAGTAAGAGGCTGAATAGACGGCACAAGATTTTTGTTATTTCTTGAGTGTTTTGTTGTATAGCCTGATACAAGATGTATAGATGATCTTTTATTATTCCAATGGTTTTATATTCGCTTAATTCTTTTTGTTTCTTTTGTAAAATCAACTGTCGCATCTTAAACATAGTAGAAGAACATAGAAAAATAGCAATAAGTTTTCCATAAATGTGACATTCTAATCGCTCTTGTTTGATATTTTGCCAATGATGGATTTGAAAAAGTGATTTCCAAGTTTTAAAGATAATTTCGATTTGCCAGCGAAGAGAGTAAAAATCATGTATTTGTTCCATCGGAACAATCTCCCAAGGTGTATTGGTAACATATATGTTAATGCCAGCTAATCGTTTGCTTTTCTCTGAATATGTAATGCCCTTTTTACTTTCCGTATACACTTGTTTTTTCATACGCTCATGAAGTTGTTTTTCAGTTAATCGATACATAATAACTCGTGTGAATAGTTTTTTATCCTTTCCAATATAACCGTCTGTTATTTCATGGACCTGTCCTGGTTTTAAGGTATTCATAATTTGTTCTAAATCAACTTTGATGTACTGAGATTGTTTTTTTATTGTCCCATTTAAAAAGTATTCAGGAAACTCATTTTTGATATACACCATATTATTTAGTTTAAGCCGCGATATATAATACACGCCTCGTTGGTCCATTTGATCTAAATCATCCAGTGAATAATAGCCTAAATCTCGAATACATAGATCGCCTGGCCGTAATGTCGCTAAACATTCTGTTCCAAAGGTCTTATCATTATTTTTCCCCGGTTCAACTTGAAAATTTAAAAACTGTCCACTATGTAAATCATATTCTAACTGAATTTTTATACCCGCTGTTTGTGCACAACCACCTGATCCAGGATACACGCTAGCTAAATATTTTGGAACTTGGAAAATCGTTGCATCTAAAATACGAATTCGTTGAAAATAAGCGCTTGAAGAGCTTGGAATTACTGATGTTTCACAAATTTTATTTTTTAATAATACAGAGAAAATATGTTTTAATAAGCAAACAGCTTTTTTATTGAAACGTTTATTGAGTCCTTCCGGACTAATAAGAGTTCCTGTAGCTGCATGAAGTTGACTGCACAGTCTAACTAAAGAATCACTCGCTACCCGTTGACTAATCAAAACACAGATAGTGGCTAAATCGTGACCCGAAAACTTACGCTTTCGTTGTACAAAATCTAGTTCTCTAGCAAGTCTTTCTAAAAATGAAGGAGTAAGATATTGGTGTAATTCTTTAGCAAATAGTTGTAGCTCACCTTGAATCGAAAGATTCATAAAAAACGCCACCCTTTCTGTATATTTCTACAAAAAGAATAGCGTTTTTTTATATTAGATTAAATAAAATATTAAATTATATTAAGACCCTTCTGTGTTGGGTGAACAATTATTTTCCTCATATAACGTATTAACAAGCTGTTTTAAATTTTTGATGAATAATAGAATCTCTTGACTAGACATTCTGGCATGTTGAAGATGAAATATGTTTCCTTTTCCGATTTCTAACTCGTTTGAATTCAATGTAATAGGGATATTCCTAAAGACATGCCATGGAAAATACAAGTGTACAAAAGTTTCTCTAAAATATATCCCCGATTGACAAATTAATACGCCATCCGATCCTTTACTCAAATTACCAAGGACAGAGGTATCTAAAAAAGCAATGATTTTTTCTTCTTTTGAAACAATATATCGTGCCCAAATTTCCTTTAGCTTTTTGTCTGAAATATGATTGTCTACAAATAAACCATTATCAGGTTCTAATAATTCATCGTACGTCTCAAACAAAGAGCAGATTGATTTTATCTCGTCAATTTTTATAACTGGATGTATATCATTTTGCTTTGAATTGTGGAACGAATTTGTAAGAGCTATAAGTAATTCTTTAAATAACTGCGGTGGATAATCACTACCGTTAATATTAAAACTTTTTTGTGCATCAAAAGATAAAAAACCATCTTTATCAATTTCAATTTGTTGCACTTCATTTAATTTATCCCATTTCATATTTCCTTTACCTAATAACCAATTTTTCCAATATAAACCCGAACTTGTAAAATAAACACCATATTTTCCTGAGCCAAATAAATTGCAACTTAAAAAAGCAATAATTCGATCATTCGTTGGTATAGAGAAACGTTTTTTTGCACTTGATAAGAAATCTTCAGGTATTCTAGTAACATAAAATCTAGACTGCTGATATTCTAAACAAATATCAGTTAAACGATTAATATCTATATTCAGCATGATAATTCTCCGTTTCTTATATATTTTTGGTATATAAATTATAATATTATCAGGTAAATATTAACACTTAAAATTCGCTTAAATTGAGAGGCACTCTATTGAATTCTAAAATAAATTTGTGTTAAATTGAAAAATTTATTATTTATTTTTACCGTTTTGGGGGTAACCTGTTTTCTTAAGTTGATGGGCATGGGGTCACCATACATGCCCATCAACTTAAAAATATTAACTACCCCCAAGAGTAAAAAATGCTATCCCTTCTTTATATTCTTACTAAAAGAATAGCGTTTTTTCAGTATTTAAATATGATTTCATCTGAATTTAATGGAGGTTTCTCCTACAAAAGTAGTAGAATTTTTATTTGAATTTGCTACCTCAGTTGGATTTATCATACTTCAATTTCGATATAATAATAAATAGGTATATTGGATATAGAGATACATTACAATGATTATACATACTTCAGATTTAGAATTACAGTAACTACTCAACCCGTAGTTACCAATAAAGAAAGGAATAAGCAGAATGATACAGAACATATACGAAACTCATTTACATGTAAGAAATTTAGAAAAGGCGATAGATTTCTATCAAAATAAGTTAGGGTTAGCATTAGCAAGAAAACTACCTAAAAGAAGAGTGGCTTTCTTTTGGGTAGGAGAAAATAGAAAACAATTGCTTGGACTATGGGAAGTACACACTATTAAAGACTTTGAGACGAAACACTTTGCTTTTGGTGTAGATTTAGAGTTTTTAAAGACTTCTAAATTATGGTTAGAGAAGCGTGGAATAGAAGTGGTAGGAAGTCAGGAGAAAGGAAATCAAGAGCCAATTGTCCAAAGATGGATGCCGGCTGCAAGGAATCAAAAAAATAAATGAAATTGTATCCATAAACCGAAAAAAGTGAAGCAAACGTCAAGTAACTCCAAAATCAACTTTTATTGTATATTTTGGAGTTACTTGACGTTTACTGTTATCAAATTTATAAGTGGGGGCGATGTTTCATGATAGAATCAATTACAATAAATGAATTGCAAGAAGCTCAAAAGCACACTAATTTTGTAATTTTGGTACCCAAATTGCCAGATACATACTCAATTGACAATATATCTTTAAGAAAAGAATCGAGTACAGTACGCTCTTCCATCCGTTTTGAAATAAAGAATGAGAAAGGAATCATAAGAATTAAACAGTTTTTTTATGATTGGGCTATACCTGTTATAACAGCTGATACTAATTTAATATGTCAAGGTAAATCTTTTAATATAAATGGTATTGTTGGGTTTATAGGGACAGATTATAAAGGAAACCAAGCAGCATGCTATGCAAAGTGGTTTACGAATATTGAATTATCTGTTTTAAAAGGTGTTTATACAGAAAAAGACATTTTGTTAATTTTAAAAACGTTAGAGCCAGTTAATGAATCTTTTATAGAAAGTTTAGGAAAACAATCTTTTTCTACTAGTAGCTTTACTTCGCGTTTTAAAAAACCAAAATGGGATAATGAGGATGAAGTTACACGAGTTGATTGGTTTGAAAATGATATGACTTTTCTAAAAGAGTTAATGATTGAACTACCTATATCGCCCCCACAAATATTTGATAATTATTTTTTAGATTCCATTGGATATCGAGATCATCATTCTGGTAAAGAAATGCATCTTTTATATAGATCTCAATTAAATTATACGGATGGAGTATGGCTTTGGATTGCTCCTAAAAATTTGTCAGACCCATTACCTCCACGTACTGGAAATAGGATTGGAAAAAGACAGAGTTGGAATATAAAAAAATTAAGTTGTGATTTTTTAGGCAAGCAAGTTAATGAACTCTTTTTATGTAGACAAAATACTTCTTATAGTGGTTGGATGATACATTGGGAACAAGACAACTATATATATCACCTGTATATAAGACCTTCTACTACATTGAAAATTAAACAGATTAAAGATTTTTTAACTTTATCATATTCTTAAATAACTTAACTTTATTTAGACCAATAGGGGGCACCGTACATCACCCTCAACTTAAGAGGTTTTAATACCCTCAAATAAAAAAAAACGTTATCATTTTTGTAGAAATATGCAGAAAGGATGACGTTTTTTATGAATCTTTCGATTCAAAGTGAACTACAATTATTTGCTGAAGAGTTATATGAACATCTTACCCCTTCATTTTTAGAAGATCTTGCTAGAGAACTAGGTTTTGTACAACGGAAACGTAAATTTTCTAGTCATGATTTGGTTACTATATGTGTCTGGATCAGTCAACGGATAGCGAGTGATTCTTTAGTGAGACTGTGTAGTCAACTTCATGCTGTTACAGGAACACTCATGAGTCCAGAAGGACTCAATAAGCGTTTTAATAAAAAAGCTGTTTGCTTTTTAAAACACATTTTCTCTACATTATTAAAAAGTAAGATTTGTGAAACATCAGCCATTCCAAGCTCTTCAATCGCTTATTTTCAACGAATTCGTATTTTAGATGCAACGATTTTCCAGGTACCAAAGCATTTAGCTAGTGTGTATCCTGGATCAGGTGGTTGTGCTCAAACAGCGGGTATAAAAATCCAATTAGAATATGATTTACATAGTGGCCAGTTTTTAAATTTCCAAGTGGAACCAGGGAAAAATAATGATAAAACCTTTGGAACAGAGTGTTTAGCAACATTACGCCCTGGTGATCTATGTATTCGGGATTTAGGCTATTATTCACTGGATGATTTAGATCAAATGGACCAACGTGGTGTGTATTATATATCACGGCTCAAATTAAACAATAAGGTGTATATCAAAAATGAATTTCCTGAATACTTTCGAAATGGGACAATAAAAAAACAGTCTCAGTACATCAAAGTTGATTTAGAACACATAATGGATACCTTAAAATCAGGTCAGGTCTATGAAATAAAAGATGCTTATATTGGAAAGGATAAAAAACTATTCACCCGGGTAATTCTGTATCGATTAACAGAAAAACAACTTCGCGAGCGTATGAAAAAACAAGTGTATACAGAAAGTAAAAAGGGCATTACATATTCGGAAAAAAGCAAACGATTGGCCGGCATGAACCTATATGTTACTAATATACCTTGGGAGATTGTTCCTATGGAACAAATCCATGATTTTTACTCTCTCCGTTGGCAAGTCGAAATAATCTTTAAAACTTGGAAATCCTTATTTCAAATTCATCAGTGGCAAAATATTAAACAGGAGCGATTAGAATGCCATGTTTATGGAAAACTCATTGCCATTTTTTTATGTTCTTCTACTATGTTTAAGATGCGACAATTAATTTTACAAAAGAAGAAACAAGAATTAAGTGAATATAAAGCAATTGGAATGATTCAAGATCATTTACACATTTTATATCAAGCCATACAGCAAACCACCCAAGAAATAACAAAGATTCTAATCCGCCTGTTCCACTTACTCCAAAAGAACGGCCGGAAATCTCATCGATATGAGAAGAAAACAGTCTTTGATATTTTGGGTGTTGTCTATGAGTATAATGAATTGAGAAAACAGAAAAAAGCTGCATAATTTTTAAAAACGATACCTATCAAGGTATATTTGGTATGATCATTTTTAAAGACACGAAATATTTCAAGAGTTTTTTCGTTTATATGAACGAAAGCTCATTTTGTTTCCTTTCTTAAGTTGATGGGCATGGGGTCACCATATCATTTTGGGAAAATTGTACGCTTAGACACATTTTAGACAAAAAATAGCCGAATCCCTGTACGTTAAGTGAAGTGCACCCCGATTGTTAGACACAGTCTAACAATCGGAGGTGCACTTTTTAATGGCTAAACTTTCTTCAAAAGAAAAAATACGAGCGATAAG
>NZ_JBIYCZ010000024.1:0-48549 GCF_044908245.1 Bacillus sp. RC242
ACACCCGTTCCCATACCGAACACGGAAGTTAAGCTCTCTAGCGCCGATGGTAGTTGGGACCTTGTCCCTGTGAGAGTAGGACGTCGCCAAGCAAGATAAAAACACAAGTCTTTTGACTTGTGTTTTTTGTTTTTAAACAGTACATGAAAGAAGTAAAGGGAATACATAAGTAATACAAACACGTTGCCCAAGAATAAATCATATTATATAAGAAATTGATGTATATTTTCCAGAAATTTGTTAAGGAATAGAGATATATAATATGTTTATTTAAAAAGGGAGGAAAGATTATGAAATTACCAAGTGAAATTTGCATCGTTTGTGAGACAAAAAGAGGGGAAGGAATATATGTATATAATAATTTAATATGTTACGAGTGCGAAAGAAATCTGGTGAATACTGAGACAAATGACCCGAAGTATATACATTATTTAAAACAACTGCGAAAATTAGAAGTATCATATTTTTAAATAGGCATTATGCCTATTATTTTTTTTGCCCTAATATCTGTATAATAGATACACAATGAATAATAAGGAAGAGATATATATGAATCAAAATCGTATGCCTTTATATGAGGCGCTAATGGAATTTAAAGAAAGGCGACTACTATCTTTTCATGTTCCGGGTCATAAGAATGGTTTAAACTTCCCTCAGAAAGCTTCAGGGGGGTTTAAGGACATATTATCAATTGATGTAACAGAGTTAACAGGATTAGATGATTTACATAGCCCGTTTGAATGTATAGATGAAGCACAGCAATTATTAGCTGAAGTATACGGCGTGCACAAAAGTTATTTTTTAATTAATGGCTCAACAGTTGGAAATTTAGCAATGATTTTATCTTGCTGCGGCGAACATGATATTGTCCTCGTACAAAGAAATTGTCATAAATCGATCATTAATGGTTTGAAATTAGCAGGGGCGAATCCGGTCTTTTTAAATCCATGGATTGATGAAGTACATAACGTACCAGTAGGTGTTCGTGATGAAGTTATTAAGGAGGCAATTACAAAGTATCCAAATGCAAAAGCACTTATTTTAACACATCCTAATTACTATGGTATGGGCATTGATTTAGAGGCAAGTATCGCTTACGCACATGCACATAAAATTCCTGTTCTAGTAGATGAAGCCCATGGGGCGCATTTTTGTATAGGGGACCCCTTCCCGAAGTCAGCATTAGTTTATGGTGCGGATATTGTGGTTCATTCCGCACATAAAACATTACCTGCGATGACAATGGGATCTTATTTACATATAAATAGCCGTTTGGTGAGCGAAGAAAAAGTTTCCTCCTATTTAAGTATGCTACAATCTAGTAGCCCATCGTATCCAATTATGGCTTCTCTTGATATAGCACGTTTTGCAATAGCAGTTATAAAGGAAGAGGGTCATGATGAAATCGTTGAGTTTTTACGCCGATTTAAAGAAGGATTGCGATCTATCCCACAAATAGCCATTTTGCAATATCCATCGCAAGATGAATTAAAAGTTACGGTGCAAACTCGCTGTCAGTTATCGGGGTATGGATTACAGTCTGTATTTGAAAAAGTCGGTATATATACGGAAATGGCAGATCCATATAACGTCCTACTTATATTACCGTTACAAGTAAATGAGGGGTATATGAAAGCTATAGAGATCATTCGATTAGCTATGCAGCAATATAAGGTAAAAGACAAGGCAGCATCAATTCGTTATACTTATAAAGGGGAGATTTCCCCTTTACCGTATACGTATAAACAATTAGAGAGATACGAAACGAAGTTAGTATCTATAGAAGAAGCCGTTGGTATGATAGCTGCAGAAATGGTGATTCCGTATCCACCTGGAATTCCATTGATCATGTATGGAGAGAGAATTACTCAAGAACATACAAAGCAAATTACTCATTTAGAGAAAACAGGGGCTCGTTTTCAAGGTAGTACGAAATATATGAACGTGTATGATATAGAAAGTAGGTTTTAGGATGAAGGGATTATTTGTAACAATTGAAGGGCCAGAAGGTTCGGGTAAAACAACATTAATTAAAAGTTTATTACCATATTTTGAGCAAAAGGAACAAAAGGTAATGGCGACCAGAGAACCGGGTGGTATTGCAATTTCTGAAGATATTAGAACAATTTTACATAAACAAGAGTATACGATGATGGAAGCACGTACAGAGGCGCTCTTATATGCTGCTGCACGTAGACAACATTTAGTGGAAAAAGTTATGCCAGCACTTGAGGAAAACTATCTTGTACTATGTGATCGTTTTATAGATAGCTCTTTAGCATATCAAGGATATGCAAGGGGCTTAGGTATGGATAAAGTATTTGAAATTAATCGTTTCGCAACGGAAGATTGTATGCCTAGTTTAACAATCTATTTAGATATTGAGCCAGAGGTAGGTTTAGCACGAATTGGAAAAGATGCAGGACGTGAAGTAAATCGACTAGATATGGAAGATATCTCTTTCCATAAACGTGTGCGTGAAGGGTATTTACAAGTTGTAGAGCGTTTCTCTAATCGCATTGTATTAGTAAATGCTGATCAACCAATGAAAAAACTTATAGAAGAAGTTGTTCAGATTATAGAAGATAAATTGTTATAATAGAAGGAAAGAATGAAATAAGTGAGGTATGCAGTATGATAAATACGTGGGAGCAGCTTTCTGTTATACAGCCCATCGGTGTCAAAATGTTGATGAATAGCATTGCAAAAGAGCGTATATCCCACGCTTACTTGTTAGAGGGAGGGAAAGGGACTGGGAAGTTCGCCACAGCAATTCAAATGGCAAAAAGTTTTCTCTGTTCACAAAGAAATGGTGTAGAGCCTTGTCATGTATGTACGAATTGTCGCCGAATTGATTCAGGTAACTACCCAAACTTACATATTGTAAAACCAGATGGATTATCTATTAAAAAACAGCAAATTCATGATTTACAAGAAGAGTTTTCAAAAACAGGATTAGAAGCAAATAAAAAAGTATATATTATTGAGCATGCAGATCGTATGACAGCAAATGCAGCGAATACGCTCTTAAAGTTTTTAGAAGAACCAAGTAGTGATACAACAGCTATTTTACTTACTGAACAAAGTCATCAGATTTTAAATACAATCTTATCTCGTTGTCAAGTTGTTACGTTTAGGCCGTTGCCTACAGAATCGTTAATTAAGAGGTTAGAGGAAGAAGGTATTACAGTTTCTTTATCTACACTTGCTGCGCAGCTTACAAATAGTTTTGAAGAAGCTTTATTAATGTGTAATGATGAATGGTTTGCACAAGCGAGAGCTTTAGTGATAAAATTATGTGAAGCGCTCGAAAAAGATAAGGCCTCTATTTTTTTTGTACAAGAAAAATGGGGGAAGCACTTTGGAGAGAAAGAACAATTACAGCAAGGCTTAGATATGTTACTCCTTATTTATAAGGATTTATTATATGTTCAACTTGGAGAAGAAGATCGTCTTGTTTTTCATGAGCAGAAAGAGATGTTTGAATCCTTTTCTTATGCTCAGAAGCGCATTGTATCAGCTCTCTTTAATATATTAGAGGCAAAAAATAGAATCAACGCTAATGTAAATGCGCAGCTTGTGTTCGAACAGTTAGTGTTGCGGTTGCAGGAGGGATGACCGTTTTGTATGATGTAGTAGGTGTTCGCTTTAAGAAGGCCGGAAAGGTATATTACTTTGATCCAAATCAGTTCGATATCTCAGAAAATGAGTTTGTAATTGTAGAAACGGTAAGAGGTATTGAGTACGGAAAAGTAGTTATTACCAAAAAGCAAGTTGATGAAAATGACGTTGTATTACCGCTAAAAAAAGTTATTCGTATTGCAAATGAAAATGATCGTACTATTGTTGAAGAGAATAGGCATGCTGCGAAAGAAGCATATCAAGTTTGTCAACAAAAGGTAGGAGAACATAATCTTGATATGAAGCTTGTAGATGTAGAGTATACGTTCGATCGTAATAAGATTATTTTTTACTTTACTGCGGATGGCCGGATTGATTTCCGGGAACTAGTGAAAGACTTAGCGGCAATTTTTAGGACAAGAATTGAGCTGAGACAGATCGGCGTTCGTGACGAAGCAAAAATGCTTGGTGGTATTGGTCCATGTGGTCGTATGCTTTGTTGTTCTACTTTTTTAGGAGATTTTGAACCTGTATCCATTAAAATGGCAAAGGATCAAAATTTATCATTAAATCCTGCAAAAATCTCTGGTTTATGTGGTCGCTTAATGTGTTGCTTAAAATATGAGAATGATGAATATGAGGCAGCAAAGGAACAACTTCCTGATTTAGATCAACGTATACAAACACCGCACGGTACTGGCCGTGTTATCGGATTAAATATTTTAGAAAGATTAATTCAAGTGGAACTAGTAGACAAGGAACGGATAGTAGAATATACGTTAGATGAATTAATGAATAAAGGGGTCGTTTCGAGTCAAACCACAGATTAATGAGGTGGGTGCTTGTGGAGAAAAAGGATATTTTTGCATCGGTTTCTAGTATGGAAGAGCAAATTGGACATTTATACAAACAGTTGGGAGAATTAAAACAACATCTTGCAGAATTATTGGAAGAAAACCAACATATAAAAATGGAAAATGAAAATTTGCGACATCGTTTTGAAGAAGTGCAGAACAAGGAAAAACAAAAAACTCAAAAACGCAAAGAAATGAAGGCGAAGACAGATATTGGTGAAGGCTACGATAATCTAGCGAGACTATATCAAGAAGGTTTTCATATTTGCAATCTACATTATGGAAGTGTACGTAAAGAGGGAGATTGTTTATTCTGTCTGTCATTTTTAAATAAAAAGTGAGATTACCTTTCCAATATAATTGGAAAGGTAATTTTTTATACATGAGAGTAGAATGAAATTTATTTTTACATTAATAGAAGATGAAATAGGATAGGTTAAGTGTAAGAAAGGGAGCAATATATGAATTTATATGAAGATGAGCGTTTAGATTACTTATTAGCGCAAGATATGAAGATTGTACAAAGTCCATCAGTATTTAATTTTTCTTTGGATGCTGTTTTACTTGCAGATTTTGCTTGGGTGCCAATTCAAAAAGGTAATTTACTTGATTTGTGTACAGGTAACGCAGTTATCCCTCTTTTATTAAGTACAAGGACAAAAGGGAAAATTACAGGTGTAGAAATTCAAGAGCGCTTATATGATATGGGAATAAGAAGCGTTCAATACAATAATTTAGAAGAAAGAATTCATTTAATCCATGGAGATTTGAAAGATATGCCGGAGAAACTTGGACGTCATCAATATGATGTTGTAACATGTAATCCTCCTTATTTTCAAACACCACAAACTTCTGAGAAGAATATGAATGAACATTTAGCGATAGCCCGTCATGAAATTATGTGCACACTAGAAGATGTTGTATACGCAAGTAGCCAGCTAGTGAAACAGGGTGGGAAAGTAGCATTTGTACATCGTCCAGGTCGTTTGCTCGACATCGTCACATTAATGCGTAAATACAAAATTGAACCGAAACGTGTGCGATTTGTTTATCCTAAGGCTGGTAAAGAAGCGAATACATTGTTAATTGAAGGAATTAAGGATGGGAATGCTGATTTAAAAATCTTACCACCTCTTTTTGTATATGAAGAAAACAATGAATATACAAAGGAGCTTCGTTCAATTTTATATGGAGAAGAATAAGCATTGTTTTTATGTGGTGGAGTGTTCTGATGGAAGTTATTATGCTGGATACACGAATCATATAGAAAAACGGATTCAGACCCATAATAGTGGAAAAGGTGCTAGATATACACGCGCTAGACTTCCAGTTGTTTTAAAATATGTAGAGGATCACGAGGATAAACGAACGGCTATGCAAGCTGAGTATCACTTTAAGCAGTTAACGAGGAAAAAAAAAGAAGAATATATGCAAAAAGGAGAACGCTATGTGGCAGCAAAAAAGCTTTCAGCAAAATGAAAAGGGAGTTTTATATTTAGTACCGACTCCAATCGGAAATTTAGAGGATATGACATTTCGTGCAATCCGAATTTTAAAAGAGGCAGACATTATTGCAGCGGAAGATACAAGGCAAACGAAGAAACTTTGTAATTACTTTGAAATTGAAACACCAGTTATGAGTTATCATGAGCATAATAAAGGAGTAAGTGGACGGAAAATTTTAGATAAGTTAGAAGAAGGTAAGACTGTAGCCATTGTGAGCGATGCTGGTATGCCATGTATTTCAGATCCTGGTTATGATATCGTTGTAGAGGCTGTAGCAGAACAATATCATGTTATCCCGCTTCCTGGGGCAAATGCAGCCCTTACAGCATTGATTGCATCAGGACTTGAGACAAAACATTTTTATTTCTATGGTTTCCTGCAAAGAAATAAAAAGGGACGTAAGCTTGAATTAGAAAAACTACGCTATATTCCAACTACAATGATGTTTTATGAGGCGCCACATCGTTTAGATGACACTTTAATCTCTATGCAAGAAGTATTAGGAAATAGGGAAATCGTATTATGTCGTGAGCTAACGAAAAAATTTGAAGAATTTATTCGTGGAACAATTGAAGAAGCGATTGAGTGGACGAAGCAAAATGAAGTTCGTGGTGAGTTTTGTATTTTAGTAGCAGGTTCAACAGAAGAACCTACTCCAGAAGAACAATGGTGGGAAGCTATTTCAGTATATAATCATATTGAACATTATATAAATGAAAAAGGTATGAATTCAAAAGAAGCGATAAAAACAGTCGCTAAAGATCGAGATTTGTCGAAACGAGACGTATATCAAATCTATCATGTGGATAAAAAATAAGCTTCTCATAATTGAGAAGCTTATTTTGCTGTTTCGATATAATCTTGAAGTTCGTTTAAGACTTGTTCAGCGCCTTCTTTACTTAAGATAATTTTACCTTCAGCTAAAGATAGGTTACCATCAGATACTTCACCAGTTACTTGGCAAGTCATGTTTGGTTTATATTTCTTTAAGATGATTTTTTCATCATCAACGTAGATTTCAAGAGCATCCTTTTCTGCAATACCTAAAGTACGGCGTAATTCGATTGGAATTACTACACGACCCAATTCATCAACTTTACGAACGATACCAGTAGATTTCATAATTCTTTTCCTCCTAAATAAATAGTTTATAAGTTTCGAGTCTATTTTTTTGATTCGTCATTTTTCGACAAAATACCCTATGGACATATGATACCAATCATTTACATTTCCGTCAATTATTAAATTCTATATTTTAAAAAAAGATTTATAGATTTTTATACTTCTTATATATGATAGAATGTAAGTCATTTCTACAATTGTTTTGTATTATTTTTTGTAATGTTTATACTTTTCGGGAAATATATTGTATATTTTTTTTGAATATGAGTAATAGATGATAAAGATATCGAGCATTAACTCGTTTTATCCCGCTATTTGCGAGCAGTAAGACTCCCACTTCAAAATTTAGCCGGAGCAAAGAAGTTAAGTGGGAGTCGGGCTGCTCGTAAAAGCCCGATTGGTGTGGGCTAATAATCCATGGGGGATGAACACTCTCCACGGATTAAAGTTTCACTTTATATATGAGTTTTTGATATACTGTTTATAAATACATATGAGGTTATTCGGGAGGTCCAAAACGATGAAAGAGGAAAATAAGTCCTTTTATATTACTACCCCAATTTATTATCCAAGTGGAAAGTTACACATTGGACATGCTTATACGACAGTAGCAGGAGATGCGATGGCACGATATAAGCGTATGCAAGGATACAATGTTCATTATTTAACAGGAACTGATGAGCATGGACAGAAGATCCAAAAGAAAGCAGAAGAACTAAATGTTACACCACAGGCATATGTGGATAACATTGTATCAGGGATTAAAGAACTTTGGGAGAAGATGGATATCTCTTATGATGATTTTATTCGTACAACTGAAGATCGTCATAAAGATGTTGTTGAGAAAATCTTCAAGCAGCTAGTAGATCAAGGCGATATTTATCTTGATGAATATGAAGGTTGGTATTCTGTACAAGATGAAACATTCTATACAGCGCATCAATTAGTAGATCCAATTATGGAAGGTGACAAAGTAGTTGGTGGAAAAAGCCCAGATAGTGGTCACGCTGTAGAACTTGTTCGCGAAGAGTCTTATTTCTTTAGAATGGGTAAATATGTAGACCGACTATTAAAGTTCTATGAGGATAACCCTCATTTCATTCAGCCGGAGTCCCGTAAAAATGAAATGATTAATAACTTCATTAAACCAGGATTAGAAGATTTAGCGGTTTCTCGTACTTCATTTGACTGGGGAGTTCGTGTTCCAGGTAACCCAAAACACGTTATTTACGTATGGGTAGATGCGTTGTCTAATTACATTACTGCATTAGGATATGGAACAGAAAATGAAGAGAAGTATAAAAAATTCTGGCCAGCAGATGTCCATTTAGTTGGGAAAGAAATCGTTCGTTTCCACACAATTTATTGGCCAATTATTTTAATGGCTTTAGATTTACCACTTCCGAAGAAAGTCTTTGCTCATGGCTGGATTTTAATGAAGGATGGAAAAATGAGTAAGTCAAAAGGAAACGTAGTAGATCCAGTTACATTAATTGATCGTTACGGATTAGATGCATTGCGTTACTACTTACTTCGCGAAGTTCCATTTGGATCTGATGGAGTATTCACACCAGAAGGATTTGTTGAACGAATCAACTTTGATTTAGCGAATGATTTAGGTAACTTATTAAATCGTACAGTAGCTATGATTGATAAATACTTTAACGGGGAAATCCCTGCATTTAAAGCAAATGTAACTGAGTTCGATGAAACGCTAGTGACATTTGCCGAAGATACATTGAAAAAAGTAGAAGAGGCAATGGAGAATATGGAATTCTCTGTAGCGCTAAGTTCCATTTGGCAATTAGTTAGCCGTACGAACAAATATATTGATGAAACGCAGCCGTGGGTATTAGCGAAGGATGAGAATGATCGTGAAAAACTTGCGTCTGTAATGTCCCACTTAGCTGAGGTACTTCGTCAAACAGGTATTATGCTTATGCCATTCCTAACAGTAGCACCAAGTAAGATGTTTGCTCAACTTGGACTTACTGAAGAGGCGCATAAATCTTGGGAAAGCCTATCTACAATTGGATGTATTCCAGCTGGAACAAAAGTAGAAAAAGGAAACCCAATTTTCCCTCGTTTGGAAATGGAAGTAGAAGTGGGATATATTAAAGAACAAATGCAAGGTTCTGCTCCTAAAGTAGAAGAGAAAAAAGCAGAAGAACCAAAGGCAGAAGAAATTACAATTGATGATTTCTTTAAAGTAGAATTACGAGTAGCTGAAGTAATATCCGCTGAACCTGTGAAAAAAGCAGATAAGTTGTTAAAAATTCAGCTTGATTTAGGTACAGAGAAGCGCCAAGTGGTTTCTGGGATTGCTAAATTCTATTCCCCAGAAGAACTAGAAGGTAAAAAGGTTATTTGTGTAACGAATTTAAAACCTGTAAAATTACGTGGTGAATTATCACAAGGTATGATTTTAGCAGGTGAAGAGAATGGCGTATTGTCATTAGCATCAATTGACCAGAATTTACCAAATGGTACAAAAATCAAGTAATTGAGACAAAAAAAGAGATGTTTCACGTGTAACATTAGTGAAGCGTCTTTTTTCTTTTTACATTCCGTTTTTTGCATTAAAATTGAAGTATTGTTATCGTTAAGTTAGAAAGAGTGTAGTTTTTTTATGAGAGAATTGATTTCAATATAAAAGGAGTTATTTATTATGTTGTTTGATACACATTCACATTTAAATGCAGAGCAATTTGAAGAAGATTTACAAGAAGTTATCGCGAGAATGAAAGAAGCGGGAGTTACATATACAGTTGTTGTTGGATTTGATGAAGTAACGATAAAGAAAGCAATTGAATTAGCAGAGGCTTATGATTTTATTTACGCTGCAGTTGGATGGCACCCTGTTGATGCAATCGATATGAAAGAAGAACATTTAGCTTGGTTAGAAGAATTAGCGGCTCATCCTAAAGTGGTTGCAATTGGGGAAATGGGATTAGATTATCACTGGGATAAGTCTCCAAAGGAAATACAGAAGGAAGTATTCCGTAAACAAATTGCATTAGCGAAAAAGGTGAAATTACCGATTATTATACATAACCGCGATGCAACTCAAGATATTGTTGATATCCTAGAGGAAGAGAATGCAGCTGAAGTAGGGGGCATTATGCATTGCTTTAGCGGTAGTGTAGAAGTAGCGCAGCGATGTGTCGATATGAACTTTTTAATTTCATTAGGTGGGCCAGTAACATTTAAAAATGCCAAGAAACCGAAAGAAGTTGCTATGGAGATTCCGTTAGAAAAATTATTGATAGAGACAGATTGCCCGTATTTAACACCACATCCATTTCGAGGGAAACGAAATGAACCTAGTTATGTAAAACTGGTAGCAGAAGAAATTGCGAATTTAAAAGGAATTTCTTATGACGAAGTAGCACAAGTAACAACAAAGAATGCCAAAGCCTTATTTGGTGTTGAATAAAAAAGAATGGGGAGTCCCATTCTTTTTTTGTTTTTTGAGAAGAGAGATAATAGAAGTGATAAGAACCCACTATTTACGCATAACATAAGTGTAGAAATACTGCGGATAAATTAAGATGGAGATAGAAGTGTTACAATAAGGATAGTGAACAAAGATTTTTCTCTTCTACTTTTTAAAATGTAAGATTGGGAAAATAATAATGGAAAAGTCGTCATTTTTTTGTTTTACTAAGTAGAGATGAAAAGAGTGTGGAGGCAAGCATGAAAATTAAAGAGATTATCGTTGTAGAAGGTAAAGATGATACAGTTGCGATTAAACGTGCTGTTGATGCGGATACAATCGAAACGAACGGTTCAGCAATCGGTGATCACGTTATTGAGCAAGTTAAATTAGCGCAGCAAAAACGAGGCGTTATTATTTTCACAGATCCGGATTATCCTGGAGAGCGTATTCGAAAAATTATTTCTGACAAGGTTCCTGGATGTAAGCATGCTTTTTTAACGAAGGAAGAAGCACTTGCTAAAAGGAAAAAAGGTGTTGGAATCGAACATGCTTCTAATGAGTCGATTCGCCGTGCTTTAGAGAATATACATGAAGAAATGGAAGCTTACACAAGTGAAATTAGTTGGAGTGATCTAGTCGATGCGGGCTTAGTGGGCGGAGAAATGGCAAAGAGTCGCAGAGAAAGAGTGGGTAAGCTATTAAAGATTGGTTATACAAACGCAAAACAGTTACATAAACGTTTACAAATGTTTCAGGTTTCAAAGGAATCATTTGCAGAAGCTTATAAGCAAGTAATACAGGAGGAAAAAAAATGAAGGATATCGCAACACCAAATCGTACGAAAGACATTGTTGAAAAGTATGGATTTTCATTCAAAAAAAGTTTAGGACAAAATTTTTTAATTGATACGAATGTATTAAATCGTATCGTTGATCACGCAGAAATCGGTTCAGAAAGTGGCGCAATTGAAATTGGACCAGGTATCGGTGCGTTAACAGAGCAATTGGCAAAGCGTGCTAAAAAAGTAGTGGCTTTTGAAATTGATCAGAGATTATTACCAATTTTAGACGAGACGTTAGCTCCATATAGCAACGTTACAGTTATAAATAAAGATGTACTAAAAGCAGATGTACATGAAGTGTTTAGTGAGCAATTTGAAGAAGGACAAGATGTAATGGTAGTAGCTAACTTACCATACTATATTACAACGCCAATTTTATTTAAATTGCTTGAAGAAAAATTACCGGTTCGTGGATTTGTTGTTATGATGCAAAAAGAAGTTGGGGATCGTTTAGCTGCTAAACCAGGAACGAAAGAGTATGGTTCTTTATCGATTGCCATTCAGTATTATACAGAGGTAGAAACAGTTATGACTGTACCGCGTACAGTGTTTGTGCCACAACCAAATGTTGATTCTGCGATTATCCGTCTTCTAAAGCGTCCTAAACCAGTTGTAGAAGTGACAGATGAAACTTTCTTCTTTGAAGTAGTACGAGCAAGTTTCGCACAGCGTCGTAAAACTTTAATGAATAATTTATCAAATAATTTAAATGGTTTCCCGAAAGATAAAGAGCTGTTGGATCGAATTTTGACAGAAGTAGGAATTGATCCGAAGCGAAGAGGCGAAACGCTATCTATCGAAGAGTTTGCAACATTAAGTAATGCATTAATTCTTCATAAATTGTCATAAGAATATGAAAGGGACAGTTCAACTTGAGCTGTCCCTTTTGTCACCTTTCCTTTCCTAAATTCATACTTTAAAAACAGGTAAGATGGCCTAACGAGTTTGGAGTTTGGAGGTAGGAGAATGGCTTTACATGTTGGAGAATTAGTTGAACGATATTCTCATAATAGGGATATTCTTTTTCGTATTATAGAAATAAAAGGCGATATGGCAATATTATTTGGAGAGGAAATTAGACTTGTGGCGGATGCACCACTTGCAGATTTAGTTAGTATAGATCAACGAGAACATAAAAATAGAGTGAAGCGTGAAAAAGAAACGATGGAGCGTACTTACCGGTTGTTTCAGCAAGATTACGTGTTGATGAAACAAAGACATGAACATACTTCAACTGGTGGATATACAAGTGAAGTGAATTATTTTCAAATGCCAGGACGTGTATTGCATATAGATGGAGATCCTTTATATTTGCGCAAGTGCTTAGATTTATATAATAAAATAGGCGTTCCTGTTCAAGGTATTCATTGTAAGGAAACGGAGATGCATGAAAAGGTAGTAGACTTAATAGATCATTTTCGCCCAGACATTTTAGTTATTACAGGACATGATGCATATACAAAGTCAAAAGGAGTTATGGGAGATTTAGCGGCATATAGACATTCTAGACATTTTGTACAGGCTGTTCGAGAAGTGCGAAAAAAATATCCATCATTGGATCAACTCGTTATTTTTGCTGGAGCGTGTCAATCACACTTTGAGGCGTTGATTCGAGCAGGTGCTAATTTTGCTAGTTCACCGTCTAGAATTAATATTCATGCTCTAGATCCTGTATATGTAGTTGGCAAAATTAGTTTCACTTCATTTATGGAAAGAGTAAATGTATGGGACGTTGTGCGTAATACAATTACTGGCGAAAAGGGACTAGGCGGAATTGAAACAAGAGGGATTTTACGAACAGGATTGCCCTTTCAACATTATGACGAATGAGCAAGGTACATACGTATCTTGCTTTTTTATGTGGAAATGATTTAAATGAGTCTGGATAAAAAGCGGCAAGAACGTGCAGACTATACAATGATACTTTTAGAATATAGTATTTCTTCTATCTATTTGAACGCATGATGCTTTTATAATGATATTGTCTGTGAATTGCGGTTAATAATTGGGATAGATATATCGTGTTTTAAGTGTTCAATCTAAATTACAGCGAGGTGTAGCAAAGTATATGTCAAAACGTTTAGATGAAATTAAAAGCGAATTAGATCACCATCTTGGACAGCGACTTATGTTAAAGGCAAATAGTGGGAGAAGAAAAACTGTGGAGCAATCAGGTGTACTTGCAGAAACGTATCGTTCTGTGTTTGTTGTACAATTAGACCAGCAAGAAGATGCATTGCAACGTGTATCTTATAGTTATGCAGATGTTTTAACAGAGACAGTAGAGCTAACATTTTACGATGAATCTCAAAATGAAGTATTTTATAATTAATGTATTTTTTGTTACATATATTCCCATAAATGAAAAGCTATATTATTTTGCATACTAATTATACCGTAGCAAAATAAGGAGGGACTCTGCATTGAGTAGACGAAGAGGAGTCATGTCAAATCAATTTAAAGAAGAGCTTGCAAAAGAGCTTGGCTTTTATGATGTTGTTCAGAAAGAAGGATGGGGCGGAATTCGTGCGAAAGATGCTGGTAATATGGTGAAACGTGCTATAGAAATTGCAGAACAGCAATTAATGAAACGAAACCAGTAGTTGTAAGATACTTTCTATGCTACGGTAGCCGAGGAGAGATTCCTCGGCTTTTTGCACGCTAAAAGGTGCCATCATTTGACATAAGTAGTTTCATTCTGAATGCTTTTCGATATAATTAGGGAAGTGTCATCGTCTTACTATAAATTTATGGTAAAATAAACGATAAAAGATTGAGTACATAGAGTGGGTGAATAGATTGAAGCTACTAGTGAAAGCACCAGCAAAGATTAATCTGTCGTTAGATGTACTGGGAAAAAGACAAGATGGATATCATGAAGTGAAAATGATTATGACAACAATCGACTTGGCAGATCGTTTAGAGCTAACGGAATTAGCAGAAGACCGTATTGAAATTTTGTCCCATAATCGGTATGTCCCAGACGACCAACGCAATTTAGCTTATCAAGCAGCGAAATTATTAAAAGTGAAGTTTAATGTAAAAAAAGGTGTGTCTATTACTATTGAAAAAACGATTCCAGTAGCCGCTGGATTAGCAGGTGGAAGTAGTGATGCAGCAGCGACATTACGTGGCCTTAATAAGTTATGGAATTTAGGGCTAGCAATCGATGAATTAGCAAAGCTTGGCGCAGAAATTGGGTCAGATGTATCGTTCTGTGTATATGGTGGAACTGCTATTGCCACTGGAAGAGGAGAAGAAATTGAACATATAAAGACTCCGCCTTCTTGTTGGGTTGTTTTAGCAAAGCCCCACATTGGTGTATCTACTGCTGACGTGTACGGAAATTTAAAATTAAATCGTGTTACTCATCCAAATGTAGATAAAATGGTTGAAGTCATTAACCATGGCGATTATAAAGGAATTTGTGATACTGTTGGTAACGTTTTAGAAGATGTGACGTTTGCGATGCATCCCGAGGTTGCACGTATTAAATCACAGATGAAACGCTTTGGGGCAGATGCCGTATTAATGAGTGGAAGTGGCCCAACTGTATTTGGTCTTGTACACCATGATTCGCGAATGCACCGCATATATAACGGGTTAAAAGGATTTTGCGAGCAAGTATATGCAGTGCGTTTATTAGGAGAGCGAGAAACGCTTGAATAAAGACGTATAATACGTTATGATTTGTTTAGAATATTCGTGATTTGAGGTGAGAGTATGAAAATTAGACGAAGTACAAGATTGGTCGATCTGACGTATTACTTGTTACAAAATCCTCGTCAGCTAGTTTCTCTCACTTTTTTTGCTGAAAGGTATCAATCGGCTAAATCTTCCATTAGTGAAGATTTAGTTATTATTAAGCAAACGTTTGAACAACAAGGTGTCGGCACATTGCAAACGGTACCAGGAGCAGCAGGAGGAGTGAAATATATTCCCTATATAAGTGAAGAAGAGGCAAATCTGATTATTAACGAGCTTTGTAGCTTATTTGAAAACCCAGACCGTATTTTGCCTGGCGGTTACTTATATATGACGGATCTTTTAAGTAATCCTCGCCAGATTAATGGCGCAGGTCGTTTATTTGCTTCTGTTTTTGCTAGGCAACCAATTGATGCGGTTATGACGGTAGCGACAAAAGGAATTCCGCTTGCTTATGCAGTAGCGAACTACTTAGATGTACCGGTAGTAATTGCGAGAAAAGATAATAAGGTAACAGAAGGCCCCACTGTTAGTATTAACTATGTATCAGGTTCCTCTAAGCGAATCCAAACGATGACTTTAGCAAAGCGTAGCCTTCCAGAAGGGTCCAATGTTTTAATTATTGATGACTTTATGAAAGCTGGCGGAACCATTCAAGGTATGATGAGCATGCTAGAAGAGTTTAAAGCTAATGTTGTTGGGATTGGCGTATTAGTAGAGTCTACGGATATTGAAGAAAGACTTATTAATAACTTTGTATCATTAATTCGTCTGTCAGAAGTTGATGTGAAAGAAAAAGCGATTCAAGTGGAAAAGGGGAATTATGCACTTGCACCATTTGATAAAGGGCTTGTAGAGGCTGAGTAAAAAGGTAAAGCAGATAGCTTTACCTTTTTTTATTCCTATTTATAAATTACAAAATAGATGGACAAACTGCCTTTGGTACACTATTTTTAAAGAGTAAAAATAAATAATAAAAGGGTGAAAAGTATGAAAGTTGTTCAAACAAGCAAAGCACCACAGGCAATCGGACCATATTCACAAGGGATTATTGTAAATAATATGTTCTATAGTTCAGGACAAATTCCGTTAACGGCAAGTGGAGAACTTGTAACAGGAGATGTAACAGTACAAACAGAGCAAGTATTTGAAAATTTACAAGCGGTATTAGCAGAAGCGGGTGCTTCATTTGATACGGTGGTAAAAACAACAGTATTCTTGAAGGATATGGATGATTTTAATGCTGTTAATGAAGTATACGGTTCTTATTTCTCTACTCATAAACCAGCGCGTTCTTGTGTACAAGTAGCAAAATTACCGAAAGATGTTTCTGTTGAAATCGAAGTAATTGCCCTAGTTAAGTAACTCTTTGTAAGCGATAACCTCTACTAATCCTTATATTCAACTACAATAAAAATTTTTATCTTAAAAATTTTTAAAAAATTAAAGGGAAAATAGAAATTTTGTGGAATTTATACAAATATATCGCTTATTTAGAAAAGGGTGGTGAACACAAGATGGAAGTGACTGACGTAAGATTACGCCGCGTAAACACAGAAGGCCGCATGAGAGCAATTGCCTCTATTACTCTAGACCATGAATTTGTTGTTCATGATATTCGTGTAATTGATGGTAATAATGGATTATTTGTAGCAATGCCAAGTAAACGTACTCCAGATGGAGAATTCCGTGACATTGCACATCCAATTAATTCTAATACACGCTCTAAAATTCAAGATGCGGTTTTAACAGAGTATCATCGTTTAGGCGAGTTAGAAGAGGTTGAGTTTGAAGAAGCAGGCGCTTCGTAAAATTCGAATGAAAAGGGCTTTTGAAAGAAAGTCTTATAATTTTGTAGCAAACTCCTGTAAGCATTTACAGGAGTTTGTTTTTTTTTTGAATAATACACGTTTCTAATTATAAAAATTCATATTTTGAAAAAATAAAGATGAAAAACTTCTAATTTTTTCATCTTTATTTAAAATAGTATAGCTTATTCCTTAAAAAAGATACTAAAGAGTAAAACATCTTATAAGAATTATGGTAAAATTTAATAGTTATAATGTGTTTCTTGAAATATATGATGATTTAGGATAATATCGTTAATGGATAAATAGGTTGCGATGGAGGGTCTATATGTCAAACAGATTTGCAGTGATTCTAGCTGCAGGTAAAGGCACACGTATGAAGTCCAAGCTATACAAAGTGCTGCATCCTGTATGTGGAAAACCAATGGTACAACATGTAGTCAATGAAGTATCTCAATTAGGATTGCAGAAACTTGTAACAGTCGTTGGACATGGTGCTGAAAAGGTACAAGAACAGCTAGGAAACGTAAGTGAGTTTGCATTACAAGCAGAACAACTTGGTACAGCTCATGCTGTCGATCAAGCTGCAAGTGTACTTGCAAATGAAGAGGGAACAACTTTAGTTATTTGTGGTGATACACCTCTAATAACTGCTGAAACGATGGAAGCATTACTTCAGCAACACGAAGAAGCGGGAGCAATGGCGACGGTACTAACAGCGTACATAGAAGAGCCTGCTGGATATGGCCGTATCGTTCGTAATGAGAATGGTCATGTTGAAAAGATTGTTGAGCATAAGGATGCGAATGAAAAAGAATTAGCTATTAAAGAAATCAATACAGGTACGTATTGTTTTGATAATAAAGCTTTATTTGCTTCACTTTCTAAAGTTTCAAATGATAATGTACAGGGCGAATATTACCTTCCGGACGTTATTGAAATTTTAAAAAATGAAGGTCATATTGTATCAGCTTATCAAACAGAGCACTTCGATGAAACGTTAGGTGTTAACGACAGGGTCGCTCTATCGCAAGCGGAAATTATTATGAAAAATCGTATCAACAGAAAGAACATGGTAAATGGTGTTACAATTATTGATCCAAGTAACACATACATTTCTGCGGATGCAATTATTGGTAGTGATACAGTTCTTCACCCAGGAACGGTTATTGAGGGGAACACTGTAATTGGTTCTGATTGTGAAATTGGACCGCATACAGTAATTCGCGATAGTGAAATTGGAGATCGTACGGTAATTCATCAATCTACTGTACATGACAGCAAACTTGGTACAGAAGTATCAGTTGGTCCATTTGCACATATTCGCCCAGATTCAGTTATTGGAGATGAAGTGCGCGTTGGAAACTTCGTAGAAATCAAAAAAACTGTTTTTGGTAATAGAAGTAAAGCTTCACACTTAAGTTATATCGGGGATGCACAAGTTGGAGAAGACGTGAATCTTGGTTGTGGTTCAATTACGGTGAACTACGACGGCAAGAATAAATTTAAAACTGTAATTGGTAACGGGGTATTTATTGGATGTAATTCAAACCTTGTTGCTCCTGTAACAGTTGAAGATGGTGCTTATGTGGCAGCAGGCTCTACAATAACAGAGAATGTTCCATCAAAAGCATTATCAGTAGCACGTGCACGTCAAGTTAACAAAGAAGACTATGTTGATCAATTGCTGAATAAGAAAAAATCATAATGTGGAGGGTTAATCTAGATGTCGACTCAATATCTAAATTCTAATTTGAAAGTATTCTCTTTAAACTCTAATAAGGAACTTGCTGAGCAAATCGCAAAGCACATTGGAGTAGGACTAGGAAAATGTTCTGTTGATCGTTTTAGTGATGGAGAAGTTCAAATTAACATTGAAGAAAGTATCCGTGGTTGCGATGTATTCATTATTCAATCTACAAGCTTCCCAGTAAACGAACATATCATGGAATTACTTATTATGATTGATGCATTAAAACGTGCATCTGCAAAAACAATTAATATCGTTATTCCTTACTATGGTTATGCGCGTCAAGACCGTAAAGCGCGTTCTCGTGAACCAATTACATCGAAACTTGTAGCAAACTTGCTTGAAACAGCAGGTGCAACTCGTGTAATCACTCTAGATTTACATGCTCCGCAAATTCAAGGATTCTTTGATATCCCGATCGACCACTTAATGGGTGTACCGATTCTTTCAGACTACTTTGAAGCAAAAGGCCTTAAAGATATCGTAATCGTATCTCCTGATCACGGTGGTGTAACGCGTGCTAGAAAAATGGCGGATCGCCTAAAAGCGCCAATCGCTATTATTGATAAGCGTCGTCCTCGTCCGAATGTATCTGAGGTAATGAACATTATCGGTAACATCGAAGGCAAAACAGCAATTTTAATTGATGACATCATTGATACAGCTGGTACAATTACATTAGCGGCAAACGCTCTTGTTGAGAACGGTGCTTCTGAAGTATATGCTTGCTGTACACACCCAGTATTATCTGGTCCAGCAATTGAGCGTATTCAAAATTCGAATATTAAAGAGTTAGTTGTAACGAACTCTATCGTATTACCAGAAGAGAAGAAAATTGATAAAGTACATGAACTTTCAGTTGCTCCATTAATCGGAGAAGCAATCATTCGTGTATACGAAGAAGAATCTGTAAGTGTATTATTCAATTAATTGGATAGAATGAGACGTAACCAAGCTTGGTTACGTCTTTTCGTATCGAAAAAAGAAAGTAGTGGTACAAGAATGAAATTAATAGTAGGACTTGGGAACCCAGGTAGAGAATATGAATTAACAAGGCATAATATTGGATTTATGGCAATCGATGAACTTGCAAAACGTTGGAGTATTTCTTTGAATGAACAAAAGTTTAAAGGGGTATTTGGCGCAGGTTTTGTTAATGGGGAAAAAGTAATCTTACTAAAGCCACTTACATATATGAATTTATCTGGGGAAAGTATCCGTCCACTCATGGATTATTATAAAATTGATGTCGAGGACTTCATTGTTATGTACGATGATTTAGATATTCCTGTAGGTAAATTACGCCTTCGCATGAAAGGTAGTGCGGGTGGACATAATGGTGTGAAGTCAACAATTTCACATTTAGGAACACAAGAATTTCAACGTATCCGCATGGGAATCGATCGTCCGAAAAATGGGATAAAAGTAGTGGATTACGTATTAGGACGTTTTACATCTGAAGAAATATCTGGCGTTAATCAATCCATTGAAAATGCAGCAGATGCATGTGAGGAATGGTTAAATAAACCTTTTCTCCAAATCATGAATACTTTTAATAGTTAAGCGCACAATCTGGAATATTTTATTTTGTTTTATCCCATACTAGTAGCAATTGGATATTTAGGAGGCTAGTATGGAAGGTTATTATTACTGTAGACATTGTGGAAGTAATGTGGGCTCCATTATCGCAGAAAAAGTATATAGCGACGTTTTGTTTCAACTAACAGAGCAAGAAGTAGCGGATATGATTCATTTTCATGAGAATGGAAATATATATATAAAAACGATTTGTGAATCGTGTCAAGAAACGCTCGCATCTTATCCTGAGTATTATGAATATGAAAAATTTCTGCAATAAAATGTTGTCGCTTTGGCGTGTCCAAAGCATTTTTCTGTTTTCTTTTTCCAAAATATTTGCATAAAATATAGTAACTTGCTCTTTATGTTGAGAGGAGTTTTGAAAATGATAGGTTTATTAGAGCAATTTTATAAAAATGAAGAAATACAATCGGTTATTAATGGGCTAGAAGATGGGTTGAAAGAACAACTTGTATCGGGTATGGCAACATCCTCTCGTTCATTATTAATGGCAGCTTTATATAAAAAGACAAAGCAATCACAACTTATCGTGACGCACAACTTATACCAAGCACAAAAAGTACATGAAGATTTAGTGGCGTTACTTGGTGAAAAAGATGTTTGGCTATATCCGGTAAATGAATTGATAGCATCGGAGGTTGGTGTTGCAAGTCCAGAATTGAAGGCACAGCGTATTGAAGTGTTAAATCGCTTAGCTGCAGGAGAGAATGGGATTATTGTAGCGCCAGTTGCAGGGCTGCGTAGGTTTTTACCAATAAAAGAATTATGGAAGCAAAGGCAAATTGAAATCAATCTAGGGCAAGAGATTGATTTAGATGCACTCTTGCATACCTTACATCATATTGGTTATGAGCGTAAGTCGATGGTAGAAGCTCCAGGAGATTTTAGTCTACGCGGGGGAATATTAGATATTTACCCATTAACTGAAGAATTACCATTTCGTATTGAATTCTTTGATACACAGGTTGATTCTATTCGATTATTTGATGTGGAAGAACAGCGCTCTCAAGATAAAAGGGAAAGTGTTCGGTTTGGTCCGGCAACAGAGTTTTTATTTTCACAGGAAGAATTGAAATCGGGAATTAAGCATCTTGAAGAAGGTTTGACTAAGACGATGCAAAAGCTTTCCGATGATAAATTAAAGACTACTGTGCTTGAGACGGTTAGTTATGAACTTGAAATGTTGAAAAACGGGCAAAGTATAGAACAAATGTTTAAATATTTATCTATTTTCTATAAAGAACCTGCTAGTCTGATAGATTATTTACCAGAAAATGGTGTTGTGATTTTAGATGAGATTTCCCGTATTCAAGAAACAGCATCACATCTTGAAACAGAAGAAGCGGAATGGTATATCTCACTTCTTGGCGAAGGAACAATTATTCAGGATTTATCTTTCTCCCACTCGTTTGAGGAGTTTCTTCATAATAAAAAAAGAAGGTTTGTATATTTAACGTTATTCTTACGCCATATAGCACACACACATCCTCAAAATATTGTGAATGTGACATGTAAAACGATGCAAGATTTCCACGGACAGATGCATTTGTTAAAAACTGAAATTGATAGATGGAATGAAGGTAATTTTACGACCGTTGTGCTTGGAACAGATGATGAACGTGTAAAAAAACTACAACATATTTTAAGTGATTATGATATTGATGCAGACATTGTAGAGGCGACAGATATCTTATTGCCCGGAAGGTTACAAATTGCTGTAGGTGATTTACATGCAGGCTTTGAAATGCCGATGCAAAAGTTTGTTGTCATTACTGAAAAGGAGCTTTTTCATAAGAAGGTTAAAAAATCACAACGTAAGCAAAAGTTATCTAACGCTGAACGTATTAAAAGTTATTCGGAATTAAAAGTTGGAGACCATGTAGTTCATGTAAATCATGGTATAGGTAAATTTTTAGGTATTGAGACATTAGAGATTAATGGTGTTCATAAAGATTATTTAAATATTAAATATCAAGGTAATGATAAGTTATACGTTCCAATTGAACAAATTGATCAAGTGCAAAAATACGTAGGGTCTGAAGGTAAGGAACCAAAAGTTTATAAATTAGGCGGAAATGATTGGAAGAAGGTCAAAACGAAAGTTGAAAAATCTGTACAAGACATTGCAGATGACCTAATTAAATTATATGCCGAGCGTGAAGCCTCAAAAGGTTATGCATATACACCAGATACGGCAGAGCAACAAGAGTTTGAATCTTTATTCCCATATCAAGAGACAGAGGATCAATTACGTTCTATTGAAGAGATTAAGAAAGATATGGAACGCGGACGTCCGATGGATAGGCTTCTTTGTGGTGACGTAGGATATGGAAAGACTGAAGTAGCTATTCGTGCGGCATTTAAAGCAATTATGGATGAAAAACAAGTTGCGATTTTAGTACCAACAACAATCCTTGCACAACAACACTATGAAACAATTCGAGAGCGTTTTCAAGATTACCCGATTAATATAGGGTTACTAAGTAGATTCCGCACACGAAAACAACAAAATGAAACGATTAAAGGTTTAAAAGATGGAACGGTGGATATTGTAATCGGAACGCATCGTATTTTATCTAAAGATGTTACTTATAAAGATTTAGGACTTCTTATTATTGATGAAGAACAGAGATTCGGCGTTACACATAAAGAAAAAATTAAACAATTGAAAGCAAATGTTGACGTGTTAACATTAACGGCAACTCCGATTCCACGTACACTTCATATGTCTATGCTTGGTGTGCGCGATTTATCTGTTATTGAGACACCACCAGAGAATCGTTTCCCAGTACAAACATATGTAGTAGAGTATAATCCGGCGTTAATGCGAGAAGCGATAGAGCGAGAGTTGGCAAGAGGCGGTCAAATTTACTTCCTATATAACCGTGTGGAGGATATTGAAAGAAAAGCAGATGAAATTTCGATGTTGGTTCCAGATGCTCGTGTAACATACGCACATGGGAAAATGAATGAAGGTGAATTAGAGTCTGTTATGCTATCGTTTTTAGAAGGGCAGCATGATGTTCTTGTAAGTACAACAATTATTGAGACGGGTGTAGATATTCCGAATGTAAATACATTAATTGTATTTGATGCAGATCGTATGGGATTATCACAGTTGTATCAGCTTCGTGGTCGTGTTGGACGTTCTAATCGCGTCGCGTATGCATACTTTGCATACAAACGTGATAAAGTGTTATCGGAAGTTGCAGAGAGGCGTCTGCAAGCAATTAAAGAGTTTACAGAGCTTGGATCTGGTTTCAAAATTGCGATGAGAGACTTATCAATTCGTGGTGCGGGTAATTTGTTAGGGGCAGAACAACATGGATTTATTGATTCTGTCGGATTTGATCTATATTCTCAAATGTTAAAAGATGCAATTGAGCAACGTAGAGGAACAGACGGAGTTGAAAATACCGTTAATGTTGAAATTGATTTAGAAGTAGATGCATATTTACCGGATGCGTACATTTCAGATAGTAAACAAAAAATTATGATGTATAAACAATTTAGAGGTATTTCTGCAATTGAAGATATTGAAGAGTTGCAGGAAGAGATGATCGACAGATTTGGTGATTATCCACAAGAAGTTGGTTATTTATTACAAATTGCAAACATTAAAGTGTTGGCAATGAAAGAACAAATTGAGTTAATTAAGCAAAATAAATTTGAAGTAACATTCCTGTTTTCTGAACAAGCGAGCCAAAATATAGATGGTGGAAAATTATTCATGCTAGGAAGTAGTTTTGGCCGTATGATCGGTCTTGGTATGGAGGGGTCACAATTGAAAATTGTGATGAAAACGAATGGATTAGAGACGTCGAAATGGTTAACAATTGCTGAAAATTTATTAAAAGGCTTGCCAGATGTAAAAAAAGAAGTAATAAATGCCTAATATAAGATAAAAAATACAATTCGACGTGCATAGAAGAACTAATGTGTAAAATACTATGTTTAATAGTTGGTGATTTTTACATGAACAGGTAAATTCACCACTTTGATCATCAGTAGAAAGTGAGGCAGCATTAGAATGAAAGCAACTGGAATCGTACGTCGAATTGATGATTTAGGCAGGGTAGTAATTCCGAAGGAAATTCGTAGAACTTTACGTATTCGTGAGGGAGATCCACTAGAAATATTTGTTGATCGCGATGGAGAAGTGATTTTGAAAAAATATTCTCCAATTAGTGAACTAGGTAATTTTGCAAAGGAATATACGGAAGCTTTATACGATAGCTTAGGACATAATGTGCTTGTATGCGATCGTGATTCTATTATCGCAGTAGCAGGCGCATCTAAAAAAGAATACTTAAATAAAAGTGTTGGCGATTTAATTGAGAAGACAATGGAAGAGCGTAAGTCTGTAATTATGACAGATGAAAGCGAAATTTCAATTATTGATGGAGTAACAGAAAAAGTGAGCTCTTATACAATTGGCTCGATTATTGCAAATGGAGATCCAATCGGAGCTGTCGTTATCTTCTCTAAAGAGGCTATTATAAGTGAAGTGGAGCATAAATCAGTAAATACAGCTGCAAGCTTTTTAGCGAAACAAATGGAGCAGTAGCGAAGTGTAATTTCTATAAGTAGCAATCTTTCCTAATTATGATATTTCTATTTGAGAAATTAACTATTTGGAGATATAAGTATATTGAACGAAGGTAGCGCTTTGCTACCTTTTTTCATTGAATATTTTTGCTGTTGAAAGAAGTCAGTGAATGTAAGGAATATGAAGGAGAGCCAGTTTTTCTTTGTGATATAATACGAGGGGTGAGAATAGAAAAAGGAGTTTTCTTGTATGGAAGCGAAGAAGTACCAAGCCTTTTGGCGTGGGGCTATTATATTAACAATCGCAAGTTTTGTTACGAAGGTATTAAGCGCTTTTTACCGTATTCCATATCAAAATATAGCGGGTGATGTTGGTTTTTATATTTACCAACAAATTTATCCGTTTTATGGATTTTGTTTGATTTTAGCTACTTATGGGTTTCCCATTATTATTTCAAAAATGGTCGCAGAAAGATTAGAACGAGGAAAACAAAAAGAAGCAGAAGAAATTATTTGTGTATCTTTTTGGTTTTTATTAGGAATTGGCTTTATAGGATTTTTCACATTATTCTTTGGGGCCAAAACAATTGCATCGGCTATGGGCGATATACATTTAGATAAACTATTACGCGTTATTTCGTTTTCATTCCTACTAATGCCATTTTTATCTGTAGCGAGAGGATATTTTCAAGGATTCAATAATATGATGCCGACGGCTGTTTCGCAAGTAATTGAACAAACGATTCGTGTTTCTATTATTGTATTTTTATCACTATTCCTTATTGCTCATGGATTTGATTTATATACAGTTGGTGCGGGTGCCATGCTAGGTTCAATTGCAGGCGGGCTTATTGGGATTATCGTACTTTTACTTTATATGCGTCATGATTTCCATGCTATTTTCTTCAAAAGTTGGAAGGGAATTGGAAATAAAAAAAGGATTGTTCGAATCCTTTTTTGGCAGGGATTAGCGATTTGTGTTAGTAATTTAGTCCTTATTTTTATACAAATGGCGGATTCTATTTCCTTGTATACTTTGCTTATTCGTGCGGGAGAGCAAGTTGAAAATGCAAAGGCACTAAAAGGTGTTTATGATAGAAGTATCCCGCTTATGCAATTAGGTACTGTTGTGACAACTTCTTTCTCATTGTCACTTATTCCTATTATTACAGCGGCGAAAGAAAGAGGAGATCTTTCATTTATTCAAGAAAAGGTAAAGTTAGCAATGAAAATAACATTTGTTATTGGATTTGCAGCTGCTATTGGATTAACTTGTATTATTCAACCTACAAATATTATGTTGTTTGAAAATAGTGATGGATCAGATGTGTTATCGATTTTATCTTTATCTATTTTATTTAGTTCATTGTCAATTACAACTGCTTCCATTTTGCAAGGAGTGGGACAAACATTAAAACCAGCAATATTCGTTGTATTTGGAGGTTGTTTGAAGTTGGTTTTAAACTATATATTAATGCCGTATTTTGGTGTAAAGGGAGCTGCAATTGCAACTTTAGTTGCGCTTATTGTAATTGCCTTGCTAAATAGTGTGTTACTTATGCGAGCTGTATCGGAGCCGCTTATTGATAGGCGGAATATGTTAGGTGTAGCTATTAGTGGTATCGGTATGGGGTTTGTATTAATAATCTTTATGCGTATGTTGCGAATGTCCGGATTAGTAATTGATACAGGACATAGAGGAATTGCGACGCTTGAAGCGCTGTTAGGTGTAGCTATCGGTGGATTAGCATATATGTTTTTAATTTTAAAATTACGTGTATTTACAAAAGAAGAATTAGGAACCGTTATGAAACAAGAGAAAAAAGAAGGTTCATTGAAGAAGAGTGGATAGAGGTGACTGGTTGTGAGTGGAATCATTACTATTTTAGGATTAGGTGCTGGTGAGTTAGATCAGTTAACGAGGGGTGTATATCGAAAGATAAAAGAAGCAGACCATATGTTTGTTAGAACGAAGGAACACCCAGTTATAGAAGAATTGGAGAAAGAAGCTATAAAGTATACGGCCTTTGATAATGTATATGAGGCACATGATACATTTGAAATCGTATATGAAACAATTGCGAATACATTGCTAGAACAAGCTAAAGGCGCAGAAATTATTTATGCTGTTCCAGGTCATCCGCTTGTAGCAGAAAGAACAGTTCAGCTACTTTTGGAAAAAGGAGAAGCAGCAAATATTGAAGTGCGAATTGAAGGTGGACAAAGTTTCCTTGATCCGATGTTTGCAAGTCTAAAAATTGATCCGATTGAAGGGTTCCAATTAATTGATGCTACATCATTTGAAAGAGGGCAATTAGAATTACGTCAACATTTAATCTTTTGCCAAGTGTATGATGCATTCGTTGCTTCAGATGTGAAGCTAACGTTAATGGAGATTTTGCCAGATGATTACGAAGTGTATATCGTAACAGCTGCAGGGACTTCATTCGAGCAAGTGAAAAAGGTATCGTTATACATGTTAGATCACGAAACAGAATTAAATAATTTAACGAGTGTGTATGTACCGCCGGTTAAGGAACGTGCGTCCTTATATCAGCAGTTTGATGTGCTTAGAGCAATTATTGCTGATCTTCGTGGACCGAATGGTTGCCCATGGGATAAAAAGCAAACTCATCAATCTTTAAAGAAATACTTAATTGAAGAAGCGTATGAAGTGCTAGAAGCAATTGATGAAGAGGATGATGATCATTTAGTAGAAGAACTAGGTGATATATTATTACAAGTTATGCTTCATGCCCAAATTGGAGAGGATGAAGGTTGGTTCTCTATAGATGACATTATTCGGACTTTAGCTGAGAAAATGGTTCGTCGTCATCCGCATGTGTTTGGGGATACGGATGTAAATAATGCTGATGAAGTGATTGCAAATTGGGAAGAAATTAAAAAACAAGAAAAGGGATTCGTGAAAGAATCTGTTTTAGCGGGTATTCCAAAAAGCTTGCCACAACTAATGCGTGCTTATGAAATTCAGAAGAAAGCTGGAAAGGTTGGATTTGATTGGGTTGATGTGCAGCCGATGATAGAGAAGGCCTTAGAAGAATGGCAAGAATTCCAACAAGAAGTTGTAAACATGGATGAGAAAAAGATGCTAGGTGAATTTGGTGATTTACTATTTGCATTTGTTAATATAGCTCGTCATTATAAATTAGATCCAGAAGAAGCGTTACGTTCAACTAATGAGAAATTTATGGCTCGCTTTTTATACATGGAAGCAAAAGTAGCTGAAATGAATAAGGAAATGCAAGATTTATCATTAGAACAGTTAGATATTTTATGGGAAGAGGCAAAACAAACAGAGCGTTAATAGGGGGATTTGATATGCGTCTAGATAAATTTTTGAAAGTATCACGTTTAATTAAAAGAAGAACATTAGCAAAAGAAGTGTCTGACCAAGGAAGAATTTCGATTAATGGCCAAGTGGCAAAAGCGAGTTCAGATGTGAAGGTAGAGGATGAATTAACAATTCGTTTCGGGCAAAAAATAGTAACTGTGAAAGTAAATGAATTGAAAGAAACAACTAAAAAAGAAGATGCAGCAAACATGTATAGTCTTGTTCGTGAGGAAAAAGTGAAAGCGGAAGAAGGCTTGTTCTAAAATAGGTTAGCCCTTCATACATTACTATTAGCTAGTATAAAGCTATGGGGGGATTTTCGTGAATAATGGTTACTCACCTATGTCTTCTAATCAACAAAATGTTTCTGTAGAGCATGATATTATCATGCGTGGCAGGCGTGTAATCGATATTACTGGTGTAAAGCAAGTAGAGAGTTTTGATAGCGAAGAGTTTTTACTCGAGACTGTAATGGGTTTTTTAACAATTCGTGGTCAAAATTTGCAAATGAAGAATTTAGATGTAGAAAAGGGTGTTGTATCAATTAAAGGGAAAGTTCATGAAATGCTGTATATTGATGAGAACCAAGGGGAGAAAACTAAAGGCTTCTTTAGTAAGCTGTTTAAATGAGCCTAACAATTCAGTTGTATACAATGCTTTCGATGATTGGAATGGGTGCTTGGATTGGTGCTTCTTTAGATACATACCAACGGTTTTTAAAACGCCAAGAGCGTAAACGTTGGCTTGTATTTATACATGATATACTATTTTGGATTGTCCAAGCATTATTCGTTTTTTATGTATTACTGCGTGTAAATGAAGCCGAACTACGTATATATGTATTTTTGGCGTTACTATGTGGTTTTGCAGCATATCAAAGCTTATTGAAAGTACTATACATGAAGATGTTAAATTTTCTCATCTATATTTTTGTACAAACAACACAATTTTTTGTTCGAATTATACAGCTACTCATGATAAAACCTGTTATTATTATAGCACAGCTATTTATTGCATTTATATTATTCTTATTTCGTATACTGCTTTCAATTGGACATGTGTTATGGAAAATGGTGATTTGGATATTACTTTTCATATGGAAAGTTTTTTTCTCGCCTGTTCGGTTTATTGCTTCGCTCATATGGAAACTTCTCCCTAATCGTGTTAAACTTTTTATAATGAAGCATGTAGGGTTCCTGCAATATGTAGCAAAATTGAAGGGACATATCTTCCAATTATGGGTGCGTATAAAAAAGAAGTTAGGGGGACCTCGGAAATGAGGGAACTGAGACAAAGAACAATCGAAAAACAGAGTCCAAATCCTGTTAAAGAACATATAATACAAACGGATGAGAACAGGAAGCGACTTTATCGCCGTTTAGCGGTTTTTCTTGTCTTTGCTTTTACAATTATTGCTAGTATTAGTGTGACGTTTTATCAACAAAACAGTTCCATTAAAGCAAAAGAAGCAAAAGTTAAGGACATGAAAAAAGAACTGGATTCATTAACGAAAAAAGAAAAGAATCTAAAAGATGAAGTTCAAAAGTTGAATGATGAAGAGTACGTTTTAAAGATTGCTAGAAGGGATTATTTCTTCTCCGGAAAAGGGGAGATAATTTTTCCTGTTTCTAAGTAGAGTATGTCTTATTGACACTACATTTTAGGATTATATATAATAAAGTAAAATTTGACTTTTTAACCACTAAGGAGGAGCATTTTTTTTATGTCAATCGAGGTAGGCAGCAAGTTACAGGGTAAAGTAACAGGTATTACAAATTTTGGGGCTTTTGTGGAGCTGCCAGAAGGCTTAACAGGTCTTGTTCATATTAGTGAAGTTGCTGATAATTATGTGAAAGATATTAACGATCACTTAAAAGTAGGCGACCAAGTAGAAGTAAAAGTTATCAATGTTGAAAAAGATGGCAAAATTGGCCTATCTATTAAGAAAGCGAAAGAACGTGAAAAAACAGAAGGAGATCGTCCGCGTGGTGAATACCAACGTGGTGGTGATCAACAACGTTCTGGACGTCCACAACGTAATAATAATCGTTCTTCCAACAGAGATAACCGCGGTGGCGGTAACGAACGAGCTCCAAAAGAAACATTTGAGCAAAAGATGGCACGCTTTTTAAAAGATAGTGAAGATCGTTTAACTTCTTTAAAGCGTAACACAGAATCTAAACGTGGTGGCCGTGGCGCACGTCGCGGATAATAAGTCCGTTTAATTCTTAACATATAGAGAGGTACCCAGAGTAATTACTCGGGTACTTTTTTATGTGAGAGAATATATTTTTAAAAAAGTTTTTGAGATGTATTGACTTTAAAATATATCTGATGTAATATACTAATTGTCCGTTAAATACGACGACATGGCGGTGTAGCTCAGCTGGCTAGAGCGTACGGTTCATACCCGTGAGGTCGGGGGTTCGATCCCCTCCGCCGCTATATTTAATTTAACGGCCCGTTGGTCAAGTGGTTAAGACACCGCCCTTTCACGGCGGTAACACGGGTTCGAATCCCGTACGGGTCATCTAAAAAGATCATGCAAATTTGCATGGTCTTTTTTTGTTAAATATAAATTAAGACGTACAATACTTCTACAAAATCACCCTATATTTTCTGAACATTCTTTCAACTCGCTTTAAATAAATTAAATACTATGTATATATGTAGATTTATTTCGAATAAAAAGTCGAACGATTATAAAAGTCAAAACTGTTGTTTTGACAAAAAAACCAATAATCATCTTTTATAATAACAGTAATTAAACTATGCAGGTGGTGTTAAAAATATGCCTAAAGCAGGAAGGAATACTATGAATACAAGTGCATTGGCGATGAATGAAAGTCAGCTTGGAACAATAAAGTGGACGAGTAAGTTGCGAATGAAGTTTGAAAAAGTTTTCTTTAGATGGGGATTCATTATTGCTGTTATTGGTTTTCTTTTGGGACGAGCATATATATTAACAAACATTTTACCGTTTGCATTGCCGTTTTTTGCTGCTGTTTATGTTATGAAGCGAGATAAAATGCCGCTCGCGTTCTTAGCCCTAATGGGGGGAGCACTTTCAGTTTCAATAGATAATTTATTTTTTACTTTTGCATCTATCTTTACCTTCTTTATTTATAATATCTTCTTTAGTCGGTTTACACGTAAAACTGTTGGACTTGTACCATTCCAAGTATTTATCTCCGCATTAACCGCACATTTAGTTGTTGTATATTTTGCACAGCAAACCGTCACCATGTATGATCTGCTCGTCAGTACGATCGAAGCGGGGCTTAGCTTCGTATTAACGATGATATTTTTACAAAGTGTTCCGCTTTTAGTGGAAAGGAAAGGGAAGCAACAAGCGTTAGAAACAGAAGAAATTGTTTGTTTAATTATATTACTAGCATCTGTTTTAACGGGCACAACGGATTGGTTTGTTTATGATGCTTCTATTCAACATATTTTCACTAGATATTTAGTATTAGTATTTGCCTTTATTGCAGGGGCAGCTACAGGGTCCACGGTAGGAGTTGTCACTGGGTTAATATTAAGTTTAGCAAATGTGGCGAGCTTGTCTCAACTTAGTCTCCTTGCCTTTTCAGGATTGCTTGGGGGATTGTTAAAAGAAGGGAAGCGTATAGGAGTTAGTTTAGGTTTATTAATTGGTACAAGCTTAATTACATTATATGTAGACAAGCAAACAAGTATTGTAACAACTTTAATTGAATCTGGTGTAGCGATTGTTTTCTTCTTATTAACACCGAAGCTTGTTATGGATCGTATTGCTAAATTTATGCCGGGTACACAGGAACATTCACAGGATCAACAACAATATTTAAGAAGAGTGCGCGATGTTACAGCAAACAAAATCAATCAATTTGCTAATGTATTTGCTGCTTTGTCTAATAGCTTTTCTGTATACGGGTATGTGGAGGAGGAAGATAAAGAAACAGAAGCTGATTTATTTTTAAGTACAATTACTGCAAAAACATGTCAAACATGCTTTAAGAAGGATCAATGTTGGGTAGTTAATTTTGATAAAACATACGATTATATGAAACAAATAATGAGTGAAACAGAAGAAGGAACGCTGCAGCATAATCGGAAGTTAGTTCGTGAATGGGACAAGCATTGTGTGAGAGGGAAGAAAGTAACGGATTTAGTAGCGGGTGAATTAGATCACTTCTATGAGGGGCAGAAATTAAGAAAACAAATGAAGGAAAATCGTAGAATTGTAGCGGAGCAATTACTAGGTGTATCAAAAGTGATGGAGGATTTCGCTAAGGAGATACAACGAGAAAGAGAGAACCATCAAGCGCAGGAGGAGCAAATTTTACAAGCGTTTCGTGATTTTGGTGTCGAAGTGGAGCATGTTGATATTTATTGTTTAGATAGAGGAAGTATTGATATTGAAATGTTGATTCCGGCTGCATCTAATGAACATGGGGAATGTGAGAAGTTGGTTGCTCCAATGCTTTCAGATATTTTAAAAGAGAATATCGTCGTTAAGCATGAAGAGAAATCCTCATATCCAAATGGGCACAGTTTAATATCATTTGGTTCAGCGAAGACGTATTCTCTTGATACAGGATTGGCCACAGCTGCAAAAGGTGGTGGGTTTATTTCAGGTGATTCCTACGCGATGATGGATTTGAGCGTTGGTAAATATGCACTTGCGATTAGTGATGGTATGGGAAATGGACAAAGGGCTCATATGGAGAGTAGGGAAACGGTAAAATTATTACAAAAGATACTTCAATCAGGTATTGATGAAGAAATAGCGATTAAGTCCATCAATTCGATTCTTTCTTTAAGGACGACAGAGGAGATGTATACAACGCTTGACTTGGCTATGGTAGATTTAAGGGATGCGAGTGCGAAGTTTTTAAAGATTGGATCGACGCCGAGTTTTGTTAAACGCGGAAATAATATTTTGAAAATTGAGGCAAGTAATTTGCCGATGGGAATCATTGAAGATGTTGAAGTTGATGTGGTTGGTGAGCAATTAAAAACGGGTGATCTTCTTATCATGATGAGTGACGGCATCTTTGAGGGAGCGCAACATGTGGAGAATCATGAATTATGGATAAAACGTAAAATTAAAGAACTACAAACAGAGGACCCACAGGAAATCGCTGATATTATTATGGAAGAAGTAATTCGCTCTGGTGATGGTTATATAAATGATGATATGACTATTGTGGTGGCGAAAGTAAAGAAAAATATGCCGAAGTGGGCTACGATTCCAATAGTAGGAATGCAGGCGCAATAAAATAATCAAAAAACCTAGGTAGATGCCTAGGTTTTTTTGATTAAAAAGGTAATGTGATTACTTTGTTAAATATACAGGAGGGATGTAAGATAAAAATATGGATTTTGTACATCTTTTTTTTGCACAATGTTTGTAAAAGTTGTACCATTATATACAAGGTAACTAATGTTGTTGTTCTTGTTTAATGAAAGGTGATTGCGAAGTTGAAAGATGCATTTGTTGAAAAAGTAGATGACTTTGTAAAGCAGCATGATGTATTAAAGAAACATTCAACAATTGTTGTAGGGGTTTCTGGTGGTCCTGACTCTTTGGCTCTTTTATATTATTTGTTAGAAAAAAGGGCAGAAAAACAGCTAGAAATTGTAGTAGCACATGTGGACCATATGTTTAGAGGTAATGAATCTTATGAGGATTTACAGTTTGTACAGGGTCTTTGCAAAGAGCTAGGAGTTATTTGTGAAACGCTAAGGATTAATGTGTCGCAATATCAACAGCAATATGGAATGAATGCACAAGTTGCAGCTAGAGAATGCAGATATGCATTTTTGGAAAGAATAATGAAGAAATATGATGCGAGTTATGTAGCTCTTGGTCACCATGGAGATGATCAAGTAGAGACGATTTTAATGCGCCTTGTACGAGGGAGTACTCCGAAAGGATACGCAGGAATTGCAGTGAAGCGATCTTTTCATAATGGATATTTAATTAGGCCGTTACTTGGGGTAACTAAGGAAGAAATTGTTGATTACTGTAATAAATTAAAAGTTATTCCGCGTATAGATCCGAGTAATAAAAAAGAAGTATATACAAGGAATCGATTACGTAAATATGTCCTTCCTTATTTGAAAGAAGAAAATCCACAAATGCATGAGAAATTTCAAAAATTTAGCGTGCAGATGCAAGAAGATGAGGCTTATTTGCAGGAATTAGCTTTTGAGAAAATGAATAAAGTAATTACAAAAAAAAGCGATAAACAAATTAGCTTATCAATTCCTGCCTTTGAATCCATGTCTATGCCTTTACAAAGAAGAGGGATTCAACTAATATTAAACTATCTTTATGAATATAAGATTCCATCTTCGCTTTCTTCTATACATATTGACAAGGTGATTGAATTTTTTAAGCGGGCACAACCTTCAGGTTCACTAGATTTTCCAGGTGGTTTGAAAATTGTTCGCACATACGAAGAATGTGGTTTTGGATTTAAACAAGAAATTGTTTCTCCTTTTTCGCAAGATTTATCAGTACCTGGGACAATTATATTGCCGAATGGGGATAAACTTGTAACAGAGGTGAGCGAAGATATACCGAGTAACATGAATGAAACAGTATTTGTTGCTAAGTATAATGATATATCGTATCCACTTCGTATTCGGTCTAGGGAAAATGGAGATCGCATGTCAATGCAAGGTATGGATGGTACAAAAAAGATAAAAGCTGTTTTTATCGAAGCAAAAGTACCAAAAGAAAAAAGAGAAGAATGGCCGATCGTTTGTGACGCAAGTGGAAATATTATTTGGGTACCCTTGTTGAAACGATCTGCGTTTGCTACTTCGAAAGAGCTAGCAAAGAAGGGTAAATACATGATTATTCACTACAAAAGCAAGGAGTCTTCCGGGAGGATAATGAAATGATGAATCAAGATATCGAAAAAGTATTAATTTCTGAAGAACAAATACAAGAAAAGGTGCACGAACTAGGTGCAGTTATTGCAGAGGATTACAAAAATACAGTACCTCTTGCGATTGGTGTACTAAAGGGTGCAATGCCATTTATGGCAGATTTATTAAAGAGAACAGATACATATCTTGAAATGGATTTTATGGCTGTATCTAGCTACGGTCACTCTACAGTTTCGACAGGCGAAGTAAAAATCTTAAAAGATCTTGATACTTCGGTAGAAGGTCGCGATATTTTAATCGTTGAAGATATTATTGATAGCGGTCTTACACTAAGCTATTTAGTGGATCTGTTTAAATATCGTAAAGCGAAATCTGTAAAAATTGTTACTTTATTAGATAAGCCAACAGGCCGTAAGGTTGATCTGAAAGCAGATTATGTTGGATTTACTGTTCCTCATGAATTTGTTGTAGGATATGGATTAGATTATAAAGAGCAGTACCGTAATCTTCCTTATGTAGGAGTATTAAAACCAAGTGTTTACTCAAATTAATTAAATATAGGCGTTACAATTGTATAGGAAATTTTTTTTATGTTACGATTTACTATAGTGTTTATGCCGTGAGAGGAGGTTAGGAATGAATCGTATCTTCCGTAATACCATCTTTTATTTACTGATATTCTTAGTAGTAATTGGAATCGTGAGCTATTTTAATGGTTCGACGCAAAAAACGACATCAGTTAGCTACGATAAATTCATTACTCAACTTGAAAAAGGTGAAGTGCGTAATGTGCAGCTTCAACCGAAAAATGGTGTGTTTGAGGTAAAGGGACAATTCAAGACTTCTAGCCAAGGAGAACAATTTGTTACTTATGCACCAAATACTGAGGAATTACAAAAGAAAATTAATGATAAAGCGCAAGGGGCTGAAGTTAAGTATCAACCAGCAGAAGAAACAAGTGCTTGGGTAACGTTCTTTACTTCTATCATTCCGTTTGTCATTATCTTCATTTTATTCTTCTTCTTATTAAACCAAGCTCAGGGCGGCGGTAGCCGTGTTATGAACTTCGGGAAAAGTAAGGCAAAGCTATACAATGATGAAAAGAAAAAAATTCGTTTCAGAGATGTTGCTGGAGCGGATGAAGAGAAACAAGAACTTGTTGAGGTAGTTGAATTCTTGAAAGACCCTCGTAAGTTCGCTGAAGTTGGTGCCCGTATTCCGAAGGGTGTTCTATTAGTGGGACCTCCAGGTACAGGTAAAACTTTACTAGCACGTGCTGTTGCAGGTGAGGCAGGCGTTCCGTTCTTCTCTATTAGTGGTTCTGACTTCGTAGAGATGTTCGTCGGTGTCGGTGCATCCCGTGTACGTGATTTATTTGAAAATGCAAAGAAAAATGCTCCTTGTATCATTTTCATTGATGAAATTGATGCAGTAGGACGTCAACGTGGCGCGGGTCTTGGCGGTGGTCATGATGAGCGTGAACAAACGTTGAACCAATTGCTTGTTGAAATGGATGGATTCGGTGCAAATGAAGGTATTATTATCATCGCTGCGACAAACCGTCCTGATATTCTTGATCCAGCGTTATTACGTCCAGGTCGTTTTGACCGTCAAATTACAGTAGATCGTCCAGATGTAAATGGTCGTGAAGCTGTACTTAAGGTACACGCTCGTAATAAACCGCTTGATGAGAATGTCAACTTAAGAGCAATTGCAACTCGTACACCAGGATTCTCTGGTGCCGATCTTGAAAACTTATTAAACGAAGCTGCTTTAGTAGCTGCGCGTCAAGATAAGAAGAAAATTGATATGAGTGACATCGATGAAGCGACGGATCGTGTTATTGCAGGTCCAGCTAAGAAAAGTCGCGTTATCTCTGAAAAAGAACGTAATATCGTTGCATTCCATGAGGCTGGCCATACTGTAATTGGTGTTGTCCTTGATGAAGCAGATATCGTTCATAAAGTAACAATTGTCCCTCGTGGTCAAGCTGGTGGATATGCGGTAATGCTTCCGAAGGAAGATCGTTACTTCATGACAAAACCAGAGTTACTTGATAAAATCACTGGTTTACTTGGTGGTCGAGTAGCTGAGGAGATTGTATTTGGTGAAGCAAGTACAGGTGCTCACAACGACTTCCAACGTGCGACTGGTATTGCAAGACGTATGGTTACAGAATTCGGAATGAGTGATAAGCTTGGACCGATGCAATTTGGTAGCTCACAAGGTGGTCAGGTATTCTTAGGAAGAGACTTCCATTCAGAACAAAACTACAGTGATGCAATCGCGCATGAAATTGATGTGGAAATGCAAATAATTATTAAAGACTGTTATGCTCGTGCGAAACAAATTCTTACTGAAAAACGAGATAAGCTTGATATTATCGCGAAAACGTTACTTGAAGTAGAAACATTAGATGCAGAGCAAATTAATCATTTATATGATTATGGCAGATTACCTGAGCGTCCAACATCTTCAGATGATGTGAAAGTAAACATCAATATGAAGAAAGACGATGAAGATACAGAAGATAAGTAAGAAACGAAGGAGTGACAATAGTCACTCCTTTTTTTTGTGGAATGAATTTAAGTGGCAAAAAAAATTGAATGAAACTATTATTTAAAATTGAAATAGAGAGTAATCTTTTTGTACAATGATGAGTATAGAAAAACTGATTATATAAGTATGTGTGATATGATGTTTTTATAAGTTTTATACATACTGCGCAAATATAGATTAAATAAGATAAGTGGTGAGAATATGATTTTTGTATTGGATGTAGGGAACACAAATGCGGTACTAGGTGTGTTTGAAGAGGGGGAACTTCGTCAGCATTGGCGCATGGAAACAGATCGTCATAAAACAGAAGATGAGTATGGGATGCTTGTAAAGCAGTTACTTGAGCATGAAGGTCTTTCTTTTGAAGATGTGAAAGGTATTATTGTGTCTTCAGTCGTACCGCCAATTATGTTCGCTTTAGAGCGTATGTGTGAAAAGTATTTTAAAATTAAACCGCTTGTAGTGGGGCCTGGGATAAAAACTGGCTTGAATATTAAATATGAAAATCCACGTGAAGTAGGCGCGGACCGAATTGTAAATGCAGTAGCAGGAATCCACTTATATGGAAGTCCGCTTATTATTGTTGATTTTGGTACGGCTACTACATATTGTTATATTAACGAAGAGAAGCATTATATGGGTGGCGTTATTACGCCAGGAATTATGATTTCGGCAGAAGCTTTATATAGCAGGGCAGCAAAGCTTCCTCGTATTGAAATTACAAAACCGGGTAGTGTTATCGGGAAGAATACAGTAAGTGCAATGCAATCAGGTATTCTTTATGGATACGTTGGACAAGTGGAAGGTATTGTTAAGCGTATGAAGGAAGAAGCTAAGCAAGAACCGAAAGTTATTGCAACAGGTGGATTGGCAAAATTAATTTCAGAAGAATCAAATGTAATTGATATTGTAGATCCGTTTTTAACGTTAAAAGGTTTGTATATGTTATATGAGCGTAATACAAATTTACAACATGAGAAGGGTGAATAAATAAGTATGAAAGATTATTTAGTAAAAGCGTTAGCGTTTAATGGAGAGGTTCGTGCTTATAGTGTACGTACAACAAATACAGTAAGTGAGGCGCAAAAACGTCATGATACATGGAGAACAGCTTCAGCGGCACTTGGTCGTTCTTTAACTGCGGGTACAATGATGGGTGCTATGTTAAAAGGCGAGCAGAAGTTAACGATTAAAGTAGAGGGTAACGGCCCGATTGGTCCTATCTTAGTCGATGCTCATGCAAATGGGGATGTACGTGGTTATGTAACGAATCCGCATGTTGATTTTGAAGGAACGGAACAAGGAAAATTACGTGTATATCAAGCGGTAGGTACAGAAGGATTTGTAACGGTAATTAAAGATATCGGTATGCGTGAACCGTTTATTGGTCAATCTCCCATTGTTTCAGGAGAACTAGGGGAAGATTTCACATATTATTTCGCGGTTTCTGAGCAGACGCCTTCTTCTGTAGGTGTTGGTGTTCTTGTAAATGGAGATGATAGCGTATTAGCGGCGGGTGGATTCATTCTTCAAATTATGCCAGGTGCGCAGGAAGAAACAATTTCATTTATTGAAGAGCGTCTTCAACAAATCCCGCCAGTATCACAATTAATCGAACAAGGTCTTTCTCCAGAAGAATTACTGTATGAAGTGCTTGGAGAAGATAAAGTGAAAGTGCTAGAAACAATGGATGTTCAATTTAATTGTACATGTTCACGTGAGCGTATTGAAAGCGTGCTAATTAGTTTAGGTAAAGCGGAGCTAGAACAAATTCGTGCAGAAGAAGAAGAGACGGAAGTTCACTGTCACTTCTGTAATGAACGACATAAATTCGCTAAAGAAGATATTACAAGTCTAATTGAGAACCTGTAATAAAGAAGTTTAGGCGGAGAATCAGCCGCCCGAATAGATTGACAAACAGGGAATTTTCTGACAAAATCTAAATATAGATAAAACCAATAAAAATACTCGGTGTTAGGAGTGACAGGAATGCGAGTGGCACAATCAGTTTCAGAATTAATCGGGAAAACGCCGATCGTTAAGTTGAACCGCATCGTAGAATCAGACAGCGCAGATGTATACTTAAAATTAGAATTTATGAATCCGGGGAGCAGTGTTAAAGATCGTATCGCGTTAGCTATGATTGAAGATGCTGAAAATAAAGGATTATTAAAAGAGGGCGATACAATCATTGAGCCGACAAGTGGTAACACAGGTATTGGCTTAGCGATGGTAGCAGCTGCTAAAGGATATAAGGCAATTTTAGTAATGCCAGAAACAATGAGTATTGAGCGTCGTAATTTATTACGCGCTTACGGTGCTGAATTAGTATTGACTCCAGGACCTGAAGGAATGGGCGGAGCAATTCGAAAGGCAACTGAATTAGCAGAAGAACATGGGTACTTTATACCACAACAGTTCCAAAATCAAGCGAATCCAGAAATCCATCGTATAACAACAGGTCCAGAAATTGTTGAACAGATGGGGGATCAATTAGATGCGTTTATCGCAGGTATTGGTACAGGTGGAACAATTACAGGCGCCGGTGAAGTGCTGAAAGAAGCTTATAAAGATATCAAAATTTACGCGGTAGAACCTGCGGATTCACCAGTATTATCTGGTGGAAAGCCAGGACCACATAAGATCCAAGGAATTGGAGCGGGGTTTGTTCCGGAGACATTGGATGTAGAGGTATATGATGAAATTATTCAAGTGAAAACGGAGCAAGCGTTCGAATATGCGAGAAGAGTGGCTAAAGAAGAAGGTATTTTAGTTGGTATCTCTTCGGGAGCAGTCGTTTATGCAGCGACAGAAGTTGCGAAGAAATTAGGTAAAGGGAAAAAGGTACTTGTTATTATCCCAAGTAACGGTGAACGTTATTTAAGTACACCACTTTATCAATTTGAGTCATAATTGAATGTGATTTGAAAAGCATCCTTAAAAAAGGATGCTTTTTCTTTTTTGATTGGAAAAAGGAAAAGAGTGAATGACTAGAAAACTTCATGTAAAATAAGAAGTAGTATAATTAATTTATTTTCACTAGCCCTCAAGTATAATCATTCTCTATATAAATAATTTTATGTAGTTTGAGTTGATTGGCTTAAGAGGGTGGGATAACAGAAGACGGGGTGTTGATATGCAACGAAGAAAATCTTTAGCGCTTTCTATTCCATATCAGTTAGATTTCTTTAAGCAATATAAATTTCTTTCTCAGGATAAGCCGCAACATATTTTGTTAGAAAGTGGACGTGGTGGTCGTTATAACATTGTTGGGCTGGATCCAATAGCGGTAATTCAGGGTAAGAATGAGACGTTACATATAAGCGAAAGTGGTAAGGAAACAATAGAGCGAGGGAATCCATTAGATTTAATGCAAGCGTATATGGAGAAATGGAAAACGGATTATAATCCGGAGTACCCACCTTTTCAGGGTGGGGCAATTGGATACTTTAGTTATGATTGTATCCGTTATATTGAAAAACTTTCTTCTCTTGCGGAGGATGATATTAATATACCTGACATATTCTTTTTGTTATTTGATGACGTGTTTGTGTATGATCAACAGGAGAAAGTATTATGGATTATTACGCATTATGTAGATGAGTGTGAAGAGGCAGAAGAACGATTAAATGAATGGAAGGGTCTTTGGATGAAAGAAGCTCCCGAAGTGATTATGCCGTTTGAATGTCCTGAAAAGAAAAATGAAGCAGTCGCTTTTACGGAAGAGGGCTTTATGAAGGCCGTTGAACGTATTCAAGAATATATTGGAGCGGGTGATGTGTTTCAAGTAAACTTGTCGACAAGACAAGAAAGAACATTACAAACACATCCATTAGAAATATATACAAGTCTTCGTGAAATTAATCCATCTCCATATATGGGTTACTTGGAGTTTGGAGATTTTCAAATTGTTAGTGCTTCGCCTGAATTGCTAATTAAAAAGCAAGGAAAAGAAGTGAGTACAAGACCGATTGCTGGTACGCGCTCTCGAGGAGCAAGTGAGCAAGAGGATGAAGAATTAGCGAAAGAATTAATTGAAAATGAAAAGGAAAGAGCAGAGCATGTAATGCTTGTGGATTTAGAACGAAATGACTTGGGCCGGGTTTGTAAATATGGCACTGTTGAAGTAGATGAATTTATGGTAATTGAAAAATACTCACACGTTATGCATATTGTTTCTAATGTGCGTGGTGAGGTGGAAGCAGATAAAGATGCTTTCGATTTGGTGAAGGCTGTATTTCCTGGTGGGACAATTACCGGTGCCCCGAAAATACGTACGATGGAAATTATTGAAGAATTAGAACCTGTTCGCCGAGGAATTTATACGGGTTCAATTGGTTGGATTGGTTATTCTGGAGATACGGAATTGAATATTGTAATCCGAACACTACTTGCTAAAGATGGACAAGCGCATGTGCAAGCTGGAGCGGGTATTGTAATTGATTCAAATCCAAAAGATGAATATAAAGAGTCGTTAAAAAAAGCAATCGCTTTATGGCGTGCAAAAGAAAGTAGCGAAGAAACGGTTAGGTGAGAGAAATGATATTAATGATTGATAATTATGATTCTTTTACATTTAATTTAGTGCAATTTCTTGGAGAACTTGGACAAGAGCTTATTGTTAAGCGTAATGATGAAGTGACTATTTCGGATATTGAGAATATGAAACCAGATTTTTTAATGATTTCGCCAGGTCCATGTAGTCCTAATGAGGCGGGAATCAGTATGGATGTTATTAAATATTTTGCAGGTAAGCTTCCGGTTTTTGGGGTCTGTCTTGGACATCAATCAATTGCGCAAGTATTTGGAGGGGATGTTGTCAGGGCAGAGCGTTTGATGCATGGAAAAACATCTTTAATGCATCATGATGGGCAGACGATTTTTTCTGATATCCCAAATCCATTTACCGCGACACGTTATCACTCTCTTATCGTTAAAAAAGAGACGTTACCGAATTGTTTAGAGATAACATCTTGGACTGAAGAAGGTGAAATTATGGCGCTTCGTCATAAAACGTTGCCGATTGAAGGGGTACAATTCCATCCGGAATCTATTATGACTTCTCACGGGAAAGAGTTGCTACAGAATTTCATTCGCAAATATAGCCCAAGTGTGACATCGTGTTAATTTACGTAAATGGCGCGTATGTAGAAGCGAGTGAAGCGAAAATTTCTCCTTATGACCACGGTTACCTATATGGGCTTGGGGTTTTTGAGACATTTCGTATTTATAATGGTCATCCCTTTTTATTGGATGATCATTATGAACGCTTAATGGATGCGCTCGATATATTGCAAATCAAATGGACAATGACAAAAGATGAAGTGATGCTTATTTTAAAGAATCTACTTGTTAAGAATGAGTTAAAGCATGCGTATGTGCGCTTAAATGTATCGGCGGGTATAGATGAAATAGGATTACAAACGGAAGTATATGAAGAACCGTCTGTTATTGTTTTTATAAAACCTTTAGCAGCTCCAGGGAATGTAGTGGAAAAAGAAGGAGTTATTTTAAAGCAAGTGAGAAATACACCTGAGGGTGCATTTCGCTTGAAGTCCCATCATTATTTAAATAATATTTTAGGGAAACGCGAAATTGGAAATGTTGTGAATAAGGAAGGTGTTTTTCTTACCGAAACAGGTTATGTTGCAGAGGGTATTGTTTCGAATCTCTTTTTTGTTAAAGGAGGTATTTTATATACTCCTTCATTAGAAACAGGGATTTTAAACGGAATCACTCGTGCGTTTATTATAAAGGCTGCTGAAGAGCTAGATATAGAAGTAAAGGAAGGTTTCTTTACAAAAGATGAATTGCTTTCAGCGGATGAAGTGTTCGTAACGAACTCTATTCAAGAGATTGTCCCCCTTTATCGTATAGAGGAGAAAGATTTCCCGGGTAAAGTGGGAGTGGTTACAAAAAGACTTATGGATCTTTATGGAGTGCAGAGAGAGAAATTGTGGAGCAGAAATGAATTGCGAAGAGGAGATGTGTAGTTTGAAGTGGGATTATGATTTGCGCTGCGGCGAATATACATTGAACTTAAATGAAAAGACATTAATTATGGGGATTTTAAATGTAACGCCAGATTCATTTTCTGATGGTGGGAGTTACAACGAAGTAGATGCTGCGGTGCGACATGCGAAAGAAATGAAAAATGAAGGTGCTCATATTATTGATATCGGTGGTGAATCTACCCGCCCGGGTTTTGCTAAAGTTTCGGTAGAAGAAGAAATAAAGCGAGTCGTTCCGATGATTCAGGCGGTTTCGAAAGAAGCGAAATTACCTATTTCTATCGATACGTATAAAGCTGAAGTTGCAAAACAAGCGATTGAAGCTGGTGCTCATATTATTAATGATATTTGGGGAGCGAAGGCGGAACCGAAGATTGCTGAAGTTGCAGCCTATTATGATGTACCTATTATCTTAATGCATAACCGAGATAATATGAACTATCGCAACTTAATGGCTGATATGATTGTTGATTTGTATGAAAGTATTAAAATTGCTAAAGATGCTGGTGTACGAGACGAGAATATTATTTTAGACCCAGGTATCGGTTTTGCGAAAACACCTGAACAAAATTTAGAAGCGATGCGTAATTTAGAACAGTTAAATGTACTGGGTTATCCAGTCCTCTTAGGTACTTCAAGAAAGTCCTTTATTGGTCATGTATTAAATTTACCAGTGGAGGAGCGTCTTGAAGGAACGGGTGCTACCGTTTGTCTTGGTATTGAAAAGGGCTGTGAATTTATCCGTGTTCATGATGTGAAAGAAATGGCGCGTATGGCTAAGATGATGGATGCGATGATTGGTAAGGGGGTAAAGTAATTGGATAAAATTTATATCCATGATATGGAGTTTTACGGTTATCATGGTGTATTCCCAGAAGAGAATAAATTAGGTCAGAGATTTAAAGTAGATTTAACGGTGGAGTTGGATTTAAAACGCGCAGGAGAAAGTGACGACTTAGAGCATTCTGTCAATTACGGGGAACTTTTTGAGCTGTGTAGAAAAGTTGTTGAAGATAGAACTTATAAGCTTGTAGAGAGTATCGCTGAAAATATCGCTACAGATATATTGAAACAATATGAGAGTATTTCACGGTGTACAATTAAGGTAATTAAACCGGATCCGCCGATACCAGGACATTATCGTGCTGTAGCGGTAGAAATTACGAGAGAGCGTCCATGAATAATATAGCGTACATTGCATTAGGTTCCAATATTGGGGAGCGTTATACTTATTTAACTGAAGCGATTCAGTTTTTAAATAAAAACCAGCATATCCAAGTTGATGATGTTTCGTCTGTATATGAAACCGATCCGGTTGGCTATACTGACCAAAATTGCTTTTTAAATTTAGTTATAAAAATTTCTACCAATTTATCACCGCAAGAATTATTGAAAGTAACACAAAGGGTAGAGAATGACCTAGGAAGAAAAAGGGAAATTAGATGGGGCCCGAGGACCATCGACCTTGACATTTTACTATATAATCAAGAAAATATTGAAGCAGAGAATCTTATTGTTCCGCATCCGCGGATGTTCGAAAGAGCTTTTGTTATCGTTCCGTTGTTAGAAATCAATCAAGATATAAAACAAGGCATTTCACGTTCACAAGTAGAAGAAATGAAAAGGCGAGAGGGAGTAACGGTATGGAAGCAGAAAAATGGGGAAGACGCATTCGTGCTTTTCGAAAGCTAAAAGGCTATACACAAGAAGGTTTTGCGAAAGAATTAGGGGTATCTGTATCTGTTTTAGGTGAAGTTGAGAGAGGGAATCGATCGCCTTCCCAAGATTTTGTAGTAGAAGTTGCTAAAGCATTAAAGGTCTCGATAGATGAACTAATGCCGAAGTGACTATGAAGGAAGGAGTAAATCGAGTGTTAAAGATTGCAAATATTGAGATGAAAAATCCGGTTGTATTAGCACCGATGGCGGGAGTGTGTAACTCTGCATTCCGTTTGACAGTAAAAGAATTTGGTGCAGGTTTAGTTTGTGCCGAAATGGTAAGTGATAAGGCAATATTACTTAATAACAAAAGAACATTAGATATGCTATATATCGATGAGAGAGAAAAGCCATTAAGCTTACAAATTTTTGGTGGAGAGAAAGAAACTCTTGTGGATGCTGCAAAATACGTAGATAAATATACGACAGCAGACATTATTGATATTAATATGGGGTGCCCAGTGCCGAAAATCACTAAGTGTGATGCAGGAGCAAAGTGGCTTTTAGACCCAAATAAAATATATGAGATGGTAGCGGCGGTTGTAGATGCTGTTGAAAAGCCAGTTACAGTTAAAATGCGTATTGGTTGGGATGAAGAACATATTTTCGCAATAGAAAATGCTAGAGCTGTTGAGCGTGCTGGTGGACAAGCGATAGCGGTTCATGGGCGTACACGAGTACAAATGTATGAAGGTAAAGCGGATTGGAATATTATTAAACAAGTAAAGCAGGCTGTAAATATTCCGGTTATCGGAAATGGTGATGTCGAAACACCACAAGATGCAAAGCGTATGCTTGATGAAATTGGTGTAGATGGTGTTATGATTGGTCGCGCTGCTCTTGGAGATCCGTGGATGATTTATCGTACGGTAAAGTATTTAGAGACAGGTGAGTTAATGCCGGAACCAACAGTGCGTGAGAAAATTGATGTATGTATGTTGCATCTAGATCGTCTTATCGATTTAAAGAACGAAAATGTTGCCGTAAGAGAGATGAGAAAGCATGCAGCTTGGTATTTAAAAGGTGTTCGTGGTAATGCGAGTGTGCGTAATGGTATCAATACTTGCGACACACGTGAAGACCTTGCGAATGTATTAGGTGCATTTGTAGAAGAAGTAGAAGCGAAACAACAAACAATTTATGTTGGTTAATAAGGGGGCATAGGAGATTGACATTCTTCTATACACTTCCTATAATTACGTGAAAGAAAGAAGAACTGCCAGTTAGTTGCTGGCAGTTTTTCTAGTTGAGTAGAAAATGCTATACTGTATATATTGTAAAAATTAATAGAGCTGGAGTGATATTAATATCATGGATAACATGAACCACGAAGAATTAAACGACCAATTGCTTGTTCGTCGTGAAAAGCTACATAATTTGCGTGAGCAAGGAATCGATCCGTTCGGTAAGCGATTTGAACGCACAAATTCAACAACTGACTTAGTAAGTCTATATGGAGAATTCTCTAAAGAAGAATTAGAAGAGAAAGAAATCACTGTTTCTATCGCTGGTCGTATTATGACAAAACGCGGTAAAGGAAAAGCGGGATTTGCGCATATTCAAGATTTACAGGGGCAAGTTCAAATTTATGTTCGTAAAGATACTGTTGGAGATGAAGAGTACGAGTTATTTACGACAGCAGATTTAGGTGACTTAGTAGGTATTGAAGGTAAAGTGTTCAAAACAAACGTTGGAGAACTTTCAGTAAAAGCAATAGGATTTACACTTTTAACGAAATCCCTTCGTCCATTACCGGATAAATACCATGGATTAAAAGATGTTGAACAACGCTATCGTCAACGTTACTTGGACTTAATTACAAGTATGGAAAGCCGTGAAACGTTCGTTACCCGTAGTAAAATCATTCGTGAAATGAGAAGATATTTAGATGACAACGGTTATCTTGAAGTAGAAACGCCTATGATGCACGCGATTGCAGGTGGAGCGTCTGCTCGTCCTTTCACTACACACCATAATGCGTTAGATATGGAATTATATATGCGTATCGCAATTGAACTTCATTTAAAACGTCTTATTGTGGGTGGATTAGAAAAGGTTTATGAGATCGGCCGTGTATTCCGTAATGAGGGTGTATCAACTCGTCATAACCCTGAGTTTACGATGATTGAATTATATGAAGCGTACGCTGATTATAATGATATTATGAAACTGACAGAAAATATGGTTGCTCATATCGCGAAAAAAGTATTGGGTACAACAACAATCCAATATGGTGATTATGAAATTAATTTAGAGCCAGAATGGACACGTCTTCATATGGTAGATGCAATTAAGCAACACTCTGGAGCAGATTTCTGGAATCCAATGAGTGTAGAAGAAGCGCGTGAACTTGCAAAAGAACATAATGTGGAAATTAAGAATACAATGGAAGTTGGTCATATTATTAATGAGTTCTTCGAACAAAAAATAGAAGATAAATTAATCCAACCAACATTTATTTACGGTCATCCGGTAGAAATTTCGCCACTTGCGAAAAAGAATGACGAAGATCCACGATTCACAGATCGTTTCGAGTTATTTATCGTTGCACGTGAACATGCAAATGCATTCACTGAGTTAAATGATCCAATCGATCAAAAAGAACGTTTTGAAGCTCAACTAAAAGAGCGCGAGCAAGGTAATGACGAAGCTCATATGATGGATGATGATTATATCGAAGCTCTTGAGTACGGTATGCCTCCTACGGGCGGGTTAGGAATCGGTATTGATCGTCTTGTTATGTTATTAACAAACGCACCATCTATTCGTGACGTATTATTATTCCCAGCTATGCGCCATAAACAAGACTAAGCTTTGGAGATTTCTCCAAAGCTTTTTTTATTTCTTTATTTGAGGGGAGAGAAACCTTCTATTAAAAGGAACGCGAGATTATTACTCGTTAAATGGATGCTGGATTAAAAAAACTATACTTATATAGAAGAAAGGTGCTGTTTTTATGCTTTTTTACTAAGTTAAAAATTTTATTAGAAAAACTATTGCATTTCATTTTTCTACATGATATATTAATAACCGTCGCTGATGCGGAAACGCAGAAAACGACAAAAAAGAAATTGAAAAACTTAGTTGACATCGAAAAATGAAGATGTTAACATAAGGAAGTCGCAAATGAGCGGCTAAGTAGTTCTTTGAAAACTGAACGAAACAAACAACGTGAACGTCAATTTTTATTTTTAGATGCTAGACAAACTAACTTTATTGGAGAGTTTGATC